>DAOUIC010000144.1:0-20359 GCA_034428255.1 Anaerolineales bacterium
GTGGTCACCACGCTGAAAAGGAGGGCCACGTCGCTGTAGGTGGCGCGGCTCACGAGCAAATCCAGATCCCGCCAGTTGTAGCTGCCCTGTTCCGGTTCGGTGATGTTCCAGCGAATCTGCTGCTTCAGCCAGTTGAAACCGAGGTCCCGCGTCGCCCACATGATGTGATCGACATCCACGCCGATCATGTGGGCCTGGGTGCCGTATCCGAATTCGATGGGCGGTGGGGCGTCCGGCATGGGGCCGCGCTCCAATGTTGACGGTTGTGGGATGTCGGCGGAGGCCTGGGGCAGTTCCCTGAAACCGGCCTGTGGCTCCAGGGCCCAGCGTGCGATCCAGGCCGACGTGCCGTCGAGATCCACCCTGAGCCAATTGCCGCTGCTGTTTTGCGCGGTTACCCTGACCTGTGCCTGGCCCGGCAGCCGGTGCACCATGCGGTAAAGGTAATCCGGACCTTCAACTGCCCGGACGGCAAACCGGGTCGTTGTGAGCACACTGAATGGGACCGGCGTTGGTGTCGGCTGCGCGGTCGGCTTTTCCGGTGGGGAGGGGGTGGGTTCATCGGGTTGTGCCGCCTCCTGTACCGGTGTCGCCGTAGGCGGCACGGAGTCACGATCGCCGTCGCGGCAAGCGGCCAGGAATACTGCCAGTAGCAGAGACAGGCACAGGACAACGGGGCGATTGGGCGGGGACGAGGTCTTCAAGGGAATCTCCCGGGAGCGACAGTGAATTGGTTTCGTGAGCAGGGTCGGGACCGGCAACTTCCAAGCATCACTTGGTCATTGCCTTGAGGCTGTTGTAGACCGGCAACGGGCTCCAATCGGGGTTCACGATACCCCATTGTTCCCGTTCGGTTCCCTGGGCAATGACACGGAAGTTCAGGTTCCACAGGATGGGTGCCGCCACCCAGCCCCAGCCCTCCATCATTTGATAGGCCTGGACCGTCCAGGCGGCCTGCTCTTGGTAGGAATTGTCCAAGGCAAACAGGTAGGTGTCTCTGTATGCCGGATTGCCCGGCGGTGGAGAAACCGCCCAACCGAACTCGGTGGGCCAGATCGGGATGGCCGGATTCACCGCCGCCACTGCCGCCCTGTACTCTTCCATGGTGCTCCGGAAACTGAATGAACGATGGGGGGAGTTGTTGTGACACCCCGCGTCGAAGTTCGCCATGCCCGTGCCCGCAATGACCGAACAATAGTCCCGCACAGTGGCTTGGGGCGGAACGTTGAAGCCACTGGGGTGTGCGCCCACGGCATCCACGTAGTTAAGCATGCCCAGTCGGATCATTTCCTTCAGGTATTCAAGGTCGTCAACTGCCAGGACGAAGCCGTCCGCCCTCCGGTTGTTGCCGGCCGGAGTCAGCGCGCCGCTGACCACCAACATGTTTGGGCAGGCGGCACGGATGGCGGCCGAAGCTTCCTTGAGCAATTGGACGTACTCCGGAGCACTGATGGGCTTGTTGCCCCATTCGTAGTGCAGGTTCTGTTCGTTCCAGACTTCAATGGCCCGAATGGACGAATTGCAGTAGCGGTTCGCCAGACTTCCCAAGAATCGGGCAAAGAATGCGTTGTCTCTCGGCGGACCGACCACGTTCCCGTCGAACCCGACTTCGCGGGCCCATCCCGGAGCCGCCAGCACGCTCAAAAGCACCGAGATGCCTTGTTTTTCGGCTTCCGTACGGATCCAATCCAGTTCTTGGAAGTTGATGCTTCCCGCCTGGGATTCGAATTCTTCCCACCTGACTTGCTGCTTGATCCAATTGAAACCCATCTGTTTGGTGGACAGAATGGAACGGGCGATAAGGTTGTTCCCATACGGGTCCGTTCCTCCCAGCATGTGGGCTTGGACCCCGTAACCCCAAAGCGCTTTGGCAGACGAAGGCGGACTGGCCGCGGGACTGGGTTGGATTGGTTCGGGCGAAATGGAAATGACCGGCAGGCGGTTGAGGAGTTGCCCACCCTGAATCCACTCGCTGTTGGCAGGAGCGTTTACCCACCCGACCGGGCCGGATTCGTCCTCGATCTGCAGCCAAGTGGCTTCCCTGTTGCGGCCGATGATTTCGTAGGTCGCGCCCTTTGTGAGGTTGTCCTCCACGACATTGGAGGTGGGGCTTGGCAGCCGGTGTGCCTGAATTGTCGATCCCGGTCCCGGCACCAAAATGGGCTTGTCCAGCGTTTGCGCGGTCGGCTCCGTCAGACTTGCAACGGTCACGGTCCTGGTGTCGGTGCCGGGAAACCGCTGGCCGTCGATTTCAAGGAAGGCTTCCACCTGATAGGTACCGGTCTCCTCCAACGGGAATGCCTTGCTGGTTTCCTCGATCGGCGCCCAAAGGTGCGCCTTGTCCTCGCCGGCGAGCGAGATGTTGAACTCCACCCGGTACTCGGCAGGGGACGCCACCAATTCGGATTGGTCCGCCTTGAACTCGGCCACGGCGTCCCAAACCGCCGGGTCGAGGTCCAGGTTGTTCGATACGTCCAGGACCACGTTCGAGATGTTGTGCCTGACCAGGATCCCGAGCTTGGCGCGCAAGGCCGTGGCGTCTCCCACATACACTTTCCGGGAACCGCCCCTGGTGGTAAGCGTGTACTGATGCAGGATGGGGTCATAGCGCAGCTCCTCCACGAAGGTGCTGCGGTCCAACTGCATCATCAGGTTGTCGCCGACTGCATCGACCGCCAGCGAGCCCTTCATCAGGCCTATGGCGGACGAAAACGGCATCATCGCCAGTTGCGTGTCGGACACCCCCACGGAGTCGGCGTGCAGCGCAATGGTCAGCTTGGATCTTGGAATGCGACCGGTCGCGTACATCAGCAGCGATTCAAAGGGATAGGAGCCGGGTCTGAAGTCCTCCGGCGCCAGCGGTGCCGGGACCACGACTTGGTCGGCGAATTCGGCCAGTCCGGCCCAATCGTAGCCCAGTGTGTCCCATTCGGCTTCCGAGACCTGCCGCGGGCGTTCCACCTGGACAATCAGCCTGCGGGTGGGGTCGTCCGCCTTCAACTCGGCCGCCAGCCCGGCTGCGAACGCCGTGAAGTTGGGGCCGGCCCCGGGCTGCAGGGAAAGGCCTCCATAGTTCAGGTACACCCCGTGGAAACCAAACTCCCTGACCGCATCGAGAATGGAGATGGACTGGTTCTGCAACTGGCCGCCACTGGAAAGCATGTTGATGAGAAGGTCGGCCCGCACGGTACCGTTGGCTTCCGTGTTGCTGATGCCGAGCAGGACCGGTTTGGAGGATGTATCAATCGGTGCAATCTCGCCTTCCAAGCCGCCGTCTCCCCTCAGCGTGCTGAACGCAACCCCGACCCGATCGACCACTTCATGGGCGGTGCCAGGTGCCGGCAACTGGTCGGCATCCATCAACAGCGTCAGGTCCGGAAGCAGTGAAATGTCGTCCTGCACCAGCAAGAGGTTGTCGGGCACATGGCCCAACCGGGATTCGATTTGCAGCGCCGACCGCACGATCGTTGATGGCACCGTCTGCCAACGACCATCCCTCCACGTGACCAGCTTGAGCCGTTCAAAGGCCGTGATCGCTTCCGGAATTGGCATCTGGATGGTGGCGCGTTGGCTGTCACTGCCCCGGAAGTCAATCAGGAAAAGACTGCTCTTGGCCTTGAGGCCGACCATGCCCAGCGCGTCCACTCCTGCCTGGAACCGGGCGGCATCGCCCCGCATGTTTCCCAGATTGTCCATGGGGATACCGGTGAGGACCACACTGGCATCGGCGGTCATGTCCTCCGGCAGGAAGATTACGGCGATGCCCCTGGTCTCATCGGTGGTCAGGCCTCCCTGCGAGTCGATGTGCGCCCGGTTGTCTCCGAGGTCGGGAAGTCCCAGTTCCAGGCCCAGGCGAGCCGGAAGGTTGAACGGCGGGAGGATCAGGACGGTCGCTGCCAGCAGGACCAGCACGACGGTGGAGACCGCGCGAAGCGAACCGTCAAAGAATTCCTTGAACATGCGGGAGGGTCCGTGGGGTTGGGGGAGTCGTGGGTGGAGGAGGCCGGCCTGGACGGCGCCATGTCGAAACTGCCGGCCGGACCCGGGGACCTTGACGGGTCCCCTTGCCGGAACGGGCA
This sequence comes from Anaerolineales bacterium, assembly GCA_034428255.1. Classification (GTDB taxonomy): domain Bacteria; phylum Chloroflexota; class Anaerolineae; order Caldilineales; family Caldilineaceae; genus Bin34. The sequence goes on from DAOUIC010000144.1 coordinate 4,080, forward strand.
ACTCCGTCACGAGACCGGAGCTGTAGCCGGTGGCAACGGATGGTCAGTCTATGGCGGGGATAGAGCGGCGGGTCATTGGCAATGCAGGACATTATATCGCTGTGATCCGGGTCGAGTCCGGTGTCCACCCCCAGTGCATGGTGCACGGCGGGTGGGAGTAGCCTCGGCATGTTTGCCTACGCAGTGTACCCAAGTCCCGCGGCGTTCAATCCCTGGGTTCGACCGGTCACCGCCAAGCGACTTGACTCCCCGCCTTGGGGTTGCATACACTCCCCGCAAGCGCGGCGGCTGAATGCCTGCGTTGTCCACAGTCTGCGCTTCCCAGTTAGGAGAATTCCAGTCCATGTACTCCGCCGAAAGTCGCATCATCAAGGCCCGACAGTACTTTGAGGAGCGTGATGAGCGAATTCGCGTGGAATCGCTAAGATGCACGTTTGAGGGCGAACACTCCAATCACGTGATCGAATACGAAAATCACGTGTGGAAGTGCGACTGCGAAGAGTTCCTGAGAACGTTTGTCTGCGCCCATATCATGGCTATTGAGAAGACCTTGGGGGCCGCTGTCTCCCCGGCCGTAAAACCGGAAGCCGCTTCCTGATCCGCCGCGCGGGTTGGCGGGTTTCCGGGTCGGATGGGCAGACGCGGGTTGTCTCCCAGGGGATTGAACTGCGTCAACGTCCGCGCACCTGATTCACAGCCGGCAACGGGACGGTCCGTCACCGGCTTGGTATTGAGCTGATGGTCCGAATTTCCGTTGTCGGGACCGGTTACCTCGGGTTGGTGGCGGCGGCCTGTTTCGCCGACCTAGGCAACCGGGTCGTCTGCGTCGACATTGACGAAGCCAAGGTTGCCGCCCTGAAGTCCGGGAAGGTGCCCATTTGGGAGCCCGGTTTGCAGGAGTTGGTCGCGCGCAACACCGCAGCCGAGCGCTTGTTCTTCACCACCGATTATCGAGAGGGACTGGCGGGGTCACAGTTCATCTTCCTGTGTGTGGACACACCGCCGCTGGCCGATGGACGTCCCGACATGCGGCGCGTGGAAGCGGCGGTTACCTCGATCGCGGCGTCCGTAACGCATCAGGTGGTCCTGGTCAACAAGAGCACAGTGCCCGTTGGGACCGGCGAATGGGTTGAAGAGCGGCTGGCTTCGGGCAAGCTTGCCGGCAGTCCGGTGTCGGTGGCCAGCTGTCCGGAGTTTCTGCGAGAGGGCTCGGCGGTCCAGGACTTCATGTATCCGGACCGCATCGTGATTGGCTGCCCTTTGCCGGATGTGGCCCATCGGGTGGCGGAGCTCCACAAGCCCATGGAAGCGCCGTTTGTGTTTACGGATTTGCGAACCGCAGAGTTGATCAAGTTCGCCAGCAATGCCTACCTGGCCACGCGCATCAGCTTCATCAATCACATTGCCCGGCTGTGCGAAGCCACAGGGGTGGACGTTCAGGAAGTGGCGCGGGGCATGGCCCTGGACAGTCGCATCGGCGACGGTTCTCTGTCTCCGGGGCTCGGTTTCGGTGGCAGTTGTATTCCCAAGGACCTGCGGGCACTCAGGCATCTGGGCTGCAGCTATGGAATCGACACGGCATTGCCCGACGCGGTCCTGTCCATCAACCGTTCGGCCCGCGCGTGGGTGCTGGACCAAGTGCAGGAGTTGTTGGGAGACTGCATGCGCGGGGCCGAGATTGGCCTGCTCGGCCTGGCCTTCAAACCGGGCACCGACGACCTGCGCGAAGCACCGGCGATGGACATCGCCAGGGAGTTGCAACGCGCGGGCTGCACGGTCAGGGCATACGACCCGGCTGCCCTGAACAAGGCCTTGGCACTCCTGCCGGACTTGGTCCCGGCCCGCAACGCGTGGGAACTGGCCGAGGGCGCCGATGTCCTCGTGATTTGCACCGAGTGGAACGAGTTCCGGCACTTGGACATGAAGCGCATGGCGTCGATTATGCGAGGTCGAATTCTGCTGGACGGGCGCGGCGTCTGCGATCCGGAGGCCATGCGGAAACTGGGTTTCGTCTTTCGCGGCACTGGCCGCGGCCAGGCATGGGGGCGGGAGGCCGGACAGCGTGCTTAGGACTGGGGTCGACCTGCTCAGCCTGGAACGGTTTGCGAGGGTCCGCGACAGGTTTGGCGAGCGTTTCCTGAACCGGGTCTTCACTCCCTTGGAACGCGAGCAGTGCGGTCACAGTGTACAATCGCTGGCTGGCTGTTTTGCCCTTAAGGAAGCGGTATCGAAAGTGCTTGGCACGGGGTTGTGGCGGTCCGGAGTGGCGTGGCAGGACATCGAAATCCTGCGCGATCAGGTTACCGGTGAACCGGGCCTCCGCCTCAGCGACCATGCCCGGGCCGTGGCCGAGGCGCGCGGGGTGGACACATGGTCGATCAGTTTGTCCCATGACGGTCCGTGGGTGCTCGCCTTCGTCGTGGCCGTCCGGGCATGAAATTACTGCACCTGCCGCACCGCGAACCCGCGAGGAAACCACTTGACATGACCAAGTACATTTTTGTGACAGGCGGCGTCGTGTCCGGCATCGGCAAGGGTGTGGTCGCGGCCTCAATCGGAGTGCTGATGCGCAGCCGGGGCCTGAGCGTGGGCGCCCTGAAACTGGATCCCTACCTGAACGTCGATCCCGGAACCATGTCGCCGTACCAGCACGGCGAGGTGTTCGTCACCAGTGAAGGTGCGGAGACGGATCTCGATCTGGGCCACTATGAACGCTTCATCGGCAGTGGTTTGTCGTCCCTGAGCAATGTGACCAGTGGAGAGATTTACGCTGATCTGATCAGCGACGAGCGGAGCGGCGCCAAGTATCTGGGCGGAACCATCCAGGTGGTGCCGCACGTAACGGACCAGATCAAGGCGGCCATTCGCGATTCGTTCCGCGACGACGATCCGGACGTGGCCTTGATCGAGATCGGCGGTACCGTCGGCGACATTGAGGGGCTGCCGTTCCTGGAGGCCATTCGCCAGATGTACAGCGAGATCGGACCGTCGAACTCGTTGTTCGTGCACGTGACGCTGCTTCCGTACCTGCAATCCTCCAAGGAACTCAAAACCAAGCCCACGCAGCACAGCGTGAGGACGCTGCGCAGCAACGGCCAACCGCCCGACGTTATCGTGTTGCGCAGCGATTGGCCGATACCGGCCGAACTGATGGACAAGGTGGCGCTGCACTGCGATGTAGCCCGCGGCGCGGTGATTCCTCTGGAAACGGCATCAACCCACTACAGCGTCCCGTTGGCGCTGGAGCAAGCGGGGCTGGGTCGGTGGATAGCCGATCACTTCCGGTTGCGTCAGTACCGGGCTCCCAGCGGCGAATTGGAACATCTGCGAACCTACGTGGATGCCAGCACGGGGGACCATCCGCCGGTGACGATCGGCATCGTCGGCAAGTACGTGTCCCTGGAGGATGCCTACATCAGCGTCAAGGAGGCGCTGGATCATTCATGCGCGGACCTGGGCCGCCGGCTTGATCTCAGGTGGATCAACTCCGAACTGCTGGAGGAGGCGGATCCCGCGACGTACCTGGAGGGCCTGGACGGCATTGTGGTGCCGGGTGGTTTCGGCCCGCGGGGCATTGAGGGCAAGGTGGCTGCGGCCGCCTATGCCCGGCGCAACCAGGTTCCGTATCTGGGTTTGTGTCTTGGCATGCAGGTGATGTGCCTGGAACTGGCGCGCGATGCGCTCGACGCCCCTCAGGCCAACAGCACCGAATTCGATCCGCTCACTGCGCACCCCGTCATCGACCTTATGCCGGATCAGGTCTCCGTGGTCGACAAGGGCGGAACCATGCGGCGGGGCAGCTACCCGTGTCGCTTGGAGGAGGGGTCCATTGCCGCCGACGCCTATGCGCGCCTGGGGTTGGGGCCCAACATCACCGAACGCCACCGCCACCGCTACGAGTTCAACAACAAGTTTCGGGAGCCGCTCGAGGAGGCGGGCCTGAGATTGTCGGGCCAGTCGCCGGACGGCCGACTGGTTGAAATTGCGGAACTGGAAGGCCATTCCTTCATGGTTGGCTGCCAGTTCCATCCGGAATTCCAGAGCCGACCGACGGAACCGCATCCGTTGTTCCGCCGGTTTGTCGAGGCGGCCGTGGAATATCCGGACGCCTCCCTGCGGGATGAGGTGGCCCAATTGCTCGACGTTGGCGGTGATGCCGACGACTAGCGTTCCATTGTTTCGCGCAGGGGGCCGTTGTCCGCGCAGCAGGCGCCTGCGCCCAGACCAGGATGGTTGACTATGGCCGGACATTCCAAGTGGGCGAACATCAAGCGCCGCAAGGGTGCCGTGGACGCCGCGCGCGGCAAAATCTTCACGCGCCTGACGCGCGAAATCCAGGTGGCGGCACGCGCGGGCGACGATCCCGATGCCAACTTCACACTGCGTCTGGCGGTGGAACGGGCGCGGGCGGAGAACATGCCGCGGGACACAATCGACCGCGCCATCCGCCGCGGCGCCGGCAAGGACAAGGACGCCGCCCAGTACGAGGAAGTAACCTACGAGGGCTATGCCCCCCACGGCGTGGCGTTGCTGATCGAGTGTTTGAGCGACAACCGCAATCGGACCATCGCCGAGGTGCGACGGGTCTTCAACCGGGCCAATTCGGCTCTGGCCGAGCCCAACGCCGTGGCCTGGCAGTTCACGCGTCGCGGCCTCATATTGGTTGAAGCGGACGCAGGGGAGGCGGAACTTGATGGCGAGGACGTGTTCATGGAGGCATTGGAGGCCGGTGCCGAGGACATCGAGGAGGATGACGGTACGTTCGAGATCTACACGGAGGACACCGAGTTGGCGCAGACCGCGGACAACCTGCGCCAAGCCGGTCTTCCCGTTCGGTCCGTCGAGCTGATCATGCACCCCAACCAGTCCATCGACCTGGCTCCGGGCGATGCCATGACGGTTCTGCGCATGGTGGAGGCGCTGGAGGACCTGGACGATGTCAAGCAGGTGTTCCACAACCTGGCGCTCAACCCGGAAGTCCTCGCGGAGATGGCCGGCTAGGACCGATGCATGTCCCTGGTTCTTGGCATTGACCCCGGCATTGCCCGGTTGGGCTACGGTCTGGTGCGGGAGCGGCCGGACCGTTCGCTCGGATTCGTGGACTGCGGAGTGATCACGACGCCGGCGGACTGGGATCTGGAAGAACGGCTGCAGGAAATCAACTCGGACATTGGCGGCCTGCTGGACGAACACCGTCCCGAGGCCGTGGCCATGGAGCAACTCACCTTCGGCAGCAACAGTCCGACGGCGTTTGCAGTGGGCTGCGTTTGCGGTGTGGTCATGTCCAACGCGGCCGGTCGCGGGATGAAGGTGTCGCTGTATGCGCCGGCCCAGGTCAAGCAGCAGCTGACCGGGACGGGCCGGGCCGACAAGCAGCAGATGCAACAGATGGTCCGGTTGACTCTGGGCCTTGATGCGGTTCCCCGCCCGGACGACGCGGCGGACGGGTTGGCGGTGGCGCTCTGCCACCTGTACCGTCAGAAGTTCCGGACGGTAGTGTTCCAGCAGACAGGGGATCCGGCTTGATGATCAGGCGGTGTGCGGGAACGGTGGTCGGAGCCGACGACAACAGTGTGCACATTGCCCTGGCCTCGCTTCCGGATCTGGTGCTGGAAATCAACGTGCCCCAGATCCACCTGTCAGGCCTGGCAGCCGGCAGCGAGGTGGTCCTGCACACCTACCTCCACGTGCGGGCCGAGGAGCTAAGCCTGTACGGTTTCCCAAACGAAGGGGAGCTGAGGGTGTTTCAGAGGCTGATTAGGGTCAGCGGGGTGGGGCCGCGGGCAGCCTGCAGCCTCCTGGGTGCGCTTGGTCCCGCGGAACTGGTGCAGGCGATCCTGTCGGACAGCCCCCAGATGATTGCGCAGGCCCCCGGCATCGGTCGGCGCACGGCCCAGAAGATCATTCTGGAACTTAAGGATCGCGTGGAGGACCTGGTGGTTGACGCGGAGATGCCGGCCCCCGCCGCGGCCCCCGATCGGGAACTGGTTCAGCTTCTCGTGGACATGGGATTTCCCGTCGCGCAGGCCAGTCAGGCCGTGGCCCAGGTTCCGGAAGATGTCGAAGCAATCGAGGATCGCCTGAAGGCGGCACTGCAGGTGCTTGGCTGACGGCCTGTGCAAACGTGCAGTCCGGCGTCAAGCCGCGCGCCTGCCGGGCGTGTCTGATCAGGCCAGCCACTGTGTTCAATGTCAAGTATGGATCGCGGTTGACAAGGGTTCCCGTGCACCAAGGAACCCGGACCTGCATCACGGCGTTCAGGGAGGTGAGCAGCTTGTGCCTGATGGCCACGAGAGCCACCTTTCCGGGCTTGTCCTTTGCACATCGCCGCGTGTCGAAAGCGCGCGGCCGACGGGGTTGCTACGGATAGCGGTCCGGGCAGCCATGCACAGGATCCGGTGCACGGACGCGCGACCACCCCGGATGCGGCGCGGTCCGCGCCGCTGCGTCCGGTCAGGTTCACTCGATCCACTCTCCGGCCAATGACGCCTCTGTGATGGCGTAGAATCGCAACGGGAGGTTGTCCGTCATGTCAAAAGCCCAGGCCCTGATCCACGAAGGGCGCGAGCCGGCCGCACCTGCGACCGCGCGGGACGCGCCAAAGCACTGGAGCCTGGCTCCGTCTGCCTGGCCGGGAGCACAGACCGCCGTGCCCTATCCGGCCCGTGCGTGGCGCACACAGGCGCGCCTGCAAGTGCTGCGGACATGGCAGGAACACCTGCAACGGCTTTCGCACTACGGCCCCGAATTCCACTACGACCCCGGACACGAGTACGAGGCGGATTGGACCACGGATGCGGACTACCAGGAGGATGGCGTTCGCCTCTACCGATACAGCGACGAAGGGGTGCTCGTCATGCCTCACGGCAGCTTCCGCAGCTGGCTTGTTCACCTGATGGTGCGTACGCTCTGCCTGGTGCTGGGGCACAGGGTGTGCCGCGAACCGGACCTGCACTATCCGGATGAGGTGAGCGAAGACTTGGAGCAATTAACCGCAAGCGGGGAACCGCGCACACGGAGAGCCCCCGACGTGGCGGTGATGCCGGAGTCCTGGACCCTCCGCGAAGCGCGGGAGCGCACCGTTGCGAAACGCATCATCCGCCTGGACAGGGGGGACCCGGCTCCTGAACTCGTGTTTGAAGTCCTGTCCCGCACCAATGACCGCAAGGACTTCGATGACAACCTGAAACTGTACGCAGCCTTGGGAATCCCCGAGTACATCATTGTCGACTCGGGCGAATTCAGCGATGCGCCGTGCATGTGGCTGTTCCGCCTGGACGACAAGGAATCCGCATACCGCATGGTTGACCGGGGGACTACTCTTACCGCCTGCGGCACGGACATGCGCATCATTGATGCCCCGGTGGACGGCGATGTGCCCGTGTTCCAGTGCCGGAATACAAACGGCAACTGGCAGGATCATGAAGGCCAACTGCGCATGGCTACGGTGTTGGACATGCTCGAACTGCTGCTCCCGCAGGACATGCGCAGGGATGTGGTGGCTGGCCTTGGCGAGTACTGGGAGCAGACCGGCATGCCCGAAGATGCCAAGGAAATAGCGGCCGCCATCGTCCGTGACCCGCAATCCTGGCGATCCTTGCTCGTCGAGCCGGAGGGACGCGCATCCGATGCCGATCGTTCTCCGTCCCTGCGCGACACCTCACCATCGTGAGGTAGTTGGTAGGACCTTCGAACCGCATGCGTGCCTCGGAGGAATCCACGGAACAGAGACTTGGTCGCTGGCAGAAGCTGCGCGATCATCTGCATGACCTTGGCTTGGGCATGGACCAAAAGCCAAATTGGATGTACACGGTCGCACCCAGTCGTCCGGGCTCGCGCGCGGACCAATTGATTTCACAGGGAGCCACACGTTTCGGATGGGGCACGTTCATCTCGCGTAGTTTGGCTATTCCAAGCTCCCTGCCCAAATCAGCAGAGCAGCGTGGAACATGCCACGCATACCAAAGATGGCCGTACTGTAATGTGGTTGAGTTATGACATCTATCAAGCTGCAGCGAAACCCTTTCCGCGATTATCACATTCTGCGACATGGGTTCGGATCCAATTTCGGTTCCCGCCCGTGTCAGGTCACAGGAGCATTGAGTTGCCAACTGCCGTCGGCTGCGCAACCTCGTCGCTTCGAATGGCCTCAGGCCTCAGGGCAAGCCAGGATTATCCACGCGTTTGGTGGTGGCCGGTGCCTGGTGCTGTAGACAGGTCGCCGAACGCGATTGCCAAGAATTTTGACAGCGCGCGGCACCCGGACATAGGATTTCATGGGTGAGCAAGTCAATAGCGGCGGGACCAACATGGCGGACGTGACCAGCCTGCGCAAGGGCAATATCTTCGTGGAGGGCGATGTCCTCTGGCGCGTGATGGAGTTCCATCACATCAAGATGGCCCGGGGTGGCGCTACCATCCGGCTGAAGGTTCGCAACGTGCGGACTGGCTCCCTGGTCGAAAAGACCTTCAACAATGGTGCCAAGGTCGAGGACGTGCGGCTGGAAGGCCGTACCATGGAGTACCTCTATCCCGAAGGCGACCAGTACGTGTTCATGGACACCAATACCTACGACCAGGTGTCCCTGACACAGGAGATCCTTGGTGAGGCCTTGAACTACCTGTCCGACAACCAGACCCTGGAGGTCGAGTTCTACGGCGAGGAGGCTTTGGGCGTGACCCTCCCGACGACCGTGGACTTGCAGGTTACATGGGCTGAAATGGCGGTGGCAGGCGACACTGCCAACAACCCGACCAAGGCCGTGGAACTGGAATCGGGACTGAAGCTCCAGGTTCCCATGTTCGTCAAGGAAGGCGACACCATTCGGGTGGACACCCGCGACGGACGGTACGTGACCCGGGTATAATCGCCGGACAGGCGATCATTTCGCCGCTGTAGCTCAGTTGGTAGAGCGACGCTCTCGTAAAGCGTAGGTCATCGGTTCGAGCCCGATCAGCGGCTTTTTCGTCCTGGCAGCCACAGCAAGTTGTTCGTAAATCCAGGGAAGGTGGTCCATGGCCCGCATGGTGCATTGCGTCAAGCTCAACCGCGAGTTGGAGGGGTTGGACAAACCGCCCTACAAGTCGGAGATCGGAACGCGCATCTACAATGAGATTTCGAAGGATGCCTGGCAGATGTGGATGACCCAGTCGGTGATCCTGATCAACCACTACGGGCTGAGCCTTGGCGACCCCAAGGCGCACGACTTCCTGATGTTGCAGATGGAGGACTTCTTCTTCGGTCCGGATGCTCCGATGCCGGAAGGTTGGACGCCCGAAGGCGTGCCCGGCTCGGGAATCCCACAGCAGTCCAAAGGCTCGCCTTTCTAGTCGGCTTTCGGTTCGCTGACCCCCGCGCCCCAATTCACGCGCCGGCCGGGCGGCAGGCACTGGTCCCAACCCCTGTTTGGGAATTCGTTGGCGTCCAATCCGTCCGGACTGTCGAACCCGCGGCTTAGCCTGCCGCCAGTGGGAATTCCGGTTCGATGCGAATGTCCAGACATGCATGGGAGTCGCGCAGGGCCTGCTCTACGGATGCGGGATCCGGGCCGCTGGCGAAGATGAAACCCAGATAGCTGTTTCCTTCCGGCAGGGCCCGCAGGCTGGTACCTGGCCGGGCGGTGATTTCCACGTCGTTCACCAAATTGACGGCTTCGGCATTGCAGACTCCGTCCACCGCGTACAAAATCCCGGATTCGGGAATGGGAATCATCATGACCCCTTGGGCGGTGTCGCGATTCCGGTGCAGTGACAGCGGCAGGCCACAGGCCTGTTGCAATATCAACGCCTCAAGGGACACACCTGCCTCAAAGCGTAGCGTGCGCGAGCAGAGTCCGCCGATGGACCTGCCGGCCAGTTCCAGAATCCAAACCCCGGCATCGTTGATCCGCATTTCGGCGTGGATCGGCCCAAATCCCAACCCCAATGCCGCTGCGGCCCGTTGGGTGGACCAGTGCACTGCCTCCTGCGCATCGGCAGCCATTCGCGACGGCGTTACATAAATGGTTTCCTCGAAGAAGGGGCCCACCAGGGGATCGGGTTTGTCGAAGATGGCCAGAACCGTCAGTGCGGATCCGTGGGCCAGCGCCTCTACGGCCACTTCAACACCCGGAATGTAGCTCTCCATCAAGAAATCGGGTCGGAGTTGGCCGGGATCACCGCCGATGATGGCAGTGAGCCGAGCCACCGCCTTGGGCAACGCCTCCGGGTTGTCGATGCGCATCACTCCCTGGGAACCGTTGGCTCCGAGTGGTTTGATGATCAGCGGGTAGCCCACGTCGGCGGCCGCGTCCAGCGGATCCATGTCCGCTGTCACAAGCCGGAACCGTGGACAGTTCAGGCCGCTCTCGGCGAGCACCCGCCGCATGCGGTGCTTGTCGCTGGCCGCCAGCGCCGCCTCGGGGGAGTTGTGTGGGAGGCCCAGTTCCAATGATGCCGCCGCGGCCAACAGGGAACCGCTGTCGTCCACTGCCAGGATGGCGTTCAATGGGCGTGTTCGGTGTAGCCCCCCGATGAAATCCACACAGGGTTCAATCTGGGCAAATGGAAACCCATGGCCGTGCCTGCCGTCGCCCGCCAGTTCCCACGGCATGTCGACGGCTGTCGATGCACGAACTCCCAACTGTGCGGCGGCATCCAGGAACGGTCGGAGCCGGTAGGAGCCCGGCGTCCCCAACAACAGGACGTGGCCGGCCTCAACCCGGCCCGATGCGGGGCCCGGCAGGTCCATCACGATGTTGTCATTCGACAGCTTTTGGACCAGAGCCGGTTGGTGTGGGCAACGGCTCAGGCGGCGCTGACAGCGGTGAGCTTGTGGGCAAACTGCTTGCGGAACTTGGCAACCTTGGGTTCGACCACCGCCCTGCAATATCCCTGGTAGGGATGGTTCGCGTAGTAGTCCTGATGGTAGTCCTCCGCCTTGTAGTAGTCACCCAGCGGCACGAGTTCGGTTACCAGCGGCTTCGCCCAAATGCCTTCGGCGGTGATCCGGTCCATGGTCGCCTGGGCCGCGTTCCGTTGCGCTGCCGAATGATGGAAAATCGCCGAACGGTACTGCGTGCCCACATCCGCTCCCTGTCGATTCAGGGAAGTCGGATCGTGGATTGTGAAGAAGACTGCCAGGATCTCGTCCAGCGATGTCACATCGGTGTCGAACGTTACCTGGACAACTTCGGCGTGACCCGTGCGACCGGTGCATACCTGCTCATAGGAGGGGTTCGCAACCGTTCCGCCGGTATAGCCCGATTCGACGTGTTCCACCCCTTCCATAATCAGGTACACCGCCTCCAGGCACCAGAAGCAGCCGCCGCCCAGTGTGATTGTGTCCTTCGCCATCTTTATGCTCCTTTGATCTGCCCCGCCTTGCGGACGTGGATCGCGACTGTTCCGTTGGTCAAGGATACCTGTGGGACTTTGCCCTCACCGGCTGGCTTAGTATCGGCCAACCGCAAATCGGTGCAAAGGGTTTCCGCCCGCAGCCATGTTCCGTGTTCGTCGATGATCCGGGCCAGTTCCGGATCGTCCGAACGCAGCTCCAGGTGGATCCGGTCGGAAATGGCCAGATCCAACTCCTTGCGCCTCTGCTGGACATGGCGCACCAGCTCCCTGGCCAGCCCTTCTCGTTGGAGTTCCGGTGTCAGGTCCGTGGCTACTGCCACAAGCCTGCCAGGTCTGTCGGCCACGGCAAACCCGGCCTTTGGGGTCTTGCGTACTTCAACCTCTTCGGCTGCAATCTCGAATGTGTCGGAGTCGATGTCCAGGGCAAGGGACTGCCCTCCGGCAAACGCGCGTGCCAGTTCTTCCTGATCCATGGCGGCCATGGCGTCGCGAATGCGCGGATAGCCTGGACCATACTTCTGACCCAGCTGGCGGGGAAGCGGAAACACAACTGTTTCCTGCAGGTTGTCCGTGGACTCGAGATTGATTCTCTTCACGTTCAGTTCATCGCACAGGAGTTGGCTGAAATCGGCTACGGCCTCGCGCTCCTCGGATGATGCCAACTGGACCACCGCCTGTGCCAACGGCGTCCTCACCTTGATGCCTGCACTCTGGCGGGCTGCCAATCCGAGTCTGGCCACTTCCTGGACTACGGACATGGCGGCGGTCAGGTTTTGGTCCTCAAGGTTCTCGTCGACCTCCGGCCAGCGGCAGAGATGGACCGAGATGGGTGCGTCCATCCCTGTTTTCGTCGCCAGGTTTTGGTGGATGGCCTCCGACACAAATGGCGCTGCGGGTGCGATCAACCGCGACAGGGTCACGAGCGTGGTGTGAAGTGTTTGCAGGGCTGCCGCGTCGCCTTCCCAGAATCGGCGCCTGTTCAGTCGCACGTACCAGTTGGACATACGCTCGACAAAACGCACCACGGGCCGCGTGCATCCGAGCACATCGTAGGTTTCGTAGCTGTCGGTCACGCGCCGGACCAGGCTCTGCAACTCGGCCAGCAGCCACCGATCCAGGGGATGGTTGCTGGGTTCGGGTACGGCTTCGGGCACCCATCCGGCCAGGTTGGCGTACGTGACCTGGAAACTGTAGCTGTTCCACAGTCGGTTGAGGAACTTGTTGACGGTTTCGGCCACCAGATCCAAGCTGAAGCGCCGGCTGTTGCCGGGCGGCGCCGAACTGTACAGGGTCCAACGCGTGGCATCCGCGCCGTACCGGTTCATTACGTCCCAGGGATTGACCACGTTGCCGAGGGACTTGCTCATCTTGCGGCCTTCGGCATCCAGAATGTGGCCCAGGCAGATGACATTGCGATAGGCCGGCTGGTCGAACAGCAGGGAACTGATTGCATGCAACGTATAGAACCAGCCGCGTGTTTGGTCGATTGCCTCGCAGATGAAGTCCGCCTGCCGGTGGGTCTCCCACTGTTCCCGATTGGCAAATGGATGGTGCCACTGGGCAACCGGCATGGCGCCGCTGTCGAACCAGCAGTCGGCCACTTCGGTCACCCGGCGCATGGTGCCGCCATCCGGAGCGGGCCAGGTGATCTCGTCCACAAAGGGCCGGTGCAGGTCAAGATTGGTCAGGTCCCGGCCGCTCAACTTCGACAATTCGGCCACGCTGCCGATGCACACGGTGTGGGTGCTGCCCGGTGCGTCGCTGCGCCAGATGGGCAGCGGCGTACCCCAATAGCGATCCCGTCCCAGGGCCCAGTCCACGTTGTTCTCAAGCCAGCGTCCGAAGCGTCCGTTCTTGATGTGGTCGGGATACCAGTTGACTTCCTGATTGAGTTCCACCAGGCGCTCCCGCAAGGCACTGGTGCGGATGTACCAGGTTTCTTTCGCGTAGTACAGCAGCGGTGAATCGCAACGCCAACAGAACGGATAGGTATGCAGATAGGTTTCGGCCTTCAGCAACAAACCGCGCGCATCCAAGTCTTTGATGATGCCCGGGTCCGCGTCTTTCACGAATTGTCCGGCCCAGGGCTTTACTTCGGCCCGGAAGGTTCCATCCGACAGCACGGTCTGGATCACCGGCAATCCCAGTTGCTGGCCCAGCGCGAGGTCGTCGGCACCAAAGGCCGGTGCCACGTGCACGATGCCGGTGCCGTCGCCGGTCGTTACGAAGTCGGCTTCGGTCACGTAGGCATGGTTTTCCGACACCGGCAGGAAGGAGTACAGCGGTTCATACCTCCGTCCTACCAATTCCGATCCCTTGCAGCGTGCCGTTTCCTCGAAATCTGCCGGCAGCACCGCCGCCAGCCGTTCGGCCGCCAGCCAGTAGCGCTCGCCCGATGCCGTGCGCACCTGCACGTAGTCAAGGTCGGGCCCCACCGCCAGTGCCGCGTTGCCCGGCAGGGTCCAGGGTGTGGTGGTCCAGGCCAGGAAGTACGTTCCCTCTTCATCCGCCAGTTTGAACTTCACATAAACGGAGGGATCCTCGGTGTCGTCCTTGTAGCCAAGGGACAGTTCGTGACTTGACAGCGGCGTGCCGCAGCGCGGGCAGTACGGCACGGATTTGAAGCCCTGGAAGAGCAGGTCCCCGTCCCACAGTTGCTTGCAAATCCACCACAGGGATTCGACGTATTCGTTCTCGAACGTAACGTACGGATCATTCATATCGACCATGAATGCCATGCGTTCCGTCATGGCTTCCCAGTCGCCAATGTATTCCGACACCGACTCCCGGCAGAGGCGGTTGAATTCGGCGATGCCAAAGTCTTCGATGGCCTTTTTCCCGCCCAGGCCGAGGGCCTTCTCCACTTCGATTTCGACCGGTAGTCCGTGGGTGTCCCAGCCGCCCTTGCGCAGTACGCGGCAACCCTGCATGGTTCGATAGCGGGGAAACATGTCCTTGAAGGCCCTGGCCAGTACATGGTGGATGCCCGGCGGGCCGTTGGCCGTCGGCGGACCCTCGAAGAATGTGAAGTCTTTTCCATCCGCGCGTTCCTCCTGGATGCGCTCAAGGAGGGACAGGTCGCGCCAGCGTTTCAGGATGTCCTCCTCCATGGCGGCATAATCAATCCCGGCGGACACCGGCGCAAACACTGCCTTCACGTCCGATTTGCTCATGCTGCTTCCCCTGTCAAGGCCCAAAAAAAACCGTCTCCCTGTCAGGAGACGGCCAAGCCGCGGTACCACTCCAGTTCCCGGGCTTGCCCCGGACACCTCAAGCGCCTGTCCCCGGCCGCGTGGCCGGATCAGACTGTGCTGCTAACGGGCACAACGCCGGCGGAGCCTACTGCAGCTGGGCTGGTTCGGTCCGCGACTCGGAAGGGATGTTCGCATCAGCCGAGCGACACCGGTTCACACCACCCACCGGATTCTCTGAGGCGCCGGCCACGCGAACCTGTCTTCGTCGTGGTCAATGGCCCAAGTATGCGGCCGTCCCGCCGGCCTGTCAACAATAGGCCGGATTGCGTAATCCTCCTTGTCCGGGTGCACAATTCGGCTCTCGGATCAGCGGACATCAGGCGCGGCAACATGAACAAGCTGAGGATGCTCGTTTCGGTGGCGGACAAGGAGGGCATTGTCGAGTTTTGCCGGGCAGTGGAACCCATGGTCGGGGAATACATTGCCAGCGGCGGAACCGGAGCCGTGCTGCGTGGTGCCGGGTTGCCGGTTACATCCATCGAGGACCTGGGTGCCCACGCCGAGATGCTGGACGGGCGCGTGAAGACGCTGCAGCCGCAGATCCACGGTGGGATTCTCGCTCGGCGGGATGCGGCACACTTGGAGGAACTGGAAGCCAACCACATTCGCGCCATCGATGTGGTGGTGGTCAACCTGTATCCCTTTGAGGAGACCGTGGCGCGGGGCAATGTCGCCCCTGAGGAGGCAATTGAGCAGATCGACATCGGGGGCGTGGCGCTGCTCCGGGCGGCCGCCAAGAATCATGAACATGTCACGGTAGTCACCGATCCGGCCGACTATCCGAGGGTTGCCGCCGGCATCCTGGAAGGCGGAGTCGACGCTTCCCTGCGCCGGTCCCTGGCCGTGGGCGCATTTCGTCGCACCACGGCCTACGACCGGGCCATCGCAGGCTGGTTGGCCGGGGATGGGCCCGGGGCCGACACGGGGCTGCCGCAAACCATGGACCTGCACCTGGAACTGCTTCAGGAGTGTCGGTACGGAGAAAACCCGCATCAGGCTGGCGGGTACTATGGCAGTCCGGGAACAGACCTGCCGTTTGTCCAACTACACGGCAAGGGGATGAGCTTCAACAACTGGCAGGATCTGGACGCGGCGTGGCAATGTGCAAGTGCCTTTAGCCAACCGGCAATGGCCGTTATCAAGCATGGGAATCCGTGCGGTCTGGCAACCGCGCAGTCGCTTGAAACCGCATGGGAGCAGGCGCTGGCTTCGGACCCCATTAGCGCCTTCGGAAGCGTTGTGGCAGCCAATCGGGCGATGGACTTGGCCACCGCCGATCGAATTGGCTCGATGTTTGTCGACGTTGTCGTGGCACCCGACTGGGAACCGGACGCCTTGAAGCGCCTGCAGCGCAAGCGCAATGTTCGGCTTCTGCAGGCCCGGAAGGGCTTGCAATCCGACTGGCAGGTTTCCTCGGCCGTCGGCGGATACTTGGTTCAGGAGAGCGACAGCAGTGTGGACGACCTGATCCCTGCCAACTGGGAGTGTGCAACTGTCCAACAACCTACCGAGGCCCAGCTGGTGTCGCTCGGGTTTGCCTGGCACGTCGCGCGGTTTGTCAAGAGCAACGCGATTGTGTTGGCGGCCGGCACCGCCACCGTGGGCATCGGTGCGGGCCAGATGAGTCGACTCGATTCGGTTTGGCTGGCCTGCCGCAAGGCGGGAGATCGATCACGCGGCAGCGTGTTG
>DAOUIC010000145.1:0-2816 GCA_034428255.1 Anaerolineales bacterium
AGACCATCCAAGGAGCATCAGATCCCATGTTGGATCCCCGAAAAATCGCCTTCTTCGAGGAAAACGGTTTCCTGCACATCCCGGAAGTCTTCACCCCGGAAGAAACGCAGGAGCTTTCGGACGAACTGGATCGGCTTGTGGCCGAGTGGGCCCTGACCAGCCCAGGCTGGGAAGGCAACTGGCGCAACATCTACATGGACCCCGAGGTGGCCAAACAGTCCAAGCTCACGGCCATGCACGACCTCCAGTTCTACTCCGAGGTCTGGTTCCGCGGCATCACGAACCCGAGGTTGGTGGACGCAGTCAGCGACCTGATTGGCCCGAACGTCGAACTGCACCATTCCACACTGCACATCAAGCCACCGCAGAGCGGCCATCCGTTCCCGATGCACCAGGACAGTCCCTTCTATCCCCACCGGGCCAAGGGATTCGTGGACGTGCTGGTGCACCTGGACGACACCAACGAGGAGAATGGGGAGATCCGCTTCCTGGCCGGCAGCCACAAGCAGGGAGCCCTGGAGCACCTGACGGCGGAGGGCATCTACTACTACCTGCCACCCGACGACTATCGTCTGACGGACACGGTGCCGGTGCCTGCCAAGAAAGGCGATGTCGTGGCCTTTCATCTGTGGACGGTCCACGGGTCCTACATCAACCGAACCAATCAACCGAGACGGCTGGTGCGGATTGGATTCAGGGATCCACAGAATCCACAGGTGGCCGGCCAAAGTTTTGAGCGGCCCAACCTCCTGTTGAAGGGATATCGCGACCGGGCGGAGGGCCAGGAACTACTGCGGAACAGTTGACATCCTCAACCACAGGTGCAGGTTGGAACGCATCCAAGGGGTATTTCCCATGATTCTTCAAGAACTGAGCCGAGACACCATTGCCATGCATGCACCGCGGGGCACGGCAATTCTGCCGACTGCATCGATTGAACAGCATGGTCCGCACTTGCCGGTAGGAGTGGACACCATGCTGTGCTCAGAGGTGGTGCACAAGGCCGTTGCGAAGGCCGAAGAGCGGATTGGACCCAATACTTTGTTCGTCGCCCCTGTCTTTTCCTGGGGCAACTCCCATCACCATCGACCGTTCGCGGGCGTGCTGTCGCTGGAAAGCGATCAATACATCAGCGCAGTCCACCAAATCCTGGAGGGACTGTTGCTGGCTGGATTCCCGCGCCTGCTCATCATCAACGGCCACGGTGGCAACACGGCACCCAACCGCATCGTTGCCCAGGATTTCGTGCACCGGTACGGGAAGCAGGCCGTGACCGGGGCGGCGGATTATTGGGATGTTGGACGGCAGGCGTTGACGGACGCCGGCTTGATCACCAGTGACCTGATCCCGGGCCATGCAGGAATCTTCGAAACTGCGCTGATGAGGGCGGTACGGCCCGATCTGGTGTCCGAAGCCGGGATGGCCGAAACCCGGACCAGCGGGCCGCAAAGGCGGAGGGATCCGTGGCAAACCGAGGTGCCGGGAGCCTGGGTGGCGGCGGATGGGTATTCGGATCAACCAAGTTTGGGTACCGCGGAACAGGGACGGGTCATGCTGGATGTCCTGGTTGACAGTGTTGCGGAGGCCATCACTGTCTTCCACCAAAGCAATTCGGCACCGGATGCCGAGGTCGTCTGCTGCCAATAGGGCAAAGGCATTTGATGGCGCATCCCACCGTGGTGTTTCCTGAGCATCAGGTGTTGCCCAGGATTTGCCAATCAATTCAGCCAAGCGCGGTAGATGCGCCATGACATACAGCGACGCGGAAGTCAACTCCCATCTGCAACTGGGCGAAGACGGTTATTGGGAGTTCAAACAGGTTGTATTCAAGGGCAATCGGCCGACCGAACCGAGACGCGATAGTTGGGCAGACGAAATCACCGCCTTTGCCAATGCAAGTGGGGGAGTGTTGCTGTGCGGAGTCACCGACACAGGGGATGTCGAGGGGATGTCCCGCGAACAGATGGATGCCCTGGAGAAACTAATCGTCGAAGTGTGCTCGGATTCCATACATCCACCCGTCAGGGCAGGCATCCTTCGCCGGACTGCTCCCAATGGCAGACGATTCCTGAGTGTCGAAGTACCCGAGGGCCATGTCCTTCATGAAAGTTCCGGCGGCACCTTCATCCGGGTTGGTAGCGCCAAGAAGAAGATGTCCGGTGAGGAGAGGTTGCGCCTCGCTCAAAGACGCGGACAGTCCAGTTTCCTGTGGTTCGACAAGCAACCTGTGGAAGGGACCGGATTCGGAACGCTTGAAGAAGCTCTCTGGAAACCTTTGCTCAGCCCCGAACAACTATCGGCCCCTGAATTGGCTCTGGAGAAGATGGGATTCTTGGCGCCGGACCGGAACCGAACGATTCGAGCCACTGTCGCCGGCATTCTCCTCTGTAGTCGTTCTCCGGACAGTTGGCTTCCCAACGCCTACATAACCGCTACTTGTTACAGGGGCGGTGACAGAGCGTCCGGGCAGCTTGACTCCCAGGAAATCAGGGGGCCTCTCAACCAGCAAGTCAAGGAGGCCCTGGCTTTCGCTGTTCGCAACATGAGCGTTGCAGCGCGCAAGGACCCTGCGCGCCAGGATGTTCCCCAGTACAGCGTCAAGGCACTCTTCGAAGCTTTGGTCAACGCCGTGGTGCACCGGGATTACTCCATACAGGGAAGCAGGATTAGGCTGTCCATGTTCGAGGATCGGTTGGAAATCCGGTCTCCCGGTGGGTTGCCCAACAACCTCACGGTCGATAGCATGGGGGAGCGACAGTCCACGCGCAACGAGGTTCTCACCTCGGCACTCGGGAGGATCAACGTTGGTGACTTGG
>DAOUIC010000146.1:0-15901 GCA_034428255.1 Anaerolineales bacterium
GGCAGGGCGTCGCATTGTAGCGGATGGGCTCGCCCACTGTTGACCGACATCAATCAAGACAGGCTTCGGCCGGGTCCAGGCGTGACCACACGGAATCATGGTCACCGAGCCCGGGCACGTTGTTGGAACTCGGCCCATCCCAGCAACAGCGTCCCGAACGGCCATGTGTCCCGCCACCTGTTTGGTCCGCCAACAGAGTAAAGTCCAAGTGGAATGCGACAGTGGCACCGGCCACCCCGGTCGCTTTCGGGCCGGTCGACACCCAATCGCAAGGCACAAACCTGTCGGTGATAACCTGCCTTGCAGCAGGCCGGGCTCGACACGGGTGCTTCAGGTGCACCCGTGCCTGCCTCGCCTAACCATTGCCCATCGCCGTTCGACAAGGATCGATGACATGAGGTCCGAGCCTTCACCCATGTTCACCGACGTGGACAGACAGGATGATCCGCACCCGACCTGGACATTCCGCACGGGCCTGGTGGCCTATCAGGAATCGCTGATTGGTGGCCAACTGGTCGGTCGGGGCTGGAACGGAGCAGGTTTCATGGCACCGGAAAGCCAACGCATCGATACCAGTCAGCACGCCGAGCCCCAGGCGTTCACGCTGGAGATCGACGGGCAGTCCCTGCGTTCCCACTGGTCCCTGGTGTCCGAAGAAGTTGTACCCGTTGAAACCGGGATCGAGTTCGTCATGTCGCTGGCGCACGCCCACCGTCCCGTTTCGGTCACGGTGCACACGCAGTTGGACGGAACCTGCTTCATGAAGAGATGGCTGGAGGTTACCAACCATGCTGAAACAGCCGTGCCGTTGTCGGCCGCCAGTTCCTGGTCCGGGGTGTTCCAATCCCTCTCGGAGAGGACATTCGGCGTGTCCGGTCCGTATCGACTCGGATACTTCCAGGATTCCCATTGGGGCAACTGCGGCGATTTCGGTTGGCAGGAGATGCCGTACGCGGGCTACCGGATCGACGGATACTTTCGCCGGGACCGCCACCGCCATCCCATGTTCATCCTGAACAACCGGGAGACGGGAGAGAACCTGATCGGCTCCCTGGCCTTTTCGGGGGGATACAGCTTCGAGTTTGATCTGGATGACGGGCCTGCCCGCGGCACATCCCGAATGTCGTTCAAGGCGGGACCGGCCGGCCCCGCTCCCTTGCGGGTGCTGGATCCCGGGGAGACAGTCGCCACGCCTGCATTGCATCTTGGCTTGGTGATTGGGGATCTCGACGACTGCGTCAACGCCTTGCACGACCACACCCGCCGCAGTGTGTTCCGGCCCTTGATGCCCGGCAAGAGTGGCCTGATCACCAGCGGCATCGGCCCCGAGATGGAGGTTACGGAAGAGGCCGTAATGCATGAAATCGAGATGGCCGCCCAAATGGGGGTTGAACTGTTCATTCTCGATGCATCATGGTACGCGGAACCTTATGGCGACTGGTTCGCCACGGCGGGCGACTGGGAAGTCAATCGCCAACGGTTCCCCAAGGGCCTTGAATATTTTGTGGAAAGCGCCCATGAGCGGGGCCTGCTCTTCGGTCTTTGGATGGAGCCCGAAAGATTGGGCACTGCGAGCCAAATCCGCAAGGAGCATCCTGAATGGGTGGCCCAGCGCTACGACGACACTCCCTACGAAACCGGCCTGATCGATCTCACCAATCCGGAGGCGGTGGCCTGGGTTGAGGCCAACATCTCCCGTCTGATCGAGACCTATGGCCTGGACTGCTTTCGGCTCGACTACAACGTCGGTTTCCTGGAGGCGGCGGGGTACTCCGAACGGCACAGATGGCTCGAAAACCGCTATTGGCGGCAGTGCGAGAACCTGTACGGCCTCTTTGATCGTCTCGTCCGCAGGTTTCCCGATGTCATATTTCAGAATTGCGCCAGTGGCGGAGCGCGCACGGATTTGGGATTCCTGCGCTATTTCGACCACACCTGGGTCACGGATCACCAGATCGCGCCCCGGTCGTTTTCCATCACCAGCGGCATGTCCATGGCCCTGCCGCCGGAACGCATGGACAGGTTGATCGGGTATGGCCAGTACTGCGGGCGCACCGCGGACATCGACTTTCAAGGCCGACTGGCCCTGTTTACCCATGCCACCATGGGGTGGTACCACCTGATCGGCGCCAAACCCAACCTGGCGCAGCAGCCCCATGTCGAACGGTTCGTGAGACTGTACAAGGAAGTGGCGCGGCCCATGCACGGACAGAGTCGCATCTATCATCACACCCCGACGCACGACGGCCTGGAACCCTCCGGCTGGGGCGCCCTGGAGTTGGCGCATCGGGACCGATCCCGCTCCATGGCCGGCGTGTTTCGGCTCCAGGATCCGGCGGAACCGGTGTACCACATGCGGTTCAAGGGTGTGGACCCGGGTGCGCGCTACGCCGTGAGGTTCGACAACGAGGATACCGAGGCGGTCATGGATGGCTACCACCTGAAGCATGTCGGGATACCCGTCCAGCTCGACAACCCCTTGACTTCGCAACTGTTCGTGGCTGAAGCCATAACGGAGACGTAGATCCGGTTGGCCCCTTGTGCTGGCCACGCCCAAGCCGGCCGCCGGCTCGGCCACACGCATGGCCGCGATCTTGGCAGACCGTGTTGCCGTGACAAAAACCAATGTGTAACATGGTTACACACTAGGCACAGGAGATGAGAACTCCATGGCCAGGGTTCAGCTGGTGATTCCCGATGCCGACCGCGACCGTTTCGTTCTGCAGGCGCGGCGTGAGGGCATGTCCTTGAGCGCTTGGCTGCGTGCTGCCGCCCACAAGCGGCTTGAAGAACGCCAGCGTCTCAAGCCTTTCGAGTCCCCTGAAGACATCAAGGAATTTTTCAAGATGTGCGATGCGCTGGAAGGTCCCGGAATGGAACCCGACTGGGAGGAGCACCTGCGTGTCATCAATGAGTCTCGAGCCACAGGAGCATCCGGTACGTGATCTTCGTTGACACGAACGTTTTCATGTACGCGGTCGGTCGACCACACACATTTAAACAGCCGGCCAGGGATTTCTTCATCGAGGCGCAACAGAGCCACATACCGCTTTGCACTTCAGCGGAAGTGCTCCAGGAATTGGCACACGCATACTTGGCCGCCGGGAGGCCGCGCGTATTCGATGCGGCACTGGCGCTGGTGTCCAGCATCGGTGTCGAAGTTTGGCCTTTGGAAGAGGCTGATGTGGAACTGGCCCGACGGCTCCATGAGCTTCACCCCACACTTCAAGCCCGGGATCTTTGTCACATGGCGAGTTGTAGACGCCGTGGGGTCAGAAAAATGAAGACCTTCGATCAGGCACTTGCCGCGGTTTTCTCCGGTTCGTCGAGCCTGTAGGGGAAGGCACCCGTTGTTCCCTTGAGGTCCTTGGGCGGGCACGCGTGGGGAGCCATCAAAAGCGGCGTCGAGACCATCCAGCTGAGAGTGGGGAGGGTGCAAGGCCCGTCGGATACCCGCACATCACGCCGGCCTTGCCGCGGGCGGCCACGCGTATTGCACCGGCACCTCAAAAAGTGCCATTTCCGACGTTCGGCGGGCTTTGCTAGAATCCGACCATTCCCGGTTGCTTTCCAAGCACAGCTTCGATGTCCGAATGCCATCGTGGCCGGGTTCCGCCAAAGTCTGTTTCCACTTGGCGACGGCCGGGATGCGGTGCCGCTTGGAGAGTTGGCGCCGCGAACACAATCCAACAGGAGTCAGTGAAATGCAGAACCGGACCATGAATCGCCGCGTGTTTCTTAAGGGTTCGGCGATGGCCCTTGGGGTCTCGGCCTTGGCGGCATGTACTGTCGTCGCTCCCGCCGCCGATGGCGGAGCCCCCATGCCCACGGCGGGTGTGTTGTGGGGATTGCAGTACGACCACCACATTGGAGCCTACGAGCGCCTGTCGGACCTCTACCTGGAACAGTCCGGAGTGGAGTTGACCGTGGCCCCGCAACCATGGCCCATCGAGACCAAGCTCATCGCTGCGCTGTCCGCGGGTACCCAGCCCGAGGCGGCCTGCATCATGGGGAAGGTGCTGGTGCCTCTGCACATCCAAAACGCGCTGATGCCGTTGCGGGAGTCGGTCTACAACCACAACGGCCTTGATGTCGACGAGGACTTCAATGGCGATTCAGTGGAGGCCTACTCGTGGGGCGACGACATCTGGGGCGTGCCCACCGAAATGAACGGCGTCGGCAGTATGGTCAACGTGCCCGTGGACGAAGTCGAGGCCATGGGTATGGCCGATGCATTCCCGCCCACGAACGGCGAACCCTATTTCGACTCCTACACCTCCATGTGGGAACTCGCCAAGTCCCTGCAGGTGGAAGAGGACGGCACGGTCGTCCGTTGGGGGCTCAGCAGCAAGGGCTGGGACGCCCAAAGCTATCTCGGCATCGTCCGCAGTTTGTTGGCTGCGGAAGGCACCGACTGGTGGGACAACGACAACAAGAACTTCAACGTCGACACCGATGCCGGCGTGCAGGCCATGGAGTTGTTCGTGGCCACGCCGGTGGAGATGGGCATTGAAACCGAACTGGACCAGAACCATGTGGATGCGGCGTTGGCGGGCAAGGTGGCACTGGCCCGAGGCAACGGCACGCCGATG
Organism: Anaerolineales bacterium; assembly: GCA_034428255.1. Classification (GTDB taxonomy): domain Bacteria; phylum Chloroflexota; class Anaerolineae; order Caldilineales; family Caldilineaceae; genus Bin34. Next base: position 4,593 of record DAOUIC010000146.1, read on the forward strand.
ATCGAGGGCCACAAGCATGGCTACTCCTACGAACTCACAGGCGCACCGCGGGTAACGCCGCCCGACGCACCACTGTTCGTGGGCGAAGGCGGCTGGGGCTTTGTGGCTCCGCGCCAGTCCAAGCAGCCGGATGTGTCCATCGACTTCCTGCGTATGGTGGGCACGCTGGAAGGTCAGACCGAGTATGCCCGGATCTATGGCGGCGCCGCCCACACCGCTTGGAGGGGCCTCGTGGGAATCTACGACCACTTTGAGGACTCGTCGGACGCCAGTTCGGCCGTCAAGGCGCACAAGCTGCTCCAGGCTCTGGCGTCCACCACCGGATACTACGGGCAGGGCTTCGGCAGTCCGTCCTCCGTGGACGGAGCCGTGGCTCAGGTCTGCTCGGAAGTCCGGCAGCAGAACCTGACGGCGGCGGAAGGCGCCGCGGCCTTGCAGGAACGCCTGGACGCGATTTACGCCCAGTTCCAGAGCGACATGTCCACCTACACTCCCGCCTGAACCGACAGGCAGGGAACTGAATGGGATACGCCGGGACCTGTCGGACGGACAGGTCCCGGCGTATCCCCCACAGGTTTATCGGTTTGGGCCGATTGCGGCCAATCTCCACCCTCGTCCTCAAATACCCTTCTTCGAGGACGCAGTCTTGACACCATGACCACGGCACGTTTGGCCAGCGGCTCCCGCCGGGGTCCAGCATGGGACTGGGCCCGCATCCGTCGGGTGTTGCGAAAGTCCCAGTTCCACTTCGGTGTGGCGGTCATTGTCCCCACGCTGATTTGGTACTTCGTGTTCATGTTCCATCCAATCTTCCAGGCGTTTCGCATCGCCATGGTGGATTACAAGATCCTGGACCCTCAGAACAGCCCCTTCATCGGCCTGGGCAACTATCAGAAACTGCTCCTGAACCCCCTGTTTCTGGTGTCCATCAAGAACACGTTGACCTGGACCCTGTACATCTTCCTCTTCATGTTGCCGATTTCGATGCTGGTGGCCACCACCCTGTCGAATGTGCGGCGGCTGCGGAATCTGTATCAGGCGGTGATCTTCATCCCGGTGGTGGTGTCCCTGGTGGCCGTGTCCCTGCTGTTTCGCATGGTGATGGATCCCGAAGTGGGCCAGCTGAACCGCATGCTGGACTTCCTGGGCATTCCCCCCTTCAAGTGGATGTCCTCCACCCGTTCCGCCCTCGCGGCCATCTCGGGCATTGCGGTATGGAAAAGCATGGGGTTCTACATCGTGCTGCTCACGGCCGGCATGCTGAACATCTCGGAGGAGGTCATCGACGCCTCCCGGGTGGACGGCGCCAACGAGTGGCAGCGTTTCTGGCGCGTGACCATCCCGCTGCTGTCCCACACCATCATTCTGGTCGTGGTCCTGCTCACGGTCGGCTCGCTGCAGGAATTCACATTGCCCTACGTCATGACCGAAGGGGGACCCGGAACCGCCACCTACCTGTACAACCTGCTCATCTACGAGGAAGCCTTCACGCACATCCGGTTCGGCACGGCCACCGTGGCCGCCCTGTTCCAGTTCGTGTTTATCCTGATTGCCAGCCTGATCCAGATCCGCGTGCTGCGGCCCAACTGGTCCTATTGAGAATCCGGGCCATGACCGGCTCCGCTCCCGCCCTCAAACCCGCGCCCCACATAACGTCCCCTTTGCGCAATCTGCGACAGGGCGTGCTCCATGTTTTCCTGGCATTCATGGCGATCGTAGCCCTGTTTCCCTTCGTGTGGATGGTGTTCGCTTCCTTCAAGCCCTTCAAGGAGCTGGTGCAATCCAAGGCGCTGTTGCCCATCAACTGGACCACGGAGAACTACACCGAGATTCTCACGCGGGTCAACTTCGAGGTGGCGGTCGCCAACAGCATCTATTCGGCAGTGACCGTCACCGTGATAACCCTCCTGACCTCGTCGGCTCTGGGCTTTATCTTCGCCAAGTATCGGTTCTGGGGGAAGGAGTACCTCTTCATCCTGTTGCTGTCCACCATGATGGTGCCGTTCGCGGTGGTGCTGGTGCCGCTTTACATCACAATCGGCGACCTGAACCTGGTCAACAAGCTGTGGGGCTTCATCATCACCGGCTTGTGGTCCACCTTCGGCGTGTTCCTGATGCGCCAGTTCATGGAGGTCATCCCGTACGAATACCTGGATGCGGCACGGATCGACGGGGCGTCGGAATGGCGCATCTTCTTCACCATCATCATTCCCCTGTCGACATCGCCCATGGCGGCCCTGGGCATCTTCGCGTTCCTGGCCAACTGGGACAGTTTCCTGTGGCCCCTGGTGGTCCTCAACACCCCCGACAAGCAGACCCTGCCCCTGTTGTTGGCGGGCCTGCGCAGCATCTACTGGGCCCGGTACGACATGTGGTCGGCCGGTTCCGTCATGACCACCGTGCCGATCATCGTGGTCTACGCCTTTGCCTCCAAGTACTTCATCCGCGGCATGGCTCTGACCGGCATCAAGGGTTGATGCCTGCTGCTGCTACCCATTGGAGACAAAGTAGTGCCCCAACCTCGGGTAGTGCAGGCTCCTGAAGCGTCCCGCGCGCTGCGGGAGGGCATCGACATCATCGCGGACCTGCTGGGTGGCATGTTGGGCCCCATGCCGGCGGTGACCATGGATCAAGCCCACGCCGGCTACGGACTGGACGCCTTGGACGACGCTCCCACAGCGGTGCGGCGCATCATCAGCCTGGGGGATCCGCGGCTGGACGTCTCCGCGATGCTGCTCCGCAATCTGGTCTGGCAGATGGAGGAAAACCTGGGAGACGGCGGGGCCATGGTTGCCGTGCTCACCCAGGCCTTGGTACACGACTCCTTTCGGCTGGTGGAAGGCGGAGTATCGCCGACGCGCCTGGCTGCCGGACTGCGGCGCGCCGTGGACGTGGTGGAGGAAGCACTCGCCTCCCGCGCCCGGCCCGTATGCGACGAAGACCAATTGGCCCTGACTGCCAGAACCGCGACGGGACACGCCACCGCCGCCGCGCTGATTGGCGAAATGCTCTATGTGATGGGTCCCGATGCAATCATCGACGTTGAAGAGCATTTTGGCCGAGTGTTGGAGAGTCGCTACACGGTTGGCGCCGCCTTGAAGGCGGCACCGGCGCATTGGAGCCACCCGGAAGGCAACGCGGACCACCTGCAATTGAACGACTGCCTGGTGGCGGCAGTCGACGGCGAACTGGCTGACGACGACGATATGCTCGCCCTGATGACCGCCGCGTTGTATGCCCGAAAGGGCAACCTGCTGATTTTGGCGCGGGGTTTCAGCGAGACCATCGTGGCGTGGTTGGCACTGAACGACCGGAACTCCGACAGTCCCGTGGCGGTGTCCGGGGTCGTATTCGAACCCGCATCCTCGGCCGCGGATTGTCCCTACGAGGACCTGACCTGCCTCACGGGAGCCACCGTCCTGGGTCTGCCTTTCACGAAACCCGTGGGCAAGGTGCAACCCGACGACCTGGGGCATGCAGTCGCCGTGGATGTATCCCGGGAGGGAATCCGGATCGAGCCCGAACCCCACCGGGCAGCAAGGATCCATGAATGCGCGCGCCAACTGCGGGCCAAGCGCGATCTTCTGGATGCGGACGATCCGTCAGCCGATTGGTTGCGGCGACGGATAGCCGCCATGGACCTGGGATCAGGTCAGGTTCGCGTGGGAGCCGATACAGATGTGGAGCGCGAGTGGCTGAAACGGATATTGGAACGAGGGATCCGCTCGGTGGGTCACGCCTTGAGGGAAGGGGTGGTGCCAGGCGGTGGATTCGGTTACGTGCACGCAGCCAAGGACTTCCGCGCAGTGACCGGCCTCCATCCGGAGGAGCAAATGGGACTCGACTGCGCTGGCAGGGCGCTGGACGCACCGGCCCTGCGCATCATGGCGAATGCAGGTGTTCAAGCCCCCCGGGTGAAGCTGGAAGCGATCCGCGCAATGTGCAATCCCTTTGCCTACGATGTCCTGACCGGTACCTGTGTTGATGCCTTTGCCAAAGGTTTGGTGGACCCGCTTCCTATGGTGCAGGAGGCATTCAGGCTGGCTGTGACCGGGGCCGCCACCGCCCTCACGATCGACACCCTGGTATTGCGTCGCAACCCGCCCAAGATGACCAAGCCATAACATTCGGACGGGTGAAGCCGGCATGCCGTGCCGGCTTGGCAGTAATCCGGTTTCGTTGGATGACAGGTGCACCTCCCTCCGGCGATGAAGGTCTGCACAAGATACAACGACGCAGATAGTGGTCACAGCCAGAGGCGCAGCCAGGATCCCCAGGCAACTGGCGCATGGGCCGATGTCAAAGGTGAACCTGTCCCGCAACCTGGGACAAACACGCGTTTCCGGTCAACTCAACAAGGTTATCCGCACATTCCTGGCCAACGGGACGATTGAATCCATGATGTCCGATAGTCCAAAGCCGCACCAGAAGTACCGCTTGACGAGCATGGAACCGGGAATCCCGAAAAACCCATGAGATTGGCCGCACCTGGACGTGAGCGTCAACAAGCGCCAAGAGAGCAAAAAACCTCACTTCGTACCCAACCTGTGATTCCGGCGCAAGGCGATTGGAGCCGCCGGCGAAAGGTCTCTTCCCTGTTGCAGTGTGACCGAGGTTCACATTGGCTGCAGTCACCGGGAAGTACCGTTGGCAATGACCGACGGCTCGACGGCAGCCGGTCAGGGAACCGAGCGGATAGTGAAAGACCTCTGCCACGGCCATCGAGCGTCATGTTGGAGCAGGGCCATCGTCAACCAGGATCACGGATCTCCCTTGTTGCAGCTTTCGCAACAAAGGCCGAACGTGTCATGCCACGTGCTCGCGCAGCCTCGTCCAGCGTATCCAGGAGCCCCTTGTTAAGACTCAAATTGACCCGCACGATCCGTCGGAGATCGGAAATGTGAGGAATCATCATCAAAACAGCACCAGCGGCGAGATCTTCGGCCACTTCCTCCCGGACCGCCTCAATGCCACGCGCCGGGATGGGTTCCCTGTCCTCGAAAAACAAGGCCAAGGCCTCGATCGCGTTCGGAAAGATCTCATCGAGCGTGTCGGCCGCCGAGAAACAACCGGGTACGTCGGGGAAGCGAACCCCATAGGCGCTTCCCTCATCCTTGTCGATCACGGCAACATAATGCATGGTTCAACTCTCCTCACATCCAGCCGGCCGACTTGGCGATGGCACGGGCGGTTCCCGTTGGAAGATCCTTCTTCGGGTGCGGCACGATCACCGTGTCCACCCCCTTGCGGAACTTGTGGTGCGATCCCGATACTTTCACGAGTTCGTACCCTTCAGCCAGCAAGCGTTTGACAATCGCTCTACTGTTTCGTTCCATGCGCAATTATATACACACGAAGCCCTCGAATTCACCGATTGGCCGTCCTGGTACCACGGTTGTCGTCGGTGTCGTCCGGGACCAGTACGGACATTACCTCAAGGGATCACCTCCTGGCCACGCGCCACGTACTTGCAGCAGTTGGTAGTCCGGCTGTATCTGCGTCCTATGCGTCGACAATCAGGTCGTGGCAACCGGCGGCAATCCTGTATGCAGGCTGGCAGTTCCGACCGCTGGCCGGGAGTGCGAGCAGGGTCCGATGCATAGTCCCACCGGATGATGCCATGCATACTGTCGTAGATACGGAAAGCCCTTTCCTCAGCCTTCAACCGGAATCGCCACCCGACATGTTTGAACCCGCTCGGTCTCCATTACGGCAGGCCAATCTGCATTCGTGGTTGTCCAGGGCACTCGCTGTTGCCATGGCCCTGTCCGCAGTTTCGACTGCCGTTGGCTGCACCATGATTGTCCCCCCGCGAGAAACCGCACCAGCGGCCGGAACAGGTACCGAACCCGCCGCGACGAACCCTGGATCCGAGGTTTTGGTCGGCACCCCTGTCCCCGCACACGTTCTCCGTGTCCTCAGCGGAGACACCATCGAGGTTGAATTGAACGGTCACCCCGTACTGGTCCGCTACCTGTTCACGGACAGCCCCGAGCCCGGCGAGGAACTGTACAACGAAGCGGCCAAGCTCAATCAGCTGCTGGTGGGCAATGCCGACGTGTTGCTGGTCGCCGGAGACACCGACATGGACGAAGACGGCCGGCTGCTCCGCTATGTCGTGACAGGCGACGGACTGCTGGTCAACGAGCACATGATCGCGGAAGGCATGGCCCGGTACGAACCCAAGTCGGATACGTCCCTGCATCACGCGGCGATGGCTGAGGCCGAGACGGCGGCCATGGAGCTGGGGATTGGGGTGTGGCGCTGAAACCCGGAGCTCAGTCGGTCTGTACCGTCTCTACGGACTGCCAAGTGTGCTTCCGGACCATGATGACATAGCCAACACCCAGAATGAACGAGAACAGAAACCATTGGATGGCGTAGCTCAGGTGATTTCCTTCGCTGAGATGCAGGTCCTTGGACTGGCGGCGGGGCCAACCAGGTGCATCCCCCTCGACTGGCTGCAGCAGCAGAAACATCGGAGCCACGTCCATGTCCAGGACACGGCCCAGCAGTTCCAAGTCCTCCCGGTGATACAGGCTGCCCGGAGACGCATCGATGTCCGAACCGGGCGGATAGGGGTTGGCATCCTGTAAGAGGCCCCGCACCTCCACCTGCCCTGTGCCTTCGTCGTACTGAGACCAGTCGCCGGACACCCAGGCCTGCGGAATCCAGCCCCGATCGACCATCAGAATCAGGTCCGAACCTTCCAGCCGCATTGGTGTCAGGAGATGAACTCCAGCCTCCTCCTTGTAGAAGCGGTTCTTGATGCCAATCTGATTGCGATAGTCAAAGACGCCTCGAGCCGTCGCTTGCCGGTCATGCCAGTCGTCCTCCCAAACCGTGTTGTTGGTAACCACTACCGGGGGTGCATTCAGCCGGGCCATGGTCTGCGTGTTCATGCCGCGCCGCCACTCCAGGCGGTCCAGTTGCCAAAACCCGAGCTGGGCCAGGCCTGCCATGCCCAGCAGGATGAGAATCGTTGCCGGCCACCAGCGTCGCGACACCAGTACGCGCAGCAGATTCGGGGATGCTTGCAGTTCCGAGGGGGGCCCGGAGGACGGGGTCGCGCGGGCGGTCATGTCAGTTTCGATTAAACAGGGCCCTGAACCAGTTCAGGAACGCCTGCCAGGCACTCGGTTGGGCCGCGACATCCACTTCAATGGCATGGACAACCTGTTCCGAAGCATCGCCCATCAGGAGGTCGATGGTCCAGGTACCGGCCTGAGGCAAGTCCAATCGTCCCTCGTAGAACAGCTTGTTGTGCGCGTTCTCGTGGGTGGCCGGCGCTTCGACTTCCCATCCGTCGGGATGGCGGGCGCGCATCAACACGGGCAAGCCGATCACCGGTTCGGACGCGCTGTCGACAGCCGTGTTGACCGACACCGTGACGTGCAGCTCTCCGGTTTGGGCCGGCAGTGGATCCAGCCACACGTACAGACTGTAGGGACCGGCGGCCACGTCCGACTGGAACGGCTCTCCACCCCCATGTCCCCAAACCACCGACGCCGACAACAGCAGCGATAAGGCCAACACGGCCATGAGCGACAGTCGCAGGGGGTTGCCCCAACGGTGTCTGGCACAGACAGGATGCATCCTCATATTGCTTCCACTCCGTTTCGGTCCAAGCCGGAACCAATGCGGCGTGCCGCCTGGTTCAGGTGGCGCGCCAGCAGGATGACCACGCCCGCGATGTACATCATCCCGGTCGGGATCCACATGATGATGCCGGCCAGCCGCTGGTCCTGCATCACATCCATGCCCCAAAGCCGCGGCACCGTCAGATAGTGTTCGTACACGGGATTTTCCACGAAGCTGAGCAGGGCTCCGATCACCACGTGCGGAGGCACACACAGCAACAGCACCGCCATCCGACCGGCCAGCGAAGTGGGATGATGGATCCGCGGCGCGGCCCCCATGACCGGCCACCAGAACAGCATGCCGGCCACGAAGAAGGTGATGTGCTCCAGGTCGTGGATCAACCCGTTGCCCTGGGCCAGGTTGTACAGGCCGGTATCGTGCCACAGGACGATGGCGCCAATGTACAGCGCATACAATGCCCCCGGATGGGTCAGGCGTCGCGTCTCCCGCCGGAAGCGCGCATCGGGATGCAGGAAGCGGACCACTGCGCGCCGGGCCGCAACCGGGAGTCCGTACAACAGGACGGGGAACGGATTGGCCCATAGCAGCAGGATCGGCACCAGCATCAACAACAGAACGTGCTGCACCATGTGGATGAACAGCAACAGGGCGCCGTAGACATCGATGAAGGACAGCAGGGAGGCCAGCAACAGAGCCAAGCCCAACAGATAGACGGCCAATCGCCACCAGGCTGCCAGACGCATCCGGCCCTGCCGGCGGAGTCCGACCCATCCCGCGACATAGATCCCGGCGGCAAGAAAGGTGACGGCCAACACCGAAGGCCGCCATTCCCAGGTTGCGAGGGCCGCCTGCAGTACTGGATTCACTGGCAGGGCGGATACCCGTCCCCGACCGGGAGTGTGGTGGACCAGTACCCGAAAGGGGATCGGACTAGTGGACGGCGTGCCCGATCAGGTAGATGGCCGGATAGAAGAAGATCCAGACCAGGTCCACGTAGTGCCAGTAGATGGCACAGGCCTCGACGCCCCAGTGCCGTTCCTCGGTGTACACGTCGCGTTTGCCGTTGCGCCAGACCACCACGATGAACGCAACCCCGGTAATCACGTGGATGGCATGCATACCCGTCATGCCGAAGATCACGGCCCCAAAGACGCCGTCCGTGGGTCCAATGTGATGTTCAACGAACGGCAGGTGGATCAGGCCCCACTCGAAGATGACCACACCCAGCAGGAACACAACACCGAGAAATCCGGTAATCCACAGGCTGACCAGGAAGTCGCGCTTGCGGCCATTGGCAATGGCCACCTCGGATCGGTTCATGAAGTAGCTGGAAGCCAACAGGACCACCGTCACAATGAGCCCGACGTTCTGGTCGAGTTCGGGCCGGATGATGTGGCCGTCCTCGTCCACCCACAGGGCGAACCGGGTGATCAGCAGACCTCCGAAGAGGAACAGTTCGGAAAAGAAGAACAACCACATGCCCATCCGGTTGTTCCGGGTGGCAGTGCGGTAGACCTCGATGGCATCGGCCGCCAGTGCACTCATTGCCTAATGTTCCTCGTCTTCCCGCCAAAGGCTGGTGATGTGCATGAAGTAATAGACCACGAGCACGCCCTTGGCCGCCCCAAGCAGCAGCAGAATCGTCGCGCTGCCGGTCTGCAACGCGACCAGGTACTCGATCACCGTCAGGATGAACAGCGCAATTCCAACCAGAATGCCTTGCCGGAACGGGGATGACTTGCTCATGAACGCTTCAGGGATGGGATCGGTTCAGGTGGTGCGGAACGCGCGCAGCCTCAGTGTGCCTGCGCGTGGCCGGCCTGGGATTCGTCCATGACGACATACTCCTCCTCCAGACCGTAGTCGTACGGCTCGCCCACCACCTGCAGCGGAGCGGCGTAGCTGTGCTCCGGCACCGGCGAGGGGATTTGCCATTCCGGCGAACGGGAGCGCCACGGATTGGCCGGGGCTCGGACTCCGATTTCGGCACTGGTCACCAAGTTGTAGATCATGATCAGGATGGAGAGGCCGATCAGGAAGGCGGCAATTGTGGTCTCCAGGTGCCGCGCCTCTACCAATCCTCCGCCCAGCGTCGGATCGTAGTCCACGATGCGGCGCCGCATGCCCATCGTGCCGACCGTCATCTGGCCGATGCTCATCAACCAGAAGGCCGGCGTCATGATGTAGAAGTGAAGCTTGCCCAGGGCCTCGTTGTACATCCTGCCGGTGATCTTGGGGAACCAGAAGTAGATCGCGGCGCAGAACGGGAACACGAAACCGCCGAACAGCGTGGCGTGGAAGTGACCGACCACGAAGTAGGTGTCGTGGAGGTACAGGTCGGAGGCGACCGTGGCCAGAATGGGACCGGTCAGGCCACCCAGCAAAAAGACCGAAATGGCACCCAGGGTGAAGAGCATGGGCGTCGGGAAGCGGAGGCGGCCACCCCACATGGTTGCAACCCAGCTGAAGAACTTGACCCCGGTGGGGACCGCCACCAGGAGGGTCGCGATCATGAAGGGGATCCGCAGGTACTGCGAATAGCCCGAGGTGAACATGTGGTGGCCCCAGACCAGAAACCCGACCAGGGCGATCGCGAGACTGGACAGGGCAATCCACCGGTAACCGAACAGGGGCTTGCGCGAGAACACCGGCAGCAGTTCACTGATGATGCCCAGGCCCGGCAACACGAAAACATAGACCGCCGGATGGGAGTAGAACCAGAAAATGTGCTGGAAGAGGATGGGGTTGCCACCGCCCTCCGGGTCGAAGAATCCCATGCCCAGGGCCCGCTCCGACAGGCCCATGAGGAAGGCGGTACCGATGGCCTGCGTGGCCGTCAGCTGAATCAGGCTTGTGGCCAGCACGGCCCAGCAGAAGATCGGGATGCGGAAGAGGTCCATGCCCTTGGGCCGCATCGTCAGGATGGTCACGAGCAAGTTGAGCGAGCCCAGGATGGAGGACAGGCCCACGAAGTAGATGGCCAGAAACAGAAACTGGTAGCCGACAGCCCCCTGAGTACTGAGCGGCGGGTAGGCGGTCCAGCCGGCGTCGAAGCCGCCCAGGAAGGCGCTAGCCAGCAAGAGCAGGCCTCCGGGGATGTTGATCCAGAAGGCGAAGGCGTTGAGCCGGGGAAAGGCCATGTCCTCGGCCCCGATCATCAGCGGCACCAGGTAGTTGGCCATGCCGCCCACCCCCAGCAGGATGGCGGCGATCACGGCCCAGCCGTGGAGGCCAATCAGCTTGTTGTACATGCCCATGCCGAGGAACTGCAGATCGGCCTGTGCCAGTTCCGCCCGGAAGATCAGGGCGAAGGAACCGCCAATCATCAGCATCAGCAACGAGGTCACGGAATACTGGATGCCAATGACCTTGTGGTTGTAGTCGGTGGAGAAATACCGGGTCCACGCCGGCTTGTCCCGGGGCGGGCCATGCACAAGGGGGGTAGCCTTGCCGCGGCACCACTCCAGCCAGTCGTCGATGGCCCCCACGCCCCACATGAACGCAAAGCCGCCGACCAGGCCTCCGACCACAAAGACCACTTCCTGGTCCCACAGGTCCATCCCGGCCAGGAGGCGCCAAACCATCGTCACCACCATACCCAGGACGGTGCCGGCCGCCTGGTAGATGAGGCCACGGGTCAGACCCAACTGCATCAACATAGCACCACTCTCCGCATTACCGGACCGCCTTCACAACCCCGTTGCCGA
>DAOUIC010000147.1:0-1506 GCA_034428255.1 Anaerolineales bacterium
GTTTTTCGACAATCCGAAGGAAGACCGGACAAAGCTGTTCCTCTCCCAAATTCTGGCGTAGACGGGGAGGACGGTTTTCCGGTCCACTGTAGTCACTTCCGGGCACGCCCCAGCACCGGGTTGCCCATGGTTACCATGCTCCCAAGGCGTTGACAAAGTCGCGTCAGGGCGGGGATTCACCTCCGCAGCGGTCGTTTGACCACGGCCTGAGCACCGCGTCATGACAGAACATCCATACGAGGTGACAGCAAGGCACTGCCCATGATCCAAACCGGTGGCTTGGGCTCGCAGCTCGTCTGCGATACCAGGATGGCGGTCCTGCGTCTTCATGTTTAGGGTCTCCACCACCGTGACGCATCGCAATCCTCATGACCGCCAATGCCCCACAGTTCGATGCCCCGTCCGCAGCAACAATCGCTGTTTATGGACAACTTGATGGCCAATCTGGACATCAGACTGGACCTGGCGCGGTCCGAGTTGGCCCTGCTGGCGGCAACCCGCGAAATGGAGTTCGCCCGCGAAGTGGCGGACCGGCTCGTGTTCATGGATGCAGGCGAGAACGTGGAGGTGGTCGGCGTGGCCACCTTCGTCAATAATCCCGAAACCGAACGGGCCAAGCTGTTCCAGAAACAAATCCTCCGACGCAATATGGCCATGGCCCCGATCGAGATCCGGAGCCACCCCTGCTTGTTCCCGCGTCCCCATGCGCCGCAACCTTCCGAACGCGACCCGGACCTCAACAGGTTGCCGTTTTTTCCCACGCGGCCGCCTTGTGATAGCGCGAGGGAAGTTGCCCGTTGTGGCCAGGACGGGGTCCCGACAACACTGACCATTGCACAGACAGGCTGTTGTCGTCGGCAGCCCTTCCGGTCAACCTGTACTCCATCGGTAACATGAACAAGGAAGTGCCGAGTAATTTGGTGCGGTAACGCAGCGCACTGAGGTCCGGCTCAACCCGCCGGTGACGTCGGACGCACCCATCTGATGGACCGGCGAGGGGATGGCGTGCCCGTCATCATTGAGGCCAGCGAACAACTGTCGGGACGTACCCCGGTCTATACACTCATCAACGACAGCGAACTTCGTCTGGTGATCTGGGCGGCCTCCGCGTTTGCCTGATGGGACCGCGTCGCGACTACGGGCAACTCCCAGTCCCAATTCCGTTTGCTTCCGAACCTGCACAACCCGTCGTGGTATCAATACGGGCTTGAACACCCAATAGGGCGTGCTACCATGGTCTTGTCACAGGCACGCGCAGAGGGGGCTTGCCCTCTGCCAACCGGATGGCATAACTGTCATGTCTTCCTTGTTGGCTCACCAGGATTCGTGTCTGTGCCGGACATCGTCCTTACCAAGGGGTTTCTATGTGTAACACATCGATGATGAGACGGCTGTATGCCGGAATCGGAATTGTCTTGACCATTACGGTAGCCCTGCTGCTGTTCACGACAAGCACCGTCTGGGCGCATCCGTGCGATGACAACTACACCGAACAGCAGGACCGTG
>DAOUIC010000148.1:0-2321 GCA_034428255.1 Anaerolineales bacterium
GAACTGGACAGGGTCTCTCAGGACCCCGAACACATGCACAAACCTGGAACATAGATCCATCAGATGCTATACGGCCTGTGCAGTCGATGCCGGTGGCCCACGGATCTCCCGGAGTACAGCTCTGCCTCGTACCACACTTTACGACCCGGATGTGGCGACGTCTGGTATTCCTCCGGTCAGGAACGCTCATCTGCTGTTGCAGGCACTCTCCCCGCGACACCCACGGGACCACGTTTTCCCGGAACTACATCGACCGGTGTAGGAATCAGCCACTCGGCTCCGGCTTTGGTCGCGCCCCGCACCCGACCATCGCGGGCCAGTTGACGCACCCTGCGCTCCGAGATGCCCAGGCGCATGGCCGCCTCTCGTACCGTGATGTTGTCCACATCATCGGCAGGTGCCTCGGAGGCCAGCTCGAACTCAATGGGTCTGGGCTCCTTCAGCGTGCTCATCTCGTGGATCAGAAACCCGATGACCTCGCCGTCGTCGTCCAGCCGCTTGAGGATGCGTTCGTCGTCGGTGGGCGTGAAATAACCTTCCCTGGCCGCCCATAACACTTCCAGCATGTCTCCTTCGTGGTCGTACGAGACAAACACCTTCCTGCCGTTCACGCTCACTCTCCTTTGATTCTTCGGGTGAGATAGGCGGTGACGATGAAGGAGTAGCCGCTCTCCCTCTTCAACACAATGCATACATAGCGGTTCCTGCCCCGTAGATCCGGATAGAGCCGATAGTAGAGTTGGACCATCGGGCTGGACCTGGAGGGACTCACCGCATCCGGGCTGGCGAGGGTTTCGGCAAACCGGTGCAGTTGGAAGGCCATTTCAGGGTGCCTTCTCAGGATGTGCCGAAGCCGTTCATCGGTGAGTCGGACTTCATCTCCGCGCTCATCGTTGAAACGCCGCACGTTGTCCGCTTTCCCCTGTTACCATACCGGAAAGTATACCGTTTTCGGTATATAACGCGGCAAGAAATTACGCATGCACGAAACGGAAACAGTGCCAGTGCAGGTGCGGGTTGCCTGGTGTGGTGACGCCAAAGCCGCTCTCTGTCCACCCATGGAGAGTCAAAACGCCGTACTCCGCCAGTGCACCCATGTGCATGGCATTGCAACAGGTTGCGAAGCCAGGACACGGGCAAGGTCTCGCCCCAACTTCACTTGTCCGTCAGGGCAGAAACTGAATCTTCACTGCCTGCTTTGAGCGCAACAGGTCAATCCCTTCCAAGTAGTCCCCCAACGGCAATTTGTGAGTTGCCAGTGGTTTCAGATCCAGGCGACCTGTCGCCACCAGCGACAAGGCTGTCTCCGCCGCCTTCCTGGTGTGCCGGTCGTAGCCGATCAGGGCCAGGCCCTTGCGGTATTCGGGCAGGCCGAACTGGACAGGGTCTCTCAGGACCCCAAACACATGCACAAACCTGGAACACAGGGCCATCAGATGCTGCAAAGCCGGTGCGAGACCCGTGCAGTCGATGCCGGTGGTCCAGAGATCCCCCCGATCAAGCAGGCCGAGTATTGCCGGATCATCCGGGGCAAACACCTTTGCCACACCCAGATTTGCAGCCATGTCGCGGCGGGTCGGCAACGGGTCGAGCGCCATCACGTCGGAGGCACCGTGCACTTGCGCCAACTGGACGGCAATCAGGCCGGCCGGCCCCAGGCCACAGACGATCACGCGGCAATCCCGTACCGCGCCAAACCCGTTCAGTTGATCGAACGAAGCCTGGACACACATTGCCAACTCCAGGGAGGCGCACTCCCGCGGTTCCAGTTCGTCCGGCAGCACAATCAGGTGGGCCTCTTCGAACGGCACGTACTGGGCGTAGCACCCTTGGCGGACCTTGCCCGGATCGCGCCACGCGGCAACCTTCATGCCGGTTTCGAACCCCTCGACACCGGGACCGGTGGCCGCGACCACGCCGGCCATCTCATGCCCCGGCTGACCAATCGGATACGGATACTCGATGGTGCTGCCGGGAAACATCGGTTCGTTGCCCAGGATGTGCAGGTCCCACTGTGGGCAGGTGTTGACCGCATCCACCCTGACCAGGACTTCCCCTGCGTCCGGGGTGGGCATCGGCGTCTCAATGAGAGCTGCCTCGCCGGGTCCCGTGATTTGGATGGCCTGCATTGTGTTGGTCATAGGAGGCTCCTTCGGTTTGGCTGTCCCATCGCGGAACGGACTCAGGCCGCGGTGTCGATCAGTTCCTCGTGCACCAGCCACTGCTGGACCCCGGCCCAGTCGTAGGTCACACCGAGCCCCGGTCCCTGCGGCACCGGAACGCAGCCGTCGGCATCGATGGTCTCGAGTTCGTCCTCGTAG
>DAOUIC010000149.1:0-1912 GCA_034428255.1 Anaerolineales bacterium
CGGTTCTTCCTCAACAGCCTGAACATCGCCGTCCTGGTGACGCTGGGCCAGCTCGTCACCTGCACCGCCGCCGCCTATGCGTTTGCCCGATTGCGGTTTCGCGGGCGCGAGGTGCTGTTTGTGATCCTGTTGACGGCGCTCATGGTGCCGGCGCAGGTCACCATTGTGCCGCTGTACATCGAAATGCGTTTCTTCAAGCTGATCGATACGCATGCCGCCCTAATCCTGCCGGCCCTGACCAACATCTTCGGCGTCTTTCTGTTGCGGCAGTATCTGTTGACGATCCCGGACGAACTGGAGGACGCCGCGCGCATGGACGGTGCCGGACCGGTGCGGATCCTGCTTCAAATCATGTTGCCTTTGATTGGCCCGGCCCTGACCACGTTGGCGATCGTGGTGTTCACGAGCACCTGGAACGCCTTCTTCTTCCCGTTGATCTTCCTCAACGACTGGCAGAAGTTCACCTGGCCCCTGGGCGTGACCATGTTGCGCGGTCAATACTCCCAGAACAGCGTGACGGTGATCATGGCCGGGATTACCTTGGGCGTGGCACCGGTCCTGTTGGCCTTTCTGGTCCTGCAAAGGCGCATGATCGAAAGCATCGGCTTCACCGGCGGCATCAAATAGGCACCGTTCCGCATGTCGAAGGTTTCCTCCGGTCGGATGGAATTGACGGTTCTCTCCTGCGACGTCCGTCCCATCCCCAATCTGTGCCGAGGGGGATCCCCTTGGTGGAGGGAGGCAGGGAACGGTCGGAGGAAGATCCGGAACCGGTTGTCAATGGCGGTTTGAGTCGAATTGCAATTCCCGTGTCCATACGCCTGGAGGATGTCCGCATCGAAGAACGGACGTATGTCCGATTCACCGCAGAACTGATCTGGTCCGAAGCATTGCGCTTGGCCGCCCAGGCCCTGCTCCTGATCACATTCCTACTGCCGGCGTGGTGGGTGATGATGAATTCAGGGCACGTGCCGGTTGCAGCGTTGTTGGCCTGGCTGCTTCCGGTTCCCCTGTGGATGGCCTTCGGCTATCCGGTGGGGCGCGCGGCAACAGGCCGATCAACTCCTTGGCTGGATGTCCTACGCACTTTCTTCACTCGATATCCGCAAGCCCTGTTTACGAGTCTCCCGTTGTTTCTGGCCCTCAACCTCTGGGTGGTCGCCGCGAACCTGCAGGGATCGAACCCACCTTGGTTCGTGACTGCCGGGGTGGTCGCCAACCTGGGCGTGACCTTGGTCCTGGCGGTTGTGACGTTGCATGCATTGACCATGCAGGTCCTCTTTGACCTGCCTGTGCGACGCTCGTTGCAATACGGCCTGGCCCTGACCCTGCGCTGGCCAACCGTTTCGTTCGGTCTCCTGGCCCTGACGTGGCTCTTGACCTTGGGGGCACGCTTGGCCGGGGGCGCAACCTGGTTGCTGATACCGGCCTTGTTACAGCCGTTTGCGGTCACGGCCACCCTGTTGCTTTGCCTGCGGGGACAGCGTCTGGAGGCGGGAGCCGACGGGATGTCCAAGGCGAATTCCAAGTGACCGGTCCCGTGTGCCGCGGAGGGTTTCCCGGCACAGGCCAGCGGTGTTGGCTACGGCCTTGTCTGTTGTCAGGCGTTTCAACCCCTGGCGTCCCGACCGGCATATCGTTGCGGATGATGCAGACATTCAGGATTCCAGTTGCGGAGTAATCCAGCCATGAATCGTTTCCTCTACACCGGTGAACGCACCCGCCACATCAGCTTTCCCCTGGGAGGGATTGGGGCCGGCGGGATCGGGCTGGCCGGAAACGGCCACCTGGTCGACTGGGAGATTTTCAACAAGCCCAACAAGGGCAGTGTCAACGGCTTTTCCCACTTCGCGATCAGGGCGGAGGAAGCCGGAGCCACGGTGGATGCCCGCATATTGCAAGGCGACTTGAC
>DAOUIC010000150.1:0-2385 GCA_034428255.1 Anaerolineales bacterium
TTGAGAACCTCACCAAACACTATGGCAACATCACCGCGGTGGACGATGTCAGCCTCCAGGTGGAGGCCGGCACGATCTTCGGCCTGGTGGGCCCCAACGGCGCGGGCAAGTCCACTGCCATCGAATGCATCGAGGGATTGCGCACCCCCGACAGCGGCTCGGTACAGGTGCTGGGCCGGCCGCCGCGTCAACACCGGCGTGAGCTGTTCCGGGAGATCGGGGTGCTGCCCCAGCACAATGAATTGCTGCCGTCCCGCCTGCGCGTCGGGGAGGCTGTGGATCTCTGGCGATCCTTCCACGACAATCCGCTGTCGAAGGACGAAACGCTGGCCCTGTGCGGTCTCGGGGAGCGGCAGAAGGCGCGCACCAGCCGACTGTCGGGCGGCCAGCGCCGGCGACTGATGATTGCCCTGGCCCAGGTCGGCCGGCCCCGCCTGCTGATCCTGGACGAACCGTCCAGCGGCCTGGATCCGGTTGCCCGATACAACATCTGGCGCAACCTGAACGCGTTCAAGGAACAGGGCGGCACCATCCTGGTATCCACCCACTACATGGACGAGGCCGAAGAGCACTGCGATCAACTCTGCCTCCTGGATCACGGGCGGATCCAGGTGCTGGGCAATCCGCGCCGCCTGATGGAGGAACGCCGCATGCGGATCCTGGTCAAGGTGCCGCACACGCCGGACTTGGACCGGGACAGGCTGCTGGCCCTGGACCATGCCCACCAGGTGGAGCAGGTCGAGAACGAATGGTTCGTATTCGGCGCCACCGACCGGCTGTACGGCGAGTTGAAGCAGCTGACCCACCGCGAGTTCCTCGAAATGCGCCCGGCCCGCCTGGAGGACCTGTACCTGATGACCACCGGGCGCGCCTATCGGACCGGAGTTGAATGACATGAACTTCAAGATGATGCGGACCCTGTTCCGCACCGACCTGCTGATCTTCGTGCGCGAACCGGCCGCCGCCTTTTTCACATTCGCCTTCCCAGTCCTGCTCCTGTCCATCCTGGGGGAAATCTTCGGCCGCTATCCACACCAGTTCATGCGGGACGGCACAGTCATCGACACCACCTACATGTCGCTCTTCTTTCCCGGCTTCGTGGCCTTCATCATCGCCAATCTGTCCCTGCAGAGCGCACCCATTTTCCTGGCCAGCCAGCGCACCACCGGCTGGTTCCGGATGCTGCAGCTGTTGCCCCTGTCCCTGTCCTGGGTAATCGCGGTCCGGGTGCTGATGTACTTTGCGATCTTTGTCTTTTCCTATGCAGTGATGTTCGTGCTGGCGCGTCAGATCTTCGACCTGCGGTTTTTCGGACAGCTTCTGCCCTTCGGGCTTGCCTTGCTGCTGTGCTTTGCCTCCTTCGGCAGCATCGGGTTTCTGCTGGGCGGCCTGTTCAACTCCGCCAGCACCACGCAGGCGGTGGCTTCCATCCTCTTCTTTCTGATGTATTTCACCTCGGGTTCCGCCATTCCCCGGGATCAGTTTCCAGACTGGCTCTTCCGCGCCACCGAACTCAATCCCATGACCCACGTGGTGGACCTGCTGATTGCCGTCTGGACAGGTCAGGCATTCGACCAGCTGTGGGTGTCGGCGCTGGTAGTGGCCCTGGTGGGCGTGGCAGGCTTTGTACTTACCCCGCTCACGTTCCGGTGGGATGCCGAGGGCTGACCGGACTGCCGCGGCGATGGGATTCCAGCCCTTCGATCCCGTTCCCGGTTGTCCCGTCGCGGAAGTTGACGGATCCGGGTCAGCCGCGCCGGATTGGCATCCGCGGATGTGTATCGCTGCGGGGGCGCCACATGGTCCCCAAACCTCGCGCGCCCGCCCTACGTCAGTGCACTCACCGGGCGGACGGCACCGACAAGCCGACCCTCACCCTCAACCAACTGCGGCCGAGGTGTACGATCGCCCCCACCGCGGGGGCAGCACCGATGGAGACCGCCTTGACGAGCACAAAGGTGGCGATCCAGGTTGAGTTGACACAAACATCCACGACGGCCATTCAACCCGGCTTCCAGCAGTGGCCTTCCGGGGCGCGTCCTGGCAAGGCCAACCCCCGTCTGCCCCGACATGACCGGCTGCGGCCTCTCTGCACTGAACGCACCGTATCGTGCGACTTCCGACAGCCTCACGACGAGGTGAGCGAGCCGGGCCGCTACACGGTCACAGTGCGAGCCGACACCAACGAACAATTGTTGAAAGCGGCCTGTCTCAAGACTGCGATGAGAGTTCGGTCCACCGCGCACGAGTTAAAGCGTGTTCAACGGCCATGGGTGGAGGTTGAGGTACGCGGACACAATACGGGACGGGCCTGACCAACAGGCAAGCCCGAGCGAACAACCATGGAGTAGACCCACGATGAAGTGCGCGCCAATTGAAACACTG
>DAOUIC010000151.1:0-3946 GCA_034428255.1 Anaerolineales bacterium
CTGCAGGCGGAGTTCGGCATGGCCATCATCTTCATCACCCACGATTTGGGCGTGGTGGCCCGGATGGCCGACCAGGTTGCGGTCATGTACCTGGGCAACATCGTCGAACAAGGGGATGTCGACACGGTGTTCCATGCCCCCAGGCATCCCTACCTGAAGGCCCTGCTGCGCTCCGTGCCCCGTCTGGACCCGGCTGAAAACATCGGCCTTGAACCCATCTCCGGCATGGTCCCGGATCCCTTCAGCCGGCCCGCGGGCTGTCCCTTCCATCCCCGCTGTCCGGAGTTCATGCCGGGCACCTGCGACGCCTCCATGCCGCAACTCCTGCCCGCGGCCGCCGAGCCGGGTCGAACCCGGGCCGCCTGCCATCTGTACACATGACCGCGCAGCCGCCGGCCGGGACGGAAGCCACAATCCTGCGCGTGCGCGATCTGCGCATGCACTTTCCCATCCAGAAGGGCTTCCTGCGCCGCACCGTCGGCTGGATCAAGGCCGTCGACGGGGTGGATTTGGAACTGGGCCGGGGTCAAACCCTGGGCCTGGTGGGGGAATCGGGATGCGGCAAGACCACCACTGCGCGCTGCATCCTGGGCGGCTACGAAGTGACCGACGGCGAAATCCTCTTCAACGATCCCGAACTGGGCTGGGTGGACATTGCCAGCATCTCCAAGGACGAGATGTTCTCGGTGCGGCGCAACGCCCAAATCATCCTCCAGGATCCCTACGGCTCCCTGAACCCCCGCATGACGGTCCTCGACATTGTGGGCGAGCCGCTGCTCATCAATGGGATCCGAGGCTCGGAACGGGAGCAGCGCGTGGCCGAACTGCTGTCCCTGGTGGGGCTCAGGCCCGAATACATGTCGCGGTATCCGCATGCCTTCTCCGGTGGCCAACGACAGCGCATCGGCATCGCGCGGGCCCTGGCCCTGCAGCCGCAGATGGTGATCTGCGACGAACCGGTCTCGGCCCTGGATGTCTCAATCCAGGCGCAAATCCTCAATCTGCTCGAGGAATTGCAGGACCGGTTCGGACTTGCCTATCTCTTTGTCGCCCACCAGCTCAACGTGGTTTCGCACATCTGCGACCGCGTGGCCGTGATGTATGTCGGGAAGGTGGTCGAATCCGCCCCGACCGGCCAACTGTACGCCCGGCCGCGCCATCCCTACACGGAAGCCCTCCTGTCCTCCGTGCCGCGGCCGGATCCCCGCAACCAGGCGGATGAGATCGTGCTGGAAGGGGAAGTGGCCGATCCGGCCAATCCTCCGTCAGGCTGTCTCTTTCACCCGCGTTGCCGCTACGCCGTGGAACAGTGCCGTCAGGAGGAACCCGAACTCCGTCCCGCGGGCGCAGGCCACTTCGTCCGCTGCCACCTGGCGGACGACTTGGAACTCATGGGCGTTTCCGTCCCCACCGCCTGATGGACCGGCACCGGCACCTACAGTGGCTGCGCCAAGTGTGGGCAGTGACGCTGTGGCTGCTGCTCAGCGGCCTGCTGCTGGTCCTGTTCGCGCAGATTTACGAACTGACGCGAACAGCCAGCCACTGGCTGATCCCGACCAACTTCGAACAGGAGGTGGCTTCGCGGGCCCGGCCCATGCTGATATCCAACAGCGTGCTGGTTCTGGGGGCAATCGGGTGGATTGGAGCCGTGGTGTTGACCATGGGCCGGCTGCTGGACCTTGGCCGAAGCCCCGACAGCGGCCTGAAACGTTTCTGCACCCGTTGGTTCGGCACGGCGGCCGGGTTGCTGGCCCTGCTGTGGCTGGCCGACCGCTGGCTGCCGCTTCCCTCCTGATCCGCCACCCTATCGTCCCCGCCCATGACCCAGTACATCATCAAGCGCATCCTGCTGTTCATCCCCATGCTGTTCGTGATCAGCATGCTGGTGTTCGTCCTGATCCAGCTGCCGCCGGGGGACTACCTGACCACCGTCCTGATGCGCATGGCGGAGAGCGGGGAGGAGGTGGACCAGTCACTAATCGAGGGTCTCACCCGGCAGTACGGCCTGGACCGGCCGCTCTACCGGCAATACCTGCTCTGGATTTCCAACATCGTGTTCCGGGGCAACTTCGGGCGTTCCTTCGAGTGGGGGATGCCGGTGGCCGACATCATCTGGGAGCGGCTGGCCTGGACCGTGGTCCTGTCGCTGGGCAGCATCGTCTTCATCTGGATCGTCTCCTTTCCCATCGGCGTCTACTCGGCCACCCACCAGTACTCCTTCTTCGACTACCTGGTCACCCTGTTCGGCTTTCTGGGCAAGGCCACGCCCAATTTCCTGCTGGCCCTGATTCTGATGTGGGCCGGCTGGTCCTGGTTCGGCTGGACGATGGGCGGTCTGTTCTCACCCGAATACCAGCGGGAAGCGTGGAGCTGGGCCAAGTTCGTGGACCTGCTCAAGCACCTGTGGGTGCCCCTGGTGGTGCTGGGCACGGCCGGGACCGCCAACCTGATTCGAATCCTGCGCTCCAACCTGCTGGACGAACTTGAAAAGCCCTATGTGCAGGCCGCGCGGGCCAAGGGCGTCTCCGAGTTCAAGCTGATCTGGAAGTATCCGGTGCGCATCGCCATCAACCCCTTCATCTCCGGGATCGGGGGCGTGCTGCCCGAGCTCATCTCGGGGGCCGCCATCGTCTCCATCGTGCTCAGCCTGCCCACCACCGGACCGGTCATGCTCAATGCCCTGCTGAGCCAGGACATGTACCTGGCGGGCAGCTTCCTGCTGATGCTGGCCACGCTGGCCCTGATTGGCACGCTGATCTCGGACATCCTGCTGGCGCTTCTGGATCCGCGCATCCGCCAGGGCGTCTGAACCGCGCCCCCGCCCCGTTTGCCATGACCGCCGAAACCATGACCGCGCTGCCGGCCGCAGACGCCGCCGAACGCCTGGACACGGCGTCGCAGTGGCAGTTGATGCGCTGGCGCTTCCTGCGCCACAAGGCGGCCGTGGTCAGCCTCTTCATAATTGCCTTTTTCTACATCATGGCGATCGCGGTCGAATTCGTGGCTCCGTACGACCCCAACATTCCCAACGTCTTCTACCAGTACGCGCCACCCATGCGCATCCGGTTCCTGCACGAAGGCCGCCTCCATCGGCCGTTCACCTACGACTACGTCCAGAGCCGCGATCCCACGACCCTGCGCATGGTCTTCGCGGAGGACGAGGAACAGCCCCATCCCATCCGGTTCTGGGTCAAGGGCGACCCCTACCGCTTCTGGGGACTCTGGCGGAGCGACCGGCATCTCTTCGGCCTGGAGGATCCGGACGCCCGGATCTTCCTGCTGGGGACCGACGAACTGGGACGCGACATGCTTTCGCGCGTGGTCTACGGCACACGCATCTCCCTTTCGATCGGGTTCATCGGCGTCATTCTCAGCCTGGCCCTGGGAGTCCTGCTGGGAGGCGTGTCCGGCTACTTCGGCGGGACGGTGGACCTGTTCATCCAGCGGATGATTGAACTGCTGCAGTCGTTGCCACAGATCCCGCTGTGGCTGACACTGTCCGCGGCCCTGCCGCGGGAGTGGACGGCCATCCAGATCTACTTCGGCATCACGATTGTGATTTCGGTGGTTGCCTGGACGGAGATTGCCCGCGTGGTCCGGGGCCGCTTCCTGGCCCTGCGCGAAGAGGAGTTCGTGCTGGCCGCACGCTTCCTCGGGGCCAGCGAGACACGCATCATTTTCCGGCACCTGGTGCCGTCCATGACCAGCCACCTGATCGCGGTCCTGACCCTGCGCATCCCCGAGATGATCCTGGCCGAGACCGCCCTGAGCTTCATCGGTCTTGGCCTGCAGGCCCCGGTCGTGAGCTGGGGTGTGCTGCTGGCCGACGTACAGAACATCCGTACCGTGGCCAGTTCCCCCTGGCTGTTCTCGACGGGCGTCTGCATCATCGTGGTCGTTCTCTGTTTCAACTTCACGGGCGACGGGCTGCGCGACGCGGCGGATC
>DAOUIC010000152.1:0-1577 GCA_034428255.1 Anaerolineales bacterium
TCGCCGACTTGCCGGAAGGCCGCTCGCCGAGTTTCGCGATCAAAGGTGGAACCGGCAATCGCCAGCTGCTCCACATAGCCCTCCGGGAAGTCGCCATGCGGGAAGATGGGACTGGAGCGGGGACGGAACGGGCTGTTGTCGAACAGCCCCATGGGATCCAGATGCTGCCTGCCCACGAACGTGACGTCGAGGTCGAACACCGCGCTGCCGTTGGTCTCGGGGGTGCCGAGGTGCCGCGGGCCATAGGTGGCGCTGTCCAGCGGTTCCACATCGATTTCCACCCCGATGGTGGCCATGTCGGCCTCCAGGATGGTGCCGATGTCCGTGGTCTCCGGGAACGCCTGAATCGTAATCGTGTTCAGGACCAGCTTGACGCCGTCCTTGTCCCGGACTCCGTCACCGTCGGTGTCCACCCAGCCGGCCTCGTCCAGCAAGGCGGCCGCGGCATCCAGATCGAAGCTGTAGTGATCGGCCAGTTCCTCGAAGTAGGCCACCGAGTAATCGGGGAACGGCACCACCGTGGCTCCGCCCACACCAAACAGGGCCTGATCCACGATGGCATCCCGGTCAATGGACCAGCACACCGCCTGTCGCACCCGCTTGTCGCTGAGCGCTCCCTCCGGCTGATCCGGATCCGGGGGGTTCACCGTGATGGAATAGAGCAAACCGCCCTGTCCGAATTCAACGGCGATGCCGGCATCCAACAGACGCTGGTAGTCCTTGGGCGGAATGGCGATGGCGGCATCGATGATCCCGGTCTCCAGAGCCGTGACCAGGGCTTCCAGGTCGTCAAAGGGCTTGAAGGACACCTCGTCCAGGTAGGGCCGACCTTCTTCCCAGTAGTCTTCGTTGCGGGTAAAGGTCAGGACATCGCCCGGGATCCACTCCTTGAGCTTGAAGGGACCCGTGCCGATGCAGGAATTGGCCAGGGAATCGAAGGACTCCGGCGCCATGATGCGCATCACGTTCAGGATGTCGAACATGTTGGGCGTCGGCGCGGCGAAATCGATCGTGACACTGTGATCCCCGTTGGCCGTGGCGCCCGTCACCGTCTGCACCATGCCGTGCACGTTGGAACCCGTGTCCGGGACCAGGGCCCGATCGATGTTTTGGACCACATCGTCCGCCACGAATGCCCGGCCGTTGTGCCAGACCACGTCGTCGCGCAACGTCAAGGTGACGGATGTGCCCTCCGCGTTGGTCTCCCAGGCCGTGGCCAGGCGCGGCATGATGTTCAGTCGCTTGTCGTAGAGAATCAAGCTGTCATAGCACTGATTCTGCATGGGATAACTGACGAAACCGAGCGAGAACGCGTCGAAGTTGATGATGTCGTCCGTCGTGCCCACCACCAGGGTGCCGCCAGTCTGGGGGCCCTCTTCCATGTCGCCGGCCATCTCCTCGGTCGGAGGAGCAGGGGCACAAGCAACGCTGGCGGCGGCCAAGACCAGAAGGAGAGCCGCCAACAGGCCGATTCGCAATGGACTCAGATGTCTGCAAGTCATGGTTCATTCACCTCGCCGAAGAACTGGAATCGATTCGATCGAAGCAGCATTCCTCTTCGCTGCACGATGCCCCTG
>DAOUIC010000153.1:0-1905 GCA_034428255.1 Anaerolineales bacterium
CATGCTCCGGATCATCAGCGCCTGGCCGCCGTCCTGGGAGCAGGCCCGCCTCCGACCATACGCGAGCAACCTGCTGCAACCGATGGTCTGCTCCCGGTACAAAGGGGCGGCTTCGCCAGGGATTGGGTGGCCGAACCCCTGCGGAACCCGCGGGCCACCCTCATCCGACTTCTGAAGTTTCTGCAACCCCATTCCGGAGCACTCGCGCTGGCACTCGGTCTGTTCGCAGTCGCCAACCTGCTCACACTGCTGATCCCCCAGCTCATGCGAATCCTGATCGACGACTGGCTGGTGCCCCGCAATATCGAGCCGACGCCGGTGATCGGATTGATCGGAGCCATGGCCGGCACATACATCCTGCGTACCCTGGTGGTGATCGGGCGCAACCGCACGGTCGCCCGCCTGAGCGCCGACTTGAACCACGACCTCAGGCAGGCGGTGTTCACTGCCCTGCAGCAAATGCCGTTGCGCTACATCGCGGACAAGCCACCGGGAGACGTTCTGAACCGCGTGGCTGTCGATACCGCCAATCTTCGACGGTTCCTACAGCGCTGGGGCACGGACGGCATTAGCCAGATCAGCCTGTTCGTGCTTCTGTGCGCCATCACCTTCAGCCAGGACTGGCGGTTGGCCCTGCTCACGGTGTCCACGATGCCGTTGGTCATTCTGATGGCGCTCGCCGTATGGCGCATTGCCCGTTGGATGGAACGCACCCACCACCGCCTGCACGACCGCATTGGATCGCTGGTCCACGACACGCTGGCCGGCATCCGCGTGGTGAAGGCGTTCCGGCAGGAACCTGCGGAACTCGCCCGGTACCGGCACTGGACCGCCCGCAAGTACGTCATCGACGTGCGCAACCAGAAGATATGGCGCACGATGGGACCGGCGATCGACTTCGGGCTGCGCTTGGGGGAACTGCTCGTACTGCTGGCAGGGGGAGCACTCGTCCTTGCCGGGGAACTGCAACTGGGGGAGTTGGTGCAGTTCGCCGCCTACGTGGTCCTGTTGGTGGAGCCCATGGCTTGGATGGGCCAGGTTCCGCAGCGACTGGTCGAGGCCCTGACCTCGGCGGAGCGCATCTTCGAAGCCATGGACCAGAAGGACGACCTGCCGGTACCCCCGAATCCCGAGCGGCCCGATGTACAGGGCGGAGTGAGCTTTGAGGAGGTGGGTTTCGCCTACCGGCCGGGGGAATCGGTACTGGACGGCTTTACCCTGGACATTGCGCCGGGAGAGATGATTGGCCTGGTGGGTGCTTCGGGCGCGGGCAAGTCCACTGTCGCCAACCTCCTGCTCCGACTGTACGACGTGTCCACCGGACGCATCACGGTGGACGGTGTGGATCTGCGGGACCTGGATCCGGAAGCCCACCGGCGGCACATGGGCGTGGTGCTCCAGGATCCGTTCCTGTTCTCCGGAACCATTGCCGAGAACATCGGCTACGCCCTGCCCGAAGCTTCCAGAGCCGACATCGTGGCGGCGGCCGGTATTGCCCAGGCCCACGATTTCATCACGGCATTCCCGGATGGTTACGACACGCTTGTCGGCGAGCGCGGGCAGCGCCTATCCGGTGGTGAACGCCAGCGGATCTCCATCGCGCGGGCGGTTCTGCACAATCCGCGCATCCTGATCCTCGACGAGGCGACCTCCGCCCTGGATCTCGAGACGGAGGCTCGCATCCACGCGGCGTTGGCCGCCCTTACCGAAGATCGCACCGTGATTGCCATCGCCCACCGCCTGGCCACGCTCAACCGAGCCGACAGGCTGGTGGTCCTGGACCGCGGCCGCATCCTGGAAACCGGCACGCACCGGGAGCTCATGGAGGCCCGAGGCCGGTATTGGGCCATGGTGGAGGCACAGCGCATCCTGGCCGAATCCCGCACGCTCAGCGCAATTCAAAAC
>DAOUIC010000154.1:0-5445 GCA_034428255.1 Anaerolineales bacterium
TACGACGTGATCGAACAGTACCGGATGGAAGACGCCGACTACGCCATCGTGGGCATCGGCTGCTACATCGAGACCGCCCGCGCCAGCATCGACTACCTGCGCGAGACATTCGGCATCAAGCTGGGCATCGTGCACGTCACCTGCTACCGGCCGTTCCCCGGCCGTCAACTGGTCGAGGCCCTAGCCGGCCTCAAGGCCTTCACCATAATTGAACGCATGGACGACGCGCTGGCCCCCAACAATCCGCTGGCCAACGACATCAAGGCGGCGTTCAGCGACGCCATGATGGGACACCCCGACTTCCCGCAGATTTCGCGGATCCCGCAGATTTTCTGCGGGATCGCAGGCCTGGGCAGCCGCGATGTGCGGCCGGCCGACTTTGCGGCCACCGTCCGCAACATGCTTGAAGGGCACCAGCGCTTCTTTGTCCTGGGTGTGGACCACGACTTGACCCTGCCGCCGGAGCACGATCCGGACTTGCGGCCCCCGGGAGCCTTTTCGATGCGCGGCCACTCCGTCGGCGGCTTCGGCTCCGTGACCACCAACAAGGTGATTGCCACCATCGCCGGCGACGTCTTCAACAAGAAGGTGCAGGCCTATCCGAAGTACGGATCCGAGAAGAAGGGCCTGCCCACCACCTACTACCTGACGGTGGCGAACGACCAGATCCTGACGCACTGCGAACTCAACCACGTCGATTTCGTTCCCATGAACGACATCAACGCCTTCGTGTCCGGCAATCCGCTGAGTGGCATCCTGGAGGGCGGGGCCATCTTTGTCCAGACCTCGAAGACGGACCCGGTTGAAATTTGGGCGGACATTCCACCTGATTCGCAGGCCAAGATACGCGACTTGGGCATTCGCGTGTTCGCGGCGGATGCCGCCCTGATTGCCCGCGAAGAAGCGCCCATTCCGGACTTGTCCGTGCGCATGCAGGGCATTGTGCTGCTCGGCATTTTCCTGAAGGTGACCCCCTTCTCCGAGGAAGCCGATTTGACCTACCCGCAGGTGATGGAAAGGGCTGAAAGCGCATTGCGCAAATACTTCGGCAAGCGCGGCGAAGCGGTTGTGCAGGCCAACCTCAAGGCCGTCAAGCGCGGCTACGACTCGGTTATCGAACTGTCTGCGGAGACCAAGGCCCTTGAGGTCACGGCACCCAAGTTCGATCCCGCCGCCCAAATTGAATTGTTCGTCTAGGCTGCTGTTGACAGACCGCCGCCACTACCACCCGGCGCCCGGCGTCAGGGAGTTTTCATGGTAACCACCAACGAAATCGACGTTGCCTCCATTAGCAAGACCAAGAACGGTGCCGGCGAGGGCCTAGACGCCACGATTGTGGACGTCAATGATTTCTTCGACCGTATCGTCCAGGGTTACAACGACGGCTCCGGGGAACTGCACCTCCCGGCGGATGTGGGCGTGGCGCGATCCGTGATCCCGGCCGGCACCGGTGCAGCCCGCGACTTCAGCTATATCGCCCCCGAGATTCCGGAGTACATCGAAAGCAGCTGCACCGGCTGCATGAGCTGCGTCAACCAGTGTCCCGACACGGCCATCCTCGGCAAGGTTGTGAAGGTGGACGTCCTGGACAACGCCTTGGCCGAATTGACCGATGAGGGCGAACGGGGCTTCATGGCCAACCAGTTCGCCGAAACCAACAAGTTCTTCAAGGTTCCCCAGAAACGCAAAAAGGAGCCGGGCAAGTTCGGCATCTTCATCGATCCCACCAAGTGCAAAGGCTGCGCCGAGTGCGTTGAAGCCTGCGCGGATCTGGGCTACAACGCCCTGAAGATGATCCAGAAGGAAGATACGACGGTGCCAATCTATCAGAAGAGCATCGACTTCTTCCGCTCGCTGCCCGCGACGCCGGACGAATTCATCAACGACCGCATTGCCGTCGACATGATGTTGGCGGAGCAGAGCATGCTCTACGTGGGCGGTGCGGGCTCCTGTGCCGGCTGCGGTGAGGCCACCGTCATCCGGATGTGGCTGGCGGCCCTGGGCTACGTATACGGTGCCGACAACATCGGCATCGCCGCCAGCACCGGCTGCAACACGGTCTATGGCAGCACCTATCCCTACAACCCCTACATCGTTCCGTGGAGCAATTCGCTCTTCGAAAACGGTCCCGCCTTTGCCATGGGCATTCGCATGAAGTGGGATCAGCAGGGGTGGGAGGACAAGCAGCTCTGGGTCATGGGCGGCGACGGGGCCATGCTGGACATCGGCTTCCAGTCGTTGAGCCGGATGCTGTCCAGCGGCATGAACATCAAGGTCCTGATCCTGGACACGCAGGTCTACTCCAACACCGGAGGCCAGACCAGCACCGGGTCCTTCACGGGCCAGGACTCCAAGATGTACTCCTACGGCAAGGAAAAGCCCGGCAAAACAGAAATGCGCAAGGAGATTGGCCGCATCGCCATGATGCATCCCAACACCTATGTGTCGCAGACAGTCGCCTCCATCCCCAACCACTTCTACAAGTGCATTCTGGACGCGGCATCCTTTGACGGTCCGGCCATCGTGAACACCTTCACCACGTGTCAGCCGGAACACGGTGTGGCCGACGACATGGCTCGCCACCAAGCCAAGCTGGCGGTTGACAGCCGGGCATTCCCCGTGTTCGTCTACGACCCGCGTAAGGGCGATACCATCAAGGAACGGTTGAGCCTCCAGGGCAACCCCGCGGCCAAAGAGGACTGGTACACCATTCCGAAGACCGGCGAGACGATTGACTTCATCACCTTCGCCCGTTCGGAGGGTCGATTCGCCAAGCAGTTCGACCGCGAGGGAAACCCGTCGGAAACATTGATGGATTCCCAGGCCGACCGTCTTGCCAACTGGCGCATGCTCCAGGAAATGGCCGGAATGCGCTGAACCCCGACTCCCGTCAACCAAGTCCAAAGGGCTGGCAATGCCAGCCCTTTTTGATGCTCGGCCAACTTGCTCCGACGAGCCGACCTGTTGCCGTGTGGCCATCGAATCCCACTGGGGCGACTCGCCGGATGGATCCGGGGTCCCGATGCCTGCCAAACCTGAGCCGGTGCAGGCAATCGACCCAAGCGAACAACCACCAACACCGGACGAAAGTCGAGACACGCCTGGGTCACTCGGAGGACTCAACAACCCGGGTGTCTGGCCTGTACCGACACGCCCTCACCTCAAGTCAGGCACGGACAACAGTCTGTCGATGAATTCCCCCAGCAGGTCAACGGACCTGCCTTCCAAGTAAAGCGCGCGGCCAATCTCTTCCTGAGTTCGTCGGATCGCATCCTGTTGGCGACCGTACAAGTGCAGGCACTGTTCCTTGATGTCGGCCGCGGCCAGCAACGCCAGGGTAGCCTCCACATTCTCGGACTTCATGTCCCTGCTGTACAACGCGAGCATGCGTTCGCCGATTTCCCGATCGGCGAACGCAAGCGCGATGGGAAACGACTTCTTGCGGCGTCGGATATCTTGATGCGGCACTTTGCCAGTGTCGTCCGCATCGGCCCAGATACCTTTTATGTCATCCAGCATTTGATAAGCGATTCCGGTCTGTTCACCCAATCGCCTGAAACGCTCGCGCATGGGCCCATCGTTGGTGCTTAGATGCGCGCCGCACGCCAAGCATGTTCCGAACAGGGCAGCGGTCTTGCCCTGTACCATGCGGGTGTAGTCATCCAGCGACAGGCGGGTACGTTGTTCGAAGTCAATGTCCAGGAACTGGCCTTCCGTCAGCGCAATGCTGGTGTCAATCAACATGGACATGGCAATCGCCACGGTGTCCGATTCGAACCCGGTGCCATGCAACCCGGCCATGGCTCGGAATGTACAACCAAACAGACCATCGCCCACATTGATGGCCTGGGGAATTCCCCAAATCTTCCAGACGGTCGGAGAGTGCCTTCTGTATTCGTCTCCGTCTTCGATGTCATCGTGCAACAGGGAATAGGCGTGCAGGAGTTCGACACTGGCTGCTGCCGGCAGTGCCTTCTCCGCGTCAAGTCCCAGGGTCCTGCACGCCAACAGAAGAAGCAGGGGCCGTGAACGCTTGCCAACGGAACGGGCGACTGGCCTGAACTCCCTGTCCACCCAACCCATGTGGTAATGCATCATGCCCATGTACGGGTCCAGGATGGGTTCCGGACTCGCGAGGTGCTCCTGCAACGAGGTTTCCACCATGCTGCGCCAGTCTGCAAGCAATGCTTCGAGAGTGGTGTTTTCCATGTTCGTCCCTTTGCATACTTCGGTGCCCATGGCTGGGCCGTCGATGTTGGGAAGTTGCCCCCGGTGGCCACGAGCCGATGGGGAGCAGTTTCCTGTCCAATTCCAAGCTCCGGCAGAGTATGGCAGCGGACTCCCTGTGTATCCGGAACTGCGGTCACCGAGTACTGCCGATGCCACACCTGGGAACTCCGACAGCATCGGGCCTTCTGCCAGCCAGAATCGACACCAAGGGCGAAACCCGCTATCCCTTTAGTGTCGGTTCGGCAGGAACCACAATCCGCCGGTCCACGTCCGGCACGGCGAAGCATCCACTGCAGAACATGGCTATGCGCAACACCGAGCCCCATATCTCCAGTTCCTCGACGACAGCCTCCACGGACTCCACCGCCTTGCGCAGGAGTGGTCCGGCCACTCCCGCCAGATCCGCACCCAGGGCCAAGGACTTCAAAATATCCAGCGGCGAACGCACCCCGCCGGACGCAATCACGATCGGCCTGTCCAAGCCTGCGGCAGGGTCGCCGACGACTGTGCCGACTTCCTCCAGACATTCGGCGGTCGGAGTACCCCAATGCCGGAATGCAGCCGCAATCCTTTGTTGCCGCCGCGTCCCGGCCCGGTGCATTTCAACCTCGCTCCAGGACGTGCCACCGGCACCGGCCACATCGATGCCGGCGACGCCTGCCTCCAGCAGGCGTTGGGCGGTGCGGCCATCGATGCCCCACCCGACTTCCTTCACTATCACAGGCACCGGCAACTCCCGGCATACCTGCTCGAGTTTCGCCAGCAGGCCCGTCCAGTCGGTATCGCCCTCGGGCTGCACGCACTCCTGCAGTACGTTGAGGTGCAGGATCAGGGCCTCGGCTTCGATCACCTCCACCACCTGCATGCATTCCGCGAGGCCGAACCCCTTGTTCAGTTGCACCAAACCCAGATTGGCCAGCAGTGGCACATCCGGCGCCACGCGCCGCAATTCCCGCCAGTTGCGAGCGGCCTGGCGTTCCTCCACCATGATGCGCTGGCTGCCAACCCCCATCGCAACGCGTCGGTGCTGCGCCGCCTCGGCCAAATTCCGGTTTACGCGACTGGCGGTGTCCGTACCGCCGGTCATGGAGCTGATTAGCAACGGCAGTGTTAATCGCCGGCCCAGGAACCGGGTCCCGGTGTCCACGCGTTCGAGATCGCCTTCCGGCAAGGGGCAGTGTCGAATCCGATACCGCTCGAAACCGTTGTGCACCC
>DAOUIC010000155.1:0-1670 GCA_034428255.1 Anaerolineales bacterium
GGCGGTGTGTCGGCGGGTGCTGCCACACTCGCTCTTTCGGGATCGGCGGTGAACCGGAATGGGTTTGGCCGTGAGGCGTCAAACCTGACGGACACGATTTTTAGCATGTCGGCCGTCGACTGCAGCCATGTCCATGGGCAACCGGCGCCAAGGATACATTCCACTCCAAGCACCTGCACATCTCCTTCTTGATGCGGTAGTACACGGCTGGGCCCTACAATGCAGCCGTTGGCGAGGTATCGGCACAAGCCTGCCTGCTGCATCTGTCGCATGCCCGTTGGACTGGAACGAATTTCGATGACTGCCAAAAAGTTGATGCAACAACTGGAGGACCGCTATCGGGAGCGCACCCCAAAGTCGGCCGCATTGCATGTCCGGGCCAAACGCGTCATGCCCGGTGGGGAAACCCGGAGTTCCACCTATTTCCGGCCCTATCCCCTGGTGATTGAACAGGCCGCAGGCACCGAACTGGTGGATGTGGACGGCAATCGCCTGCTCGACTTCATGAACAATGCCACCACGCTGATCCACGGCCACCGTTTCGGTCCGGTCGAGGAGGCCGTGCGGGATCAGGTTGCCAAGGGGACCGCCTGGGGAGCCCTTAACGAGCACCAGATTGCACTGGCGGAAATTCTATGCAGCCGGGTTGCATCCGTGGACCGCGTCCGGTTTGCCAATTCGGGCACGGAGGCCACCATGATGGCCCTTCGGGCGGCCCGGGCCGCCACGGGGAAGTCGCATTTCGTCAAGGTGGAAGGCGGTTATCACGGCACGCACGATGCCGTCAGCATCAGCGTCTCTCCCGGCATCAGTGGTGTGGATTCGGAGCAACGGCCACGGAGCAAGCCGGAAGGCGCCGGCATCCCCGACCATGCCCGGGAAGCCATGCATGTGGTGCCCTTCAACAATGAACAGGCCCTGGCCGAAACGGTCGCGAACCATCGGGACTCCCTTGCCGCCGTGATTGTGGAACCGCTCCTCGGTTCCCATGGCTATACGACGGCCACCCGGTCGTATCTGGAGGCGGTGCGCCGCATCACGGAGGTGCACGGCGTTCTGCTGGTGCTAGACGAGGTTCAAACCTTCCGCCTCGACCAGGGCGGAGCCCAGGCTCTGTACGGCATCAGGCCCGACTTGACGGCCTTCGCCAAGATCATTGGCGGTGGGTTCCCCGTGGGCGCCTTCGGCGGGCGGGCGGATCTCATGGGCAGCTACGATCCCGATGCCAAGGAATCGATTGGCCATGGCGGCACCTTCAACGGCAATCCGGTCACGATGGCTGCGGGTGCAGCCGCCATGGAGCATTTGACGGCGGACCGCGTCGCGTACATCAACGAACTTGGAGATCGCCTGCGCACGGGCATGGGCGAAGTCCTGGTCGAACAGGGCCTGCAGGGACAGATTGTGGGCCACGGATCGCTCGTGGGAATCCACATGACCGACAGGCAGGTTTGCAACTACCGGGATGCAAGTTCGGCACCTGCGGAAGTGCGGCGTTTCATCTTCCTGGCCTGCCTGAACCGGGGCCTGATGATGTCCACGGGCGGCTGCCTGAACACAACCACGGCCATGACCCGGGAAACCATTGACGAGGCGATCGGGATTTTTCAGGATGCGTTGATCGAGGCCTATCCGTTTATCGAGTCCGGGTATCCCCAACTGCTCCGATA
>DAOUIC010000156.1:0-16995 GCA_034428255.1 Anaerolineales bacterium
GTTTTTCCAGAGCGTGAGAATCACGACGGCCGGCCGCGCCCAGGCGGGATCGGTCAGCCAATCCGGCGGCTGGACGGGAATGCCGGTCAGTTCGTTGATGCGCCAGATGGCGGCGCTCAGGATGCCGAAGTCCTTGTTGAAGATCCACTGGAACACCAAGGCCCCGGCCACGATGGTGGTCACGACCGGCATGAAATAGATCAACCGGTAGATCGCCAAACCCTTGATGGCCTGGTTGAGGGCCAGGGCCACGGCCAGGCCCGCCGCCAACTGCAGCGGCACAATGGTCACGGTGAAGTAGAGCGTGTTGCCGAGCGCCTTGAAGAAGGTGGGATCGCGGCGGAACAGGTTCAGGTAGTTGGTGAGACCGACGTACTCGCCGGGTGACAGCAGGCTCCACTCGTACAGGCTCAGCACGAGCGCCGCGACGACCGGGATCAGGACGAACAGCAAGAATCCCGCCAGACTGGGCAGGAGAAACAGATAGCCCTCGGACTGCTGGTCGGCGCGCCAGCGCCGCCACCGGGGAGGCGGACGCACCGCAGACGCGTCGGAAGCCACGGCCGGCAAACAAAAAGGCGGGCGTCGCCGAGGACAGCGACACCCGCCAAAATGTCAGGTTCGGGTTTGCCTACTTCGGGAAGCCCTCATCCTGCAAATACTGGTTGACACCCTCGCAAACCGCTGCCGCCGCATCGGCGGGAGCCAGGTCGCCGGTCCAGATCTGGTTGATGTGGGGCGACACGAAGTTGCCGCTCAGGTAGCCCCACTCCGGGAAGTAGCCGAAACGACCCACGGTGGCGTTGAGGCCTTCCGTCAGGAACGCCTGGCGGTTGGCCGGCGGGTTGTCCGGATTGAGGAAGGCATCGGACATGGCGGTGGATTGCAGCGCCGGGAAAATTTCCCCGGACGCGGTGTAGATCCGCTGGCCGCCGTTGGTGCTCTGCAGCCACTGCAGGAAGTGCCAGGCATCCTCCTTGTTGTCGCTGCCCGCGCTCATGGTCCAGGCCGCACCGCCGGCACTGGCCGCGCGGCGGCCGCCGTCCGGAATCGGGACCACGGACACGTCGTAGTTCATCTCGGCCGCGTTGAACGCGCTGACGCGGCTGGCATTCTGGATGATCATGGCAACCTGGCCGGCCTGGAACACGGCTGCGTCGCCGCCGGCCTGGTTCAGGTTGTCGCTGGTCATGGCGGCGTTGGTGGCCATCAGGTTGGCGAAGAACTCAAGTCCCTGCACCGCCTCGGGCTGGTCCAGGGTGCAGGCGGACGGATTGCGGTAGTCGTCCAGGAGGGCGCCATGGTTCTGGAGCACCCACAGCATGTACTTGCCGCCCTCCATGCCGAGGCCGTATCGGGAGACACGGCCCGTATCGTCCACCACCTTGAGCTGGTTGGCCGCGGATTCGAGATCCGCCCACGTCCAGGTTTCGTCCGGATAGGGGACACCGACCTCGTCGAAGATGTCCTTGTTGTAGTACAGGACCTCAAGGCCGATGTCGCGCGGGAAGCCGTACACGTCGCCGTCGTACTTCGCGGACTCAAGGAGGTCGGGCCAGTAGTCGTCCAGGTTGTAGCCGTCCCGTTCGATGTAGGGCTGGAGATTCTCCAGCACGCCTTCGGACGCATAGGAGGGGGTCGGCCACAGGAACAGGATGTCCGGGATGACGGAACCGTCGCCGCCGGCCCACAGGGCCTGCATCTTGGTGAAGTAGTCACCCCACGGCTCGGACAAAATCTCGATGGTCACGTCAGGGTTTTCGGCCATGTACGCGTCGGCCACCGACTGGTGGGTCGCAAGTTCGGCCGGACTGCCCCACATGGCCCACGTGACAACGGTTTCTCCGGATGCGGCCGCATCCGGTGGGGCGGCGGTGCACCCGGTCATGGCAATCGCCAGCATGCCCAGCAACGCCAGAACGGTAAGGAATCGGGTTCGCATCAGGGCCTCCTCGCAGGGACGGGCAATGACAATTGAACGGAACGGTGTCCAAGGATGCGCAGATTATAGAACAGGCCGGGGCTCTGCCCCGGACAGGGTCGGGATCACTCGCGGATCACCGTCACCAGGCTGCCCGGAGCCACGCCGCCGACGGTCGTGTGCTCGCCGTCCGGCCACTCGACGGTCACTTGCACATCCTGATCCCGGTCTCCCAACCCAAAGTGCAACCGGGGAGCGCGGCCGGACAGGTAGCTGTCGGCCACGTGTACGGTCCGGACCCACCGGTTGGAATCCGCCGCCACGATTGCCTTGGCGCCCACCGCATGGCTGTTGCCGCCTGTTTCCTGTCGCAGATCCAACTGCAGTCCGACACCTCCGCACAACCGGTTTTCGAACAGGGCCGCCGGACTGCGCAGATTGTTGACCGCGATGTCGAGGTCGCCGTCCCGGTCCAGATCGGCCATTACCATGCCCCGGCCGCTGGCCCGATCGCCGAGGTTCCATTCCGGAGCGGGCACCAGGGAACCGTCCGCGCCGCTGCGAAAGGCATGGTTCCGTTCCACCAATTCGTGATCGGGCAGATGGGCAAAAAGCGTTGCCTCGATCATGCCGTTGACCACATACAGGTCCAGCCAGCCGTCGTTGTCCAGATCGCCGAAGCTGCCGGCCCAACTCCAGCCGGTGGCCGCCAATGGATCCGAGTCCGCGGCATCGGCCCAGCCGCCATCGTCGTCCGCGGCGACCTGCAGCACGTTTTGCATGAGCTGGCGTTCATCGTGCTCCTCCATCCCCGCTGCCATCATGGCCTCCATGACCGGCTGCCAGGCCGCGAGCGCGTCCTGGTCGTCGGGCGCGGGTTTCATGTCGGTGGCAAAGAGATCGAACCGGCCGTCGTTGTTGACGTCCCCGGACGACAGGCTCATCGTGGAATGGGTCGTTACGTCGAACGGCTCGATGGTGTTCCAACCATCGTCCTCCTGCTGGAAAAAGAAGTCCGGCGTGGCGAAGTCGTTGCCGACCAGCAGTTCCGCCTTTCCGTCACCGGTCACGTCGAGAAACAGGGTTGCCAGACCCTGCGCCTGCAATGTCAGCTGCTGCAGGCGAAATCGGCCGTTCTCCATGCTGAAGAGGTAGACGCCCCCCGAATTGTTCATCAGGAATTCGCTGCCGAACAGGTCCTTGAGCTCCGCGTCGTACGTTGCCGCACCCAAATCCAGGTCCCCGTCGGCATCCACGTCCAGCCAATCCATGGAGTAGAGGGGCCGATCGATCCCGGGCAACACCACGCGCTCGAACATGGCGGCCCGTTCGTCCGCGCCCGTGTTGCGCCAAACCGCCAGACCGGATCCCCTGCGCGTGGTGGCAATGTCGAGAAGGCCGTCGCCATCCACGTCGACCAGCTGGACTTCGCGGGTTAGGCCCTCGCCCAGTTGTTGCGGTTCGAAGGACAGGCTGCCGTCATTCCAAAGAATGGTGTTGGCTTGCGCATAGCCCCCCAATACGAGATCGAGCCAACCGTCGCGGTCCAAGTCCCCGGCCGCGATGCCGGAGCCGTTGGCATCGAACCCGGCCACGGTCCATTCCGGCGCCGTTGTCTCGTGGATCAGCGCATGTCTGTGGAACGCGTTGTCGCAGGCTGTCCCGTCGCGCTCGGTCACGACCTGAACCTTGACCGGAACCGACGTTTCGACCAGCGGCGTCTCCGGGGTTGGCGGGACCTGTGGCAGGACGCAGCCTGCCAATGAAAGGGCGATCAGGAACGTCAATCCGGCCCTGAAACGGTTACGTTTTTTGGCAGACATGGTCGTTGGCACCCTGATGTCTGTAATATGAAAGGACAGCGGTCTGTGTCCGACCAAGTGGACTCCGCCCGGGCCGCATTGTAGGTTCAATGCGGTCCAGCGCCGCGAACCGCCTGTCCGAGTACGGGCCGCACACCCGGCCTGTCAGCACGAGAGCCAATGACCAAACTCATTATTGTTGAATCCCCCACCAAGGCCCGGACGATTCAGCGGTTCCTGCCGAGCGGATACACCGTCCTCGACAGCCGCGGCCACATCCGGGGCATGCCGAGGTCGGCCAGCGAAATTCCGGCCAAGTACAAACAGGAGCCCTGGTCCAACCTGGGCATCAATGTCGACCGGGACTTCGAGCCCATCTACATCGTGTTTCCGGAAAGCCGCGAAACGGTGCGCGAGCTGAAGCAGGCATTGC
Organism: Anaerolineales bacterium; assembly: GCA_034428255.1. Taxonomy (GTDB): domain Bacteria; phylum Chloroflexota; class Anaerolineae; order Caldilineales; family Caldilineaceae; genus Bin34. The sequence continues at coordinate 4,157 of DAOUIC010000156.1, forward strand.
GGTCGGCGGACGAACTGCTGATCGCGACCGATGAGGACCGCGAGGGCGAGAGCATTGGCTGGCACCTTTGCGACGAACTGCAACCCAAGGTTCCGGTGCGGCGGGTTGTCTTCCATGAAATCACCCGTGCGGCGGTCGAAGAGGCCCTGGCCAATCCGCGCGGGTTGGATGCCAATCTGGTCAATGCCCAGAAGGCCCGGCAAATCCTGGATCGGTTGATTGGCTACTCGGTTTCCCCCCTGTTGTGGAAGAAGATTGCCAGCAAGTTGTCGGCGGGACGCGTTCAGAGCGTGGCCGTGCGCATCCTGGTGGACCGCGAACGCGAGCGCGCGAAATTCATTCAGGGCAGCTTCTGGACCTTGGAGGCCGCCTTGGCGCGCGCCTCGGGGGCGGGTGCCGACGAGGAATTCAGGACCCAACTGAGAAGGCTGAATGGCCTGCGCCTGGCAACGTCGGGCGACTTTGACGACAACACCGGTCAAATCAGGGAGAGCCTGGATCGGCTGGTGCTGGGGGAGGTTGAGGCCGGCGCAGCGGCCCGGCAGTTGGAGGCGATGAACTGGAGGGTTCATCGGGTCGCGGAACGGGAAGGCAGGCGGCAACCCAGTCCGCCCTTCACCACAAGTGCCCTGCAGATCGAGGCGAATCGCCGCTTTGGCATGTCGGCCGAACAGACCATGCGAACGGCACAGAGCCTGTACGAGAATGGCCACATCACCTACATGCGGACCGATTCCGTCAGCCTGGCTCCCGAGGCGGTGCGGGCCGCCCGCAAGAGGGTGGCTGTCCAGTTCGGAGCGGAACAGCTAACCGACAAGCCGCGCGTATTCAGGGCCAGGCAGCAGAACGCCCAGGAGGCCCACGAAGCCATTAGACCCGCGGGCGAACGTATGCTGCCGGTTGCGGAGAAGGGGTTGTCCGGTCGTGAAAGGGATCTGTACGACCTGATTTGGCGGCGCACGGTCGCCACGCAGATGATCGATGCCCGAATTCGCAACGTGACCGTGGATGTCGCAGTCACCACCGATCAATCCATGCCCGGTCCGACATCTCCCGCCGACTCCTTGACAGTCCAGTCCGCAGAGTTCCGCGCCACGGGCCTCACCGTGCTTGTTCCCGGTTTCCTGCTTGCGAACCCGGACCGGGTGGTCCCCAAGTCGCTGCCCGATCTGGCTGAGGGGGATGCCTTGGCAGTCCGCGAGCTCGAAGGCCGGGGCCACGAAACCCGACCACCGGCCCGGTATACCGACGCTTCGCTGATCAAAACCTTGACGGATAACGGCATCGGCCGGCCCAGCACCTACGCAACCATCATCGAGACCGTGCAAAGTCGAGGTTACTGTTTCAAGCGGAAGCAGGAGATGGTGCCCACCTTCACGGCGTTTGCCGTGGTCAGGCTGCTGGAGGAGTCGCTCAACGACTTGGTCGACTTCGAGTTCACGGCCCGCATGGAGACCAACCTGGACGACATCGCAGCCGGCGGTGCCGTTTGGCTTGCGTACATGCAGGACTACTATCTGGGCGACCAGGGTTTGGAAGTGCAAATCGCCGAGTACGAGGCCAACATCGATCGGAGAATCTACCGGACCGTGGAGCTGTCCCGGTGCCGCTATCCGGTGGTCATCGGACGGTACGGCCCGTTCATCGAAAAACCGGCCGGAGACGACGAGGCCTCCACGGATGCCGGCGCCGGCAGGCCGGAGCAGCGCGTGATTGTCCCGGTGCCCGAGGATCTGGCCCCTGCCGATTTGACCACGGAACTGGCGGACGAACTGTTCCGCCGCAAGGAAGCCGGACCCGCGGTGCTGGGGCGCGATGCCATGGATTCGGCGGACATCCAGCTGCGGCATGGGAGATTCGGCCCGTATCTTCAACTTGACCTGCCGGATGGGGCGGACGGGCGCCCCAAGCGCGTGTCCCTGCCCGACGGGTTGTCTCCCGAACAGGTCACGCTCGAACAGGCGAGGGAACTGCTGGCGTTGCCTGCCGTGCTTGGCTCCCATTCGGAGAACGGCATGGAGGTCACGAAGCATATGGGACGCTATGGACCGTACGTGTCGTGGAACGGGAAGTCGGCATCGCTCAAGGGGGGCGACACCATCTTCAACATTTCACTTGCCCGGGCCGAGGAACTGCTGGCCGCGGCGCGACCGGGCCGAACAACCCAGGCCCGTGTTCTGGCGGATTTGGGCCCGGTTCCGGGCAGCAATGACGACGAACCGGTCCAAATCCTTGACGGCCGGTACGGGCCCTACATCAAGTACCAGAAAGTCAACGCGTCCTTGCCCAAGGACACCCCGGTCGAGTCGGTGGACATGCAGCTGGCATTGGATCTGATAGAGAAGAGGCGCAACGCACCCAAGCGCCGGCGGTCCAAGGGAACGTCCCGATCCAAGTCCGGAACCAGATCCGGGAGCCGCTCCGCCAGGACTGCGAAACGCGGCGGTTAGCTGTTGGCACACGATGCCGGGAGGGCGCGCTCGTGAGATCTCTTGCGCGCCCGAGGCCACTGGGGCGGGCTGGTTTGTCCCAACCTGGACGGTCTCCCCTCCGGCATGCGTGGCCTGTGGGCACAAGTCGGCCATCCGCATCCACAACCCCGGTTGTGCGGTGGCCGGTTCGAAACAAGGATCAAGAGCGCAGTCCCAACTGCCCAAGGCCCGTCGCAGACACGGAAAACGGCTCCGGGCCGCGCAACACCGGCCGGGTGTTCGAACCCGGCACGTTTTGACATAAGTTCCTCAACCGTGGAACGGGCAGGGGAAGCCTTGACGGCGGTTGGGTATCGGAAGTCCGAACCGGACTTGGATTCGCCGACGGTGGGGCCGTGTCCGGGTCAGTCCGCCCAGCTTGGCGGGGGCGGTGCCAATTCCACCTTGATCAACAGGTAGTTCAGTGCGTAGTTCGACAATACGGTTGAGAATGCGGGCCCAAACAGAAACAGGGGAATGAAGGCCGGCAGCGAGAAGAGGAAGAGGATCGTGATCTTGAACAAGGTAACCAGGACGCAGAACAAGGGGTGCTGCAGTACCAGAATCAGGGCATTCTTGTAGATCAACGCCAGGGAGACATCTTCCTGTTCCCAAAGGAGGGGAAACACGAACTGGGTGACCAGGAGGAAGAGGAACGCGACCCAGATCAGCGGGATCACCAGAAGCTGCACAAACGGGGACTGGATACTGCCGTAGAACCAAATGCTGACCAGTATCACCACCGAGCCGAGGAAGTTGCCCCAGTACATCAGGTAGGCCAGACCCTTGTGCATGCGCAGGCCTTCGTAGAAGAAGTCGCTGTCGATGCGCCGGTAGGTGGCTGTGCGGTGGGCCACGCGGTGCATGGCCGTGTGCGCGAGGGGAGCCAGGATGACCGTCAACGTCCCGACCCACCACAGGACGCTCATCCACACGTACGGGAACAGGTCCCCGTAGACCGATTTGATCGTCTTCCACAACACCGTCCCGGAGCGGACGACCGAATCGTTGATGCCTTGCAGGAAGCTCATGGGGTCAAGCCTGACGGAGAGTGGATGACCGGGGCCGGTATCGGGCCGCGTTGTGTCGCCGGGAATGGCCGGTCGCTGCCGATTATATGCCCTGCCCCGAATGGACAGGCTAGAATGCAGGCAGGTTCCAGTCAGGAAACGGGCCGGGCGAGGCCGCCGGACGGCAAGTCAGGCACAGGTGCAAGCCCGGGTCGCGGTGTACCCCGGAAGTCGTCGCAAGACAGGACAGGACATGGCTAAGAACAGGGTTCTTGTCGGTGTGGCCTGGCCATACTCCAATGGTCAGCAGCACATCGGACACATTGCCGGAGCATACCTGCCTCCGGATGTGTTCTCGCGCTTCAACCGCATGCGGGGCAACGACGTGTTGATGGTCAGCGGATCGGACACGCACGGCACGCCGATCACCGTCCTGGCCCAGCAGGAGGGCATCGAACCCAACGAGGTGGTTGAACGCTACCACCCGCTGTTCATTGATGCCTATATGAAACTGGGTTTGACTTTCGATCTCTTCACCCACACGGATACCCAGGTCCATTGGGACGTGACCCAGGAGATGTTCCTGGTGCACCGCGAGAAGGGCTACATCTACGCCGACACCCAGGAACAACTCTACGACCCCGTTGCCGGGCAGTTCCTGCCTGATCGGTACGTGGTCGGCATCTGTCCCTACTGCAGTAGCCGCGAGGCCCGGGGCGACCAGTGCGACAACTGCGGGAAGTTGTACAACGCCACCGAGTTGCGCAAACCAAGATCGACCATTTCGGGTTCCACTGAACTGGAAGTGCGGGCAACCGAGCACTTCTTTCTGGCTCTGGACAAGCTGAACGCGGATCTGCTGGCGTGGTTGAAGGACGGCAAGGAGGAGTACTGGCGTCCGCAGGTCTATCGCTTCACACTGTCGGAATTGGAGCGCGGCGAACTGCGCGGCCGGCCCATTACGCGGGACATCGACTGGGGCGTCAATGTCCCCGTGGAAGGCTGGGAGGACAAGCGGATATACGTTTGGTACGACGCCGTGATCGGGTACCTGAGCGCAGTCGTGGAGCATGCGCTCCTGAGTGGCGATCCGGACGGCTGGCGGACTTGGTGGAAAACCGGTGCCGGTCAGGGCAGTCGGGTATATAACTTTATTGGCAAGGACAACATCGTGTTCCATGCCATCATCTGGCCGGCCATGTTGTTGGGACGCGACGGCTTCTGCCTTCCGTACGACGTGCCGGCCAACGAGTACCTCAACATGAAAGGCCGGAAGTTCAGCAAGAGCCGCGGGATCAGCATCTCCATCAACGACCTGATGGAACGGTATCAGCCCGACGCCTGGCGCTATGCCTTGACGGCCATGGCGCCGGAAACCTCCGATGTCGATTTCACATGGGACGACTTTATCGAAAGGGTGAACAACGAACTGGTTGCCAATTGGGGCAACCTGGTCAACCGCGTAACGGGGTTTGCCTATCGGGCCTGTGACGGCATGGTGCCGGAACCGGGTGAGCTGGAACCGGTCGATGCAACCCTGTTGGCGGAAGTCCGCAAGGGATTCATGGAGATTGGCGCCCTGTACGAGGGTGTGCACCTCAAGGCCGCCCTGGAGGCCTGCCGCCGGCTCAGCCAGAAGGTCAACCAGTACCTGAACGCCCGCGAACCGTGGCAGGTCATCAAGTCCGACCGGCAACAGGCCCACACCATCATCTACACCGCATTGCAAGCAGTGGACTGGCTCAAGATCATGTGGGCGCCGATACTGCCGTTTTCGTCCCAGATGTTGCACGAGGACCTGGGACACGAGGGCCGGTTGTTTGGCCGACAGTACACTGAAACAGTACAGGATGCCCGTGGCGAACACCTCGTCCTGCGCTACGACCATGCCGGTGCGCGCGGCGAATGGGCCGCCACCGATTTGCCGGCCGGCCAATCCATGCGCAAACCGCGGGTCCTGTTCACAAAACTGGATGCCGACGAGGTTCTGGCCAGGGAGACGTAGCCGGGTGTTTGCCGTTCCAGTCCAAACCAAGCGGGCCGGTCCTGCCGTCAACGGGCCGATCACATCGCGTGTTGACAACGGCGCGGCCGTGGAGATCCGTTGACCGTAGAACCTCCCCGCTTCCATCCCGCAGGCGAGCCCGGAAAGGCATCGATGCGGGGAATCCCGCGCGGCCGTGGGCTGGTGGCCTCGCTGTTGCTGTGGCCGTTGCTGATTTTGGCATTGGCGACCTTGGTCGGTGCCGTTCATGCCTTGTGGTTCACCGATCGGATCTATCCAGGGGTGTACGTTGCGGAGGTCCCGCTGGGCGGCCTCACCGTGGCCGAGGCGCGGGCTGTTTTGGCCGGTTTGGAGCCGAGGGATGGTCTGGAGCCCGTCCTGGTTGAACGGGACGCCCGCCAGTTTGCCTTGGGGGGCACGTGGGATGCATCCGATCAGGGGCTGGATCTGCTGACACACCGGGCTTGGCTTCAGGGGCGCGACGGGTCTCCCGTGGCCAATCAGATCGCCAGATGGCGCCTGGCGCTGCGGGGTGCCTATCTGGATCCGCCGGTGGTCTACGACCCCGTGAAAGCCGCCGAGCTGGTGGCGCATGTCGAACGTTCCCTTGAACGGCCCGGCCGGCCTTCCGTGAGCGTGGGCTCGGTTCAGGTGCCGGCAATTGACGGGTTGGAGGTGGATACCGAGCAGTTGGCGGCTGATATCGCGGCCGCGGCGGACGGCGGGCAGTCCGATTCGATCCGGGTTGTGGCCGACAGCTCAACCGCCGACATGCCGGTTTTCCTGCCGACGGATTTCAATCGAAATACGGTGGTGGTTGAAGATGCCGCCCGGGGGCTGAGGTTGGCCCTGGATCCGTTCCAGCTGTCACTTGCAATGCAAGGACCAGGCTTCCGGGAGCTTGATCTTGAGGTCCTGGAGGCCCTTGTTGCGCGATGGGAACCACTGCTGGCCAGGCCCCCCCGCGAAGGCCGGTTGGCCTTTGATCGCAGCGCCGGAAGATTGCAGGTGGTGGTCCCCAGCCAGACGGGACTGGCCTTGGATGTGGAGGGTACGGCCCGCGCCGTCGCGGATGCCGTGGCTCTCGGCCGCAACCGTGTCCAGGCACAATTCAAGGTGGTTGAGCCGGTGGTGGGCACCGACAATCCCGAGGCCTACGGGATCCGGGAACTCGTCGCATCCGGTACGACCTGGTTCAAGGGCAGCAGCGCCTCCCGGATCCACAACATCGAACGGACCACAAGCCAGTTGCACAACGTCATGGTGCCCCCGGGGGCGGATTTCAGTTTCAACGATACGGTCGGCGCCATCACCGCAGCCAACGGGTATGCCGACTCTGCGATCATCTGGGGCGATCGCACGGCGGTGGGGGTCGGGGGCGGGGTCTGCCAAGTGAGCACAACACTGTTCCGCGCGGCCTTCGACGGCGGATTTCCGATTGTGGAGCGGTACAACCACGGCTACGTGGTCAGCTGGTATGGCCAACCGGGCAAGGACGCCACAATTTACTCGCCGTATGTGGACTTTCGGTTCCGCAACGACACTGGTACCTGGATCCTGATCCAGCCGAAGTTGGACTTGGCTCAGGGAACCCTGACCTTCGACATCTTTGGCACCGCTTTCGATCGCGTCGTCACGATTTCTGAACCGGTGATTTCCGACGTGATTGAGCCGGAGGATCCGCTCTATCTGGAAGATTCGGCGCTGGCTCCGGGCGAACAACGGCTGGTGGAGACGGAAAAGCTTGGTATGACGGTCACGGTGGACAGAACTATCGTCCAGCACGGTCGTTCCCGGACGGAAAGGTTCCGCAGTGTCTACCAACCTTGGCGTGCTGTATACCTGGTTGGCTATGATCCGGAGGCCGGAGCCGACAATGCCGATCCCGCGGACCAGGCGCCTTCCGCCGCGGGAGCTTCGGCCTAGCACGGCTTGTTGTCCGGCCGCGCGGGCGGACATGCCGGACCTCAATCCATCTTGGAACCGCAAAACCGGAACTCGGACAATCGTTGCCAAAGACGCCATCTCGCAAGTAGCATTCCTTCGTGACCCAGTACAGGACTCCTTGGCCATGTATCCAATCGCCAACATAGCCGAAACCAGGACGCTCGAAAACCGGGTTGTCGAGTCGGGCGTCCCTGTCGAGGCTCTGATGGAACGTGCCGGCACCGAACTTGCCTCGACCCTGAATGCATGGGCGCGGGCGCGACAGGTTGCCACTGGCCCCGTGTTGGTGCTGGCCGGTCCCGGGAACAACGGAGGCGACGGGCTGATTTGCGCGCGCCGGCTGCATGACGCCTGGGAACGTGTGTACGTGTACCTCTGGAATCGTTCCGACCAAGAGGATTCCCTGATCGCCGATCTCGAGCGCCGTCAGGTGCAAATCGCGTACGCGGAGCAGGACGAGGGCATGTTCGTGCTGACGCGTTGGCTGCGCCACAGTTCCTGGTGCGTGGATGCTCTGCTCGGCACCGGTGCCAACCGGCCCTTGCCGGAGGATCTGGTCGCCGTTTTGGACGAAGTTCGCAGGCATCGGCCGCGCCTGCGCCTGTGTTCCGCCGATTTGCCCGCCGGCGCACTCAGCGGGACGGGGGCGGATGTGGCTGCGTTTCCTGCCGATCTCACAATCATGCTGGGCACGTTCAAGTCCGAAGTCTGCCGCGATGGCCGCCTGCCGAATCTGGGCAGCATAGAAGTGGTGGACATCGGTCTGTTCCCGGAGGGTTCTCGGGACACGTTTGCCCAGGGGCTTCGTGCCGCGGATTTGGATTGGCTGCTTCCCCGGCGGAGCAACTACAGTCACAAGGGAACATTCGGTCGCGTCCTGTGTGCGGTTGGCAGCGGGCGGTTCCCCGGAGCGGCGATCCTGGCCGCGGCCGGGGTCCTCCGGTCCGGGGCCGGACTGGTGACGGTGGCCGGCTCGCGTCCCGTCCTCACGGGGCTGGCGGCAGGGTTGCCCGAAGCCACACACCTGCCGTTGCCGGATCAGGACGGTACGATGGGACCCGGTGCCGCCGCGCTTGTCCTGAAGGAAGTCGCCCGTTACGAGTCCCTGCTGGTCGGCTGCGGGCTCGGGCACACGGACGCCAGTGCCGCCTTCCTGCGGGAACTGCTGAGCGGATTGCGAGACGCGCACCCGATACCCCTGGTGATTGATGCGGATGGACTGAACTGCCTCGCCTCCGAAGCGGACTGGCCTTCGCTTCTGCCCGCAGGGACGGTGCTGACTCCCCACTTGGCCGAGATGGCCCGTCTGTGCGGATTGCCGGTGTCTGAAGTGGCGGCCAACAGCTTGGAACTGGCGGTGGTGAAGGCACAAGCCTGGGGCTGCCACGTGGTCCTGAAGAGTCATGCTTCATTTGCCGCCGCGCCGGACGGTCAGGTCCGGGTGCTGGTCGAACCCAATTCCGCCTTGGCAACGGGAGGTACCGGCGATGTGCTCGCGGGACTGCTGGCTGGCCTGCGAACCCGTGTTGCGGAGCCCCTGCAGGCGTCCGCGGCGGCCATGCTGGTTCTGTCGGAGGCGGGGCGCTTGAGCGGCACACGCCTGGGGCCGGACAGTACCTTGGCTTCCGATGTCCTGCAGGATGTTCCCAGGGTGTTCGCGCAGCACCCCCGTTGAGGCCAATTGCGGACGACATGCGCAACCCGGCCGTTCAGCGTACGATGAAACCGGCGGATGATGCCCCAGCGGCTTCCATCAATGCGGCATCGCATGCCGTGCCTAAACGGGCGCCGTCGTTAAGCCGAAGGGCCCATCCACAGCCAAGCCCATGCCCAGCAACAGGAGTAGTCTCGTGACCCTGCGGAATTCGGAAACACGCGTCAGAATTGTGGTGGATACCAGCAGCAGCATTCCGCCCGACCTTCTGGCCCATTTCAACATTCTGGAGGTGCCGACAACGGTTCACTTCGGTTCCGACGACTACCAGCTCAACCGAGACATCGATCTGCCCAAGTTCTTCGAGCTCCTGCAGACCCGACCGGAGCACCCGACCACCAGCCAGCCGGCCCCCACACTGTTTGCGGATGCCTACCGACAGGCCTTGGACGACGGGGCCGAGGAAATCCTGGTGGTGGTTGTCAGTGCGGAACTTTCGGGTACCTGGAACTCGGCGCGCCTGGCGATCGACGAAGTTTCCGAAGCCGACATCGAACTGTGGGATTCACGCTTCGTCAGCATCAGCAGCGGCCTGCAGGCGATTGCGGCGGCACAGTTCCTGGCGGCGGGCGGCACCAGACAGGACGCGCTCGCCCGGATGGCGGAGGTCCAGTCAGGACTCAGCACCTACATGACGGTGGATAATCTGGATGCCCTTGCGCGCAGCGGGCGTGTCAGCGGATTGCAAAAGAACATGGGCAACATGCTCAACCTGAAACCCATCCTGACTGTCGTCGACGGCAAGGTGATTCCCGTGGCGAAGGCGCGGGGCCGGCACAAGTCCGTAAGCGAACTGTTGACGCGGACTGTGGCCGTCCAAGGGGATCAACCCGTGGTGGTGGCCGTGTCGCACGCCAAGGTGCCGGACGAAGCGGCTGAACTGTTGGAGAAGGCCCGATCCCTGCTCAATGTCGACACCGCCCATATCGTGGAGCTGGACCCGGCAATCGCGGCCCTGGCCGGTATCGGCACCTTGGGCATCGCGGCCTATCCTGTGGGCGCGGTCGCCTGATGCCGGATGCGCGTTGCGGTTGACACGCAGGGCGGGGATCATGCACCGGCCGCACTGGTCGCCGGCGCCCTCCTGGCCTCCGAGCGGTATCGGATTGGCCTGACGCTGTTGGGACATCCCGACGAGATAGAGGCGGAACTGGCGCATGGGCGCCGGCCCACCGGATTGGACATCGTCGCCGCCTACCACCGGCCGGATGACGCATCGGCCCTGCGCAATCCCGGGTCCGCCGCAGCCAAAGGCGCACAGCTGGTCCGGGCGGGGGCGGTGGACGCGCTGGTTTCCGCTGCCGATACGGCGGTGGTCCTGGCGGCTTCGTTGCGGTGGCTCGGTCGTCTCGCCGGCGCGCGCAGGCCCGCGATTGCCGCCGCGGTGCCGACCCCCGACGCGTATGTGCTGGTGCTTGATGTTGGTGCCAACACCAGTTGCCAGCCTGCCCACCTGGTCGAGTTCGCGATGATGGGGCGGGCCTTCGCGTCTGCCTGCATGTCGGTGGATCGGCCCCGCATCGGCCTGTTGAACATTGGACACGAGGAGTCCAAGGGCAACGAACTGGTTCAGGCAGCCCACCGGTCGCTGTTGGAACATGGATTTCCCGGCTATGCGGGTTTCGCGGAACCCTACGCGCTCGCCTCCGGAGATGTGGATGTCCTGGTCGCGGACGGTTTCAGTGGCAACATACTGGTCAAGTCCATGGAGACCGCCAGCAGCATGTTCGCGACCGGATTGCGCACCGCCTTTGCCGCCTCTTGGCGCAGCCGGTTGGGGTATTTGTTGGCTCGGGCCCAGATGGGCGCAGTGCGTGCCAAGGCGGATCCGGGTCGATACGGCGGTGCGGCGCTCCTGGGCATCAACGGCGTGGTGATCGTGGCGCACAGCGGAGCCGATCCGGAGGCGGTGTGCAGCGCCGTGCGCCAAGCGCGCGATGCCCATGCCAGCTGTATGTTGGAGCGGATGGCGCGAGGTCTGGGCAAGACCCCGGAACTGCGCGCACGGCACCTCGGCGACCCTTCCGGGAGGATCCAAGGATGAAGGTTTATCGCAACCTCGAGTACATCACCAAGCGCGAAACCCTTGGCAGGCGCTTGTTCCTGGTGGCGGTGCTGGCGCTGACCAGCGGCCTGATGGTCAGTTTCCTACCCAACATGGAGTGGGCGCGCAGTCCCGAGGCGACCAACCCGATGCTGCAGTTCCTGGTCAACTACTACGCGGTGTTCAGCATGGCTGCATTGCTGGTTGGCTTCATCGGAGCCACCGTCGGCAGCTACTTCATCAATCGGTTTGCGCCGCGGCGGTGGCACAGGGCAAGTTCGCTGGAGCGGCCGGATCAGTTTTTTGCCCGGTGTCTCAAGGGATTGGGCAATCAATACGCCCTGTACCTGTTCGCCATTCCCGGTGTCCCGCACCTGCTGATTGGACCGGGAGGCATGCTGGCCTTCTCGGTCCGCAGCGACAAGGGCCGGGTCATGGTGGAAGGCGACCGATGGCGCGAGCCCTTCAGCCTGGGACGGCTCTTCACTCTGCTTAGCCGGGAAGGGTTGGGCCATCCTGGCCGGGAAGCCGAGGAATACACCCGCCGAATTAACAGGTTCATCGAAGACATGCCGGAAGCCGTCGGCCAGTCCGAGTACGCTTCGATTCCGATTGCCGGCGCCGTGGCCTTTATCAATCCCGAAATGACGTTGGAGATCTCGAATCCCAGCCTGCCGGTGGTTCAGGGTCCCGAGCTCGTCAAGTTCGTTCAGAAGCAGGCGGCGGACTCCCAGGTGCATCGGTCATTGATGCGTTCATTTCAGGAAGCCGTGTCGCAATATGTGAGCTTGCCCGAGGCCGGTCCCGACGATTGACGGTGCCGTGGAATGGCTGCCGCCGACCGGCCTGCCGGAACCATCGCAGTCAGACGCACAGAAGTAACATGCCCCAGCCACGGAAGAAGCGGACATCGGCCCGCCAACGGGCCTTTGCAGCCGAGGTCTCCGCTCGGCTGTGGCAGGCCTATCCGGATGCGGAGTGCGCACTCAACTTCGAAACTCCGTTCCAGTTGCTGGTGGCCACGATCCTGTCGGCCCAGTGCACGGATGTCAGGGTCAACATGGTGACGCCCGAACTGTTCGCAAGAATGGGAACGCCGGAGGCCATGGCCCAGGCCAACCGCGACGAGATTGAAGCCTTGGTGCGCACGACCGGCTTTTTCAGGAACAAGGCCAAGAGTCTTCACCTGGCTAGCCGCATGATCATCGAGGAATTTGACGGTAGGGTTCCCGACGCGATGGACGAGTTGCTCAAACTGCCCGGTGTGGCCCGCAAGACTGCAAGCGTGGTACTGGGTGTTGCCTACGGCAAGGCGGAAGGCGTGGTCGTGGATACCCATGTCAAGCGGATTTCCAAGCTCCTGGGCCTCACGCGCGCAACCGACCCGGCCAAGGTTGAGGTCGACCTGATGTCGCGGTTGCCGGAGGAGACTTGGATCGACTTTTCCCACCGGCTGATTTTGCACGGCCGCGCGGTTTGCAAGGCCCGCAAGCCCCGGTGTGGCGAGTGTCTCATGGAGGATATCTGCCCTTCTGCCCACAAGGCCTGAAACACGCTGGCGCAACGCCGCGACGACCGGCGCGGTCCGGTGGCAACGCAATTGCCTGCTAACCCGCGGGCGTCTTGTGCCAGTGCGGCCGAATCCAGG
>DAOUIC010000157.1:0-20021 GCA_034428255.1 Anaerolineales bacterium
CGAGGAGCGCTCCCTCCCTGGTCGGTCGCAAGGCCAGCCAAAGGGACTCCCGCGACCCGTGAACCGGATATGCGTGGTGTCAACCATCGTATATAAGTCCCAAGGCAAACAACTCTCCAGCGAGTGCCGTCCTGTGATTCGGCTGGATCTGAGCAATGTGCTCGAATCCAAGCCTGAGGCGTTGCGCCGTGCCCTCGTGTACGAAGTTGTGGATCAAGCAAGAGTTTGGAGGAGAAGCGGGTTTGATTCTGGGATTCCGATTGAGCACCTGCGTGTTCCGGGCGCGTGTCCGGACAGTCCCGGCAATTTGCCGCGGGAGATGATCGGCGCGCTCAAGGACAGATTTGGTAAAGAGCCAGTGGTGCTGGTCGACGAGTTCGACGCTCCACTGACCATGTTTGGAAGACAATCTTCAGCACCTCCTGAGTTGCTCAACATGTTGCGCGGGTTCTTCAGCTTTCTGAAGAGTGGCCGGCAGAGCCTGCACAAGGTTGTGTTGACGGGGATTGCCCGCGCTACGCCCTTCCCCTCCCGCCCTTGAACCTTTTGGTGGATAATGCTGGTGCCAATCCAGGAGACACAAGCCATGACACTTGCGGCCCCGATTCTCGAGCAGGATGTAGCCCAACCGACTCGTCAGCGGATCATCGACTGCGACGTGCATCACCAAACGGTTTCCCACAAGGATCTGTATCCCTACCTGCCACGGCAGTACAGGGAGCAGATGGACGATTTCGGCGCCATGGCTCCTGCAGTCGGGTATACCAACATGCCGGGCAAGGGCACGCGCCACGACCTTTGGCACGCGGTCGGAGGGGAAGAGAATCCCAACAACCAGCCTGCCGTGGCGGTCGAGCACCACGTGGAGACCTACGACATCGATGTTGCCGTCCTAACCGGTGGCCCCTACGCCTACGCCGCACATCCCACCCTCGACTTCGCGGCCGCGGTCTGCCGGGCTTTCAACGACTGGACGGCCGACCATTGGCTCGACCATGACGGCCGTCTGCGCGGCTCCATCCACATCACACCCAACGATCCTCAGCAGGCGGCCGCCGAAATCCGCCGGCTGGGTTCCGATCCGCGATTTGTGCAGGCCTTGATGCCGGCCGGCGCCCACTTCCCGTTCGGACACCGGATGTACCACCCAATCTACGAAGCCTGTGCCGAATACGGTCTGCCGATGTGCGTGCACTTTGGTGCTGAAGGTGCCGGCACCACATCCGCTCCCACGGCGGCCGGGTTCCCGACGTACTACCTGGAAATGCGGATGGCCAGGCCCCAAATTGCCATGGCTCACACTGCCAGCTTGATTTGCGAAGGAGTCTTCGAGAAGTTCCCGGACTTCATGTTCCTGTTCATCGAACACGATGTGTTCTGGGTGCCCGGCCTGATGTGGCACATGGACAGCGACTGGCAGAGCCTGCGCGACTACACGCCCTGGGTGCGCCGCCTCCCCAGCGAATATCTGAAGTCGAACATCAGGTTTGGCTCACAGCCCTTCCCCAACCTGCCGGAAGCGGAAGACATGGAAACCTTCCTGCGATGGCTGGAGGCGGACCAGACACTCGTGTTTGCCAGCGACTATCCCCATTGGGACTGGGACGAGCCGGCAACGTTTCTGCTGGGTGAAGACCCTGAACTAAGGGACCGTGTCCTCTACCGGAATGCGGCGGAGATGTACGGGCTTGACCTTGAAGCCTGAGCGTCGGCTGCGCCGGGCCGTCGTGGGCGACTCGGCCGACATTCCACCCGGTGGCCGCCGAATTGTCCAAGTGGCTGGCCGGGAAATTGGAATCTTTCACTTGGATGGTGAGTTTCGGGCCCTTCTCAACGTATGCCCACACCGCGGGGCGCCGCTTTGTACGGGACGCCTGCGGCCGTCGGTTGAGATGGGGGAACCCGAGTTCGTCTATTCCGAAACCAACGAAGTCCTAAAGTGTCCGTGGCACCAGTGGGAGTTCGACATCCGGACGGGCGAAGCCCTGCACGGTGACTCGGCGGTCAGGACGTTTCGAGTGGCGGTCGAAGGCGACGAGCTCGTTGTCTACTTCTGATTGATCTGATTGATTGCGGTCTTCACACAGATACTCCGTCCGTTCCTCGGATGGAGTGCTGCCCCCGCAGGTTCAGGTACCCGTGGCCGAGGAGTCCGCAGGGAGCGCTACCAAATCGGCACCTCCCTGCCGAACTCGTTCCACCACGCCGCGCGCCTCCAGATCCAGCTTCACCGTGATCGTGTACCAGGAGACCGATCCGGTGAAGCTGTCACCGAGCCGAGCCTTGACTCGCTCGGCCAACTGCATGAATTTGCACGGACCCTCTGCCTCCAGTACCGCGAGGATGGCCTCGCGGATCAGGTCGTACTTGGCCCGGTCTATGCGCACGCCCTTCTTGCCTTGGGGATGCAGGCACTGAATCATTTCGACATGGCGGTTGGGCCCCTGTTCGCCGGATGGGGGGCGGTCAACTTCCTTTTCCGGTTCATTCCGGTTGAGCCGGTCGCTGTGCGTCAATTGCTTGGTCAAGGAACTCGGCCAAGTGCAGGGCCTGTCGGTTCGTGAAGTGGCTGATCTGCTCCCGGCAGCTGAATCCGCTGGCCACCAGGCTGCCGTTGGCTGGCATCTCCCGTATCGCCGGAAACAGCCGATCCTCGCCCACTGCCTGGCTCACTTCGTAGTGGTGGTCTAGGTACCCAAACTCCCCTGCCATGCCGCAACATCCGCTGGGAATCACGCTTGGGTTGAAACCCAAGCTGTGGAGAAGGTCGGCGGTCGGGTTTCCCGGAACCAGGGCGCGTTGGTGACAGTGGTTGTGCAGCCACACGTCTTTTGATGAGGCATCCAGGTCCAGCGGCCCCACCTCCGACTCCATCAGAAACTCCTCAAGCGTTCGGCTGTTGTTTGCCACCGTCGTGGCCAAGCCCCTGTCGGTCGCCAAGTCGGGAAACTCGTCCCGCAGCGTCAGAATGCAGCTTGGTTCCAGGCCGACAATGGTTCGACCGCGCCCAATCGGCTCCATCAATTCCCGGCAGAGTTGATCGGCTCCTGCGCGTGCCTTGCGCAATTGACCACCCGTAATCATGGGCCTTCCGCAGCAACCCGTGTCGTAAAGGATCTCCACATCGTAACCCAGCTTGACGAGTGCACTGCCTGCGGCCTTCGTCACTTCGGGCTGAAAGAACCGCGACCACGTATCCACCCAGAGGGTGACCGCGCGCCCCTTGGAACCCGCAAGGCTCTGCGCATTCGGAGCATGCTCCCGCGAGGCTTGGCGGAAGGCGGGGAAACTGCGTTCCGGATGCATGCCCAGTCGGCGCATGCCCCATCGGCCCAGAGGCGAACGCGCCATCGCGTTCAACGCGGGAAACAACCATCCCGCCTGCGAACTCGACCAACGCAGCGCGCCGGGCATGAGGCCCATCAGGCGCGTAAACAGGGACATCCCGTTGTGGTCGTTGTAGGCCTGCAGGTATTCGACCTTGATCCGGGCCATGTCCACCGACGACGGACATTCGGTCTTGCAGGCCTTGCACCCCAGGCACAGGTCCATGACCTCGTACATGTCCTTGGTCCACAGCTCTTCCCGGGGGATGCGGCCGGCCATGGCATTGCGCAGGGAATTCGCGCGCCCGCGCGTGGAGTGCTTCTCCTCCCGTGTGGCCATGAAGCTGGGACACATGGTTCCCACGTCGATCTTGCGGCACACACCGGCCCCATTGCACATTTCGACGCTGCCGTCGAATCCGTGGTCCGTAGTCCAGTCGAATACCGTGGACCAGCCCTGGGCCTTGTAGTCGGAACCAAACCGCAGGTTCTCGATCGGGGTCTGTGCATCCACGATCTTGCCCGGATTGAGACGACCGTCCGGGTCGAACAGGTGCTTGACTTGCTGCAAGGCACCGTACAGAGACGTTGTGAACAGTGACTGGTTGTAGTAGCTGCGGGCCAGGCCATCCCCGTGTTCGCCGCTCATGACACCGTTGTACCGTCTGGCGAGTTCCAGGCTGTGCTCGCCGGCAAGCTTCAGGTTTTCGGCACCACGGGCGGTGTGGAGATTGATGAGGGGCCTGACATGGAGACAACCGGCCGAAGCGTGCGCATAGACGGCCGTGGAAGGTACGTCCGGCAATCCGGCACAGTAGTTGAGGATGCCGTCCATGTAGTCGGCCAGGTGCTCCACCGGTACGCTCACATCCTCGATGCCGGGGAACGGCTTGTGCTGACCACGCTGTCCCATTAGAAGGTTGAGGCTGCTCTTGCGCAAATCCCACACCTTGGCCTGGGCCGCCGGGTCTTCGACCACGGTCACGGCACCTTGCCATCCCCGCCGCTGCATGTGATCGCGCAAACGGTCGGCCTTGAGGCGCACTTCCCGTTCATCCTTGCCGTAGAACTCGGTCAGCAGGACCGCCGCGGGGTTGCCTTCGATGAAGAACAGGTTCCGGCCCCCGGTCAGCTTGGCCCTGGCCAAGTCCATGAGTTGGCGATCCAGCAATTCGGAGGCGCTGGGTTCCATGGCCAGCACATCCACCACGGCACTGCACGCCTCGACCACTGATTCAAAGTGGAACACCAGCAGTCCGGTATGCGCAGGGACGCGCACCAGTTTGGTTTGCACCTCGGTCACCACACCCAGGGTCCCTTCGCTGCCGACCATCAGATTGCTCAGGTTGAGCTGATGGTCTGTGCGCTCCCGCACCGCGGCCGGCACCAACGGCGAGTCGAGATACAACTGGCGCGCCAGGGCCCCGTCAACCAACGGCGGCAGCAGCCGATCGAGGGCGTATCCGCTGGCTCGGCGCCAGTGGCGCGGCCAGTGGGTGAGGATGTCTTCCTGGCGGTCGAGCACCAGGTTGGTCAATCCCGAGTAAATCCGGCCCTCCAGACTGTTCAGTTCGCCCTTGCGCCGCACCTCGTCCGCGTCCAGCGGACGAAAACGGGCAAACGTTCCGTCCGACAGGTATACGTCCGTCTCGGTCACGTTGTCAATCATCATCCCGTACAGGATGCTGTGGCTGCCGGCGGAATTGTTGCCCACGCATCCGCCAATGGTGGCGCGGTTGGCGCTGGCCGGATCGGGACCGATCATCAACCCGTGCTTCCTGAGCTTCAGATTCATGCTCTGCAGATTCATTCCGGGCTGAACCCGCAGTGTTTCCTCCTCGACATTGACCTCGATCACATCCTGCATGTAGCGGCTGAAATCCAGCACCACGGCTGTGCCCACGGCTTGGCCGGCCAGGGAAGAGCCGCCGCCGCGGGGCAACACCGGAAAACCGTATCGGTTGGCGTGCTCGAGAACGCACTGGACATCGTCCGCGGTGCGGGGCAGCACCACTCCGAGGGGCATGATCTGATAGACCGATGCATCGGTGCTGTACAGCATGCGGCTGTAGTTATCAAACCGTACGTCGCCGTCGATTTGGCCCGACATCGAGTCGGCGGCATCCGCCAGCTTTTCCGCTTCGCCCTGCGGCTCGGGTTCACGCACAGTGGTCGTGGGAGGGAAGTTCTGCACTGGTTCGGACCGGTCCTTTGGTAATGTGGGGGCTCTATCGGGGATTTCCGACAAAAAGGGGCAGGTAGCGCATGTCAGACCAGAACGATTCGCAGGTTGTTGTCTACAGCACGACCTGGTGTCCGGACTGCATCATGGCCAAGAAGGTTCTTGATTCGATGAAGGTGGAATATACCGACATCAACATCGAGCAGGATCCCGACGCGGTCGAAACCGTCCTGTCGATCAACAACGGCAGCCGATCGGTTCCCACCATCGTGTTTGCGGACGGATCAACCCTGACCGAACCCAGCGTGGTGGTTCTGCGCAATCGCATTGAGGAACTCAGCCTGGCCGGTTAGGCCGCCTCCAGCGCCTGGCGGAAGTCTGCCAGCAAATCATCCGTGTCCTCGATTCCGCAGGCAACGCGGATCAGGCCCTTGCCGATGCCGATGGCCTTCCGCTCGGTGGCTGTCTGATCAAAGTGGGACAGCAGCCACGGCTGGTGCACGAGTGTCTCGGTGGCTCCCAGGCTTCCGCCCAGCATCGCCAACTGCAGTCGGTCGTTGACGGCCGCGGCCGTTTCGTGGTCCCCCAGATCGAAGCTCACAACGCCGCCAAATCCCTCCATGAACCGGGTCGCGGTCAAGTGCTGAGGGTGCGACTCGAGGCCTGCGTACCAGACCCTGCCGACTTTGGGATGGCACTCCAGCATCTCGGCCAAGGCTTGCGCGTTGGCATTGTGTCTCGCCATGCGCAGGCCAAACGTCTTCAAGCCGCGGATTACGCTGTAGGCCGTATGGCTGTCCACCACGCACCCCAGCTGGGTTTGAACCCCGCGGAGGCCTGCGATTTCCCATAGGTCGCCGGTGATGGAACCGGCCATCAGGTCGTTGTGGCCTGCCAGGTACTTGGTCACGCTGTGAACGACGAAGTCGATTCCGTGTGCCAGCGGTTTGCAGTTGTAAGGGGTGGCGAACGTGCTGTCCACAATTGTGACTGCGCCACAACGCCTGCCAATCCGGGCCAGGTGTTCAAGATCGGTGCAGTAGTTGAAGGGGTTCGACGGCGACTCGACCAGGATTGCGGCAGTATCCGGGCGCACCGCATGTTCCAGCGCATCCGGACAGCCGGTCTTGACGAGCGATACCTCCACGCCGAACCGCGTCAGCAGTTCGCAGGCGAACTGGCAGGTGACCCGGTACAGGCTGTCGCTGAGCACCAGATGGTCGCCTGCCTTCAGCAGGTACAGCAGCAGTCCGTTCACAGCTGCCATGCCGCTGGATGTCAGGATGGTATCGGCGTCCAAGTCCGTGCCGGCCGCTTCCAGGTCCGTGAGCTTGCATTCGGCCGCCCGGCGCGTCGGGTTCGTGTTGCGGGCGTAGTCGGGCCGTTCGCTGCCTGCCCGGTGCCGTTCTTCCACAAACTCCGCCATTTCCGTTGTGGATGCGAACGGAAACATAACCCCGGTCACGATTGGCTCCGTGACACTGAGGGACGATCGCCTGCGCGGTTCGCCTCCATGCACGCTGCGCGTCGAGGGGCCTGGCCCATGCATGCTGGAGGATTGGTTGGTCACGGGTTGGATCTAACTGCGTCTGGTTTCAGGGATGGCCAACAGCCGGGTGCGGCCGTTCAGGCGGCATCAAGTCTACCGTAGCGTCGCTGATCGTGAAGGGCATCTGCCGGCCTCGAAAATCCGATTGCACTGAACCGACCATCGTTGCTGCCAGATGATTGTGTGGGACAAGCTTCGGAGTTGCACCGCAGGTACGGCGGCCATCAAAATCGGCATTCGGCTTTCCCTGTTCCGTGGCGGCAACTATAATCATCCCCGCGCGGCAACACACGGGTGCCGCTCCACCACGAACCAAGGGCTGCCAATCCCCATGGAGATTCAAGCGGTCGGTACATTCGACGACGGCGGACGCGAACCCTATCCCGAGGGTCTGTACGACACCGTCGGTCTTGCCGAGTACGTTCCGACGATGGCGGATGTCGGGCCTGACGAAGTCGCATTCTTCGGTGAAAACGGGTATCTGGCGGTCAAGCAGTGGCTGACCCCGTCCCGGTTGGACACGGCCTTGGACGCACTCATGTCGCTGCTTGATGGTGCGAACCCCGATTTCAAGGGCGTGGTCTACGAAAAAATTGCCCGGGACCATGACCTGGCCGGGATGCCGGCAACGCGTAAGCAGGATTTCGTGCGCAAGTTCTGGCACTTCGTGGAATTCCATCCCAGCCTGATGGAGTTGGCTCTCGATCCCGAGCTGCTCGGGGTGGTCAAGTCCCTGATTGGCGAAACGCCACTTCTTTTTCAGGACATGGCACTGCTGAAGCCGCCGCGCATCGGCCGCGAAAAACCCTGGCATCAGGACCACGCGTACTTCAACTACGACTTGGACACCCGTGTGGCAGGGGCCTGGATCGCCTTGGACGAAGCCACCGAGGACAACGGCTGCATGGTGATTGTGCCCGGTTCCCACCGGAAGGGACCGGTTATCCACTTCAGGCGGCGTGACTGGCAGATCTGCGACACCGATGCCCGCCAGGATCCTCCGGTAGCCGTGCCACTGCCACCAGGTGGGGTCCTGTTTTTCGCAAGCCTGCTCCACCATGGCACTCCGACCAACCGATCGGATTCGCGACGGCGAGCCGTTCAGTTCCATTACTGCCCGGAGAGCGCTCGCAAACAGGCGCATGAGAAGCGGCTGCAGGTTTTTGGCGCCGAGGGCAAGGACGTAACCTGCTGAAAGGGACGGCCGATTGCCGCACGGCTCCCCGGTTCAGAGTTTGCCGTCCCGATTGTTGATCGCAAATTGGGCACGGCGGCACTTTCAATCTACTTTGGTGTCGCATTCGGGTCTCGGTCGCGACAGGGCGTGCGCTCGCAGGACAATCAGTGTTGCGCGGGATCCCGGTTTCGGGGTGTTGATGTGTCTGGTTGACCGAACCCGCCCACATGAACAGGGCATCCGCCAGACGGTTCAGGCGGCGCAGGCCGCCACTCGGGTGCGTCCGGCCACTGGATTCGGACTTGGTATAGATGGATGTCAATCAGGGCATCTGTCGGATCAATCCGCATCCGGCAACCGCGCCCGGGGCAGGCCAAGGCCTTTCGCCGGTGAACAACCCACTATAATCGACGTTCATATGGAACATCTCCCACCGGAATGGTAAGTGCAGTTTGAGTGCCAAACGCAGCCGATACCTTGTTTACAGCCTGATTCTGGTGGCAGCCATCGCCTTGCTGTTCAATCTGTCCGTCCGCAT
The DNA here is from genome assembly GCA_034428255.1 of Anaerolineales bacterium. Lineage (GTDB taxonomy): Bacteria > Chloroflexota > Anaerolineae > Caldilineales > Caldilineaceae > Bin34. The sequence continues at coordinate 8,773 of DAOUIC010000157.1, forward strand.
GCGCGGAACCACGGACGAATTGCCGCTCAGCACGCTGGCCAGCCAAATCAGCCAGGGCGCGATTGAACAGGTGGTAATCAGAGGCGACCAAATCAAGGTGGTCAACCGCCTGGAAGGCCAGTCGCGAATCAGCCGCAAGGAATCGGGCATCGCCCTTTCCGAAGCCCTGAACATTCTCGGCGTGTCGCCTGCGGACCTGCAGGATGTCACGTTCATCTCCGACGTGCCCAGTTCCGCCGGTCGGTGGCTCGGGCTTGTTTTCAATCTGCTGCCGGTCATCTTCATCGGCGGACTGTTTCTCCTGATCATGCGGCAAAGCCAAGGCGCGAACTCCCAGGCCATGATGTTCGGCAAGAGCAAGGCGCGCATGGTCATGGGCGAGACCATCCCCTTCAACTTCCAGGCCGTGGCCGGCAACGACGAGGCCAAGGAGGAGTTGCAGGAGGTTGTGGAGTTTCTCCAGGAACCACAGAAGTTCATTGAACTGGGCGCTCGCATACCGGCCGGGGTCCTGCTCGTTGGGCCTCCGGGTACCGGAAAGACACTGATGGCCAAGGCCGCCGCCGGCGAAGCCAACGTGCCGTTCTTCACCATCTCCGGTTCCGAATTCGTCGAGATGTTTGTCGGAGTCGGCGCCAGCCGGGTCCGCGACTTGTTCGAACAGGCCCGCAAGGCCAGTCCCTGCATCATCTTCATCGACGAAATCGATGCCGTTGGCCGCTACCGCGGCACCGGACTGGGAGGCTCCCACGACGAACGGGAACAGACCCTCAACCAGATCCTGGTCGAGATGGACGGGTTCGATACGGACACCAGCGTCATCATGATTGCGGCCACCAATCGTCCCGACATTCTGGACCCGGCCCTGTTGCGTCCGGGCCGTTTCGACCGCCGCGTGGTCATGGATCGCCCCGACATCAAGGGCCGCAAGTCCATACTGGATGTGCACATCCGGGGCAAACCCGTAAGTCCGGACATCGATCTGGCCGCGATTGCACGGCAAAGTCCGGGACTGGTCGGTGCCGACCTCGAAAATGTGGTGAACGAAAGTGCAATTTTGGCGGCCCGGGCCGGGCGCGACGCCATTACCATGGCCGATTTGCAGGAAGCTCTGGAGCGCGTGGCCTTGGGTGGTCCCCAGCGCCGCAGCCGGATCATCACGGAAGAGGAGAAGCGGATCGTTGCTTATCACGAGGCGGGCCATGCGCTTGTGGCCAGACTCAGCGAACACGCCGATCCCGTACACCTGATCACCATCATGGCGCGGGGCATGGCCGGCGGGTACACGATGATGGTGCCCGAAAACGATCGGTTTCTCGTGCCCCGCAGCTGGTTCCTCAGCCAGCTGGACGTGAGTTTGGGGGGCCGTGTGGCCGAGGAAATCGAATTCGGCAGCATAACCAATGGAGCTTCCGGCGACATCCAGCAGTTGACGGCCATGGTTCGGGCAATGGTTACGCGATATGCGATGACCGACGACATGGGCCAAGTTCAATATGGTCAGCAGCAGGAACTTGTGTTCCTGGGCCGGGACATGGCCGAACAGCGGAGTTACAGTGCAGCCACCGGCGAGACGATTGACGGAAGGATCCGCGCGATTGTCCAAGAGTCCCATGCCAGGGTGGCCGAGTTGCTGAAGAAGCACAAGGAGCAGCTTGACGCCGTTGCCGCGGCCCTGCTGACCCACGAAACCCTCAACAGGGAAGAGTTTGAAATCGTCTTCAGCGGCGATGCACTTCCGGAACCCGACTTGGAGGCCGCGACCTAGGTCCGACCTCAGGCATTCCGCCGTCCACATCCCGACCTTCGATGTTGCAGACAGGCTTGTACGACCTGCACGTTGCGTTGCAGGGCCGCATGGTCGCCTTCTCCGGGTGGTCGATGCCCGTGCAGTATGCGGCGGGCCCCATCAAGGAGCACATGGCCGTCCGTAGGGCGGGAGGGTTGTTTGATGTCTCCCACATGGCGCGGCTGGAATTGCGCGGTACCGGGGTTGCAGATTTCCTGCTGCGTGTCCTGACCCGCAGTGTGGCGCGGCGCAAACTGGGCGACGCCGTCTATAGTCTGATGACCTACAGCGACGGGACGGTGATCGACGATCTGATCGCGGTTAGGCAGCAGGAAGGTTGGTTGTTGGTGGCCAACGCCGTCAACCGGCACAAGGATCTGGAATGGTTGCGACGACAGGCCGACGGGCAAGACGTTGACATCGTTGATGTCACGGAACAGACCTCGATGCTCGCGGTGCAGGGTCCGGATGCCGTGTGGTTGGTGTCGCATGTCCTGGGGATCGATGCGGGAAGTCTGCGCCGGTTCAAGGCCCGGACCGCAACCTGGGAGTCGAAATCGGTTCTCATAACCCGGACCGGCTATACCGGGGAAAACGGATTTGAACTGGTTCTGCCTCGCATTGTGGGAGGCAGTTTGTTTCAACACCTGCTGGAGACGGGGCGTCCCCGAGGTTGGCTGCCCTGTGGGTTGGCGGCACGGGACTCCCTCAGGTTGGAGGCCTGCCTGCCACTCTACGGGCATGAAATCAGCCAGGACATCAATCCGGTGGAGGCGGATCTGGCATGGGCCGTGTCCTTCCGCAATCCCAGGTTCATCGGCCGGGATGCGTTGCTCAAGGCTTGGCTCGAACCACCAACGCGCCGGCTGTGTGCCTTTCGCATGGAGGACCAAGGCGTGCCGCGCGCCGGTTACGCCGTTTATGATCAGGATCGGCGGATTGGTACGGTTACCTCCGGCAACAAGAGTCCGACCCTTGATCAATTCATTGGCATGGCACTGTGTGATGCCTCGGCAACCGAAATGGAACGGTTTACGGTGGAAATCCGAGGTCGGCGCCTGGCCGCGGTGGTAGTGCCCAAGCCTTTCTACTCCCGGCCTGCCTAGGCGGGGCGGCAACTGGAATCTCAGCAATCGCACCATCTCACCATGACCGGTTTTTCAGTCCCCTCCAATTTGCTGTACGCATCCACGCACGAGTGGTGTGACCGGCAGAACGATGTAGTTGCGGTCGGCATCACCGACTACGCCCAGGACCAGCTCAGCGACGTGGTGTTTGTCGAATTGCCCGAGGTGGGCGAGGATTTCGAAGCCGGGCAGACCATGGCCACGGTCGAATCAGTGAAGGCCGCGGCGGACATCTACGCGCCCATGGCGGGAAGGGTGGCCGAAGTCAACGGAACCCTGTTGGACAGTCCCGAGGAGATCAATTCCGATCCCTATGGCAGTTGGTTCCTCAGGCTGGAGGTTGCGCCCGGTCCGGGCAATCCAGACCTTTTGGATGCAGCCGGATACCGGAATCTGACCGAGACCTAAAGGCGGCAGGCCAAACATGCCATGGTCGGACATGGCCAAACCATGGCGACAGTCCACAAGGCACCTCCCAAGAAGTTGGCGCCAGAGGCGGACGTTGATCAGCTATGGGCCAGGATCCTTCGAAAGCGCAGCGCAGGCCACGCATTCCACTACGATGTGCTGGAGGTGCCGTTGGATGCCTCCCATGAAGAGATCAGGGGTGCCTATCGCTCATGGATGGTCCGGTTGGACCAGTTTGGCACCCAAAATCCAGACGTTGAAAGCCTTCGCCGGAAAATAGAGGACGCTTGGGCGGTCCTGTCCGATCCCGTCCGGCGGGAACGGTACGATGCCGATGTCCGCGGAATGCGGGAGACCGGCCGTCGTTTCGCAGCATCGTCGGAGAGCGGCCGCGGTGCCGGCCAATGGACTCCGGAAGCACCTGACTACCATGGCCTTAGGCAGACATCCGAGCGGTTGGAAGTTCTCGATGCACTGAGGGTGGTGGACGGATCGGTTGAATTCCGATCTGTGCCGGGCCGCACCAACCAGGTTCTTCTGCGCCGGAAACTGCTGGCGGTTCTGCCGGCAGAGGAGCTGCGGTTTGATGCCCTGCGCCAATTCTGGACGGTGCCCGCCCATCGATTGGCGGAGTTGCGGAGCGTGTTCCTGAATGTGGATTCGCTTTTGGAGCAGGCCCGTGGCGACGGAATCGGCCTCAAGCTCCCGGACTACGCGGTTCCGCGGAAAAACGCCGAAGTCCAGGAAAACTCTCCCAAGCCTCCTGTCCGAGTGCCAGAGCAGGTCGCACCAACAGGCCAACAGCCGTTCAATATCATCATCGTCGTTGCACTGGCCTTGCTGACGGCCTGGAACCTCTACGTGGCCGCGGACAAAAGCCGGACGGCCGCGGCCGAAGCCACCGCACAAGCATCGGTACCGGTGCCGGTCATTACGCCGATTCCGATTGTCCAGCCAACCGCCACGCCCGTTCCGCAGCCGACCCCGGTTGTCCTGCCGGCACGCACTGCCTTTCCCCGGGTGCACCTCCGGCGCAGACCGGATCTCAATGCCTACTCCCTGACCATGCTCCTGGCCGGAGAGGAATTGGAAGCGCTGGGCCGGGCAACCGACACAACCGGCGACGAATGGATTCGCATTCGCCGGGGCGACCACCTGGGATGGTCCGCTGCCTGGACACTCGAATTGGAAGGCGAAGCAGGGCAGTTGCCGGTTCTGGAGGCACGGTAGCCCCTGTCACCCGGGATCGGACTATGGGGCCGGCTCCGCGTGGTGGACGTAGAAGTACTGCGTTTCGGTTTCGGTTTTGTTGCCGGCTCTGTCGTACACCTTGATCTGTAGCGCCACCCGTTCCAAATAGAAACCATCGGCCGTGTAAATCGCACCAAAGCCGCTGTCGAACCGGCGCATGCGGCCGCGCTTGATGCGGGAGTCGTCGCTGTCGAAGTCGGGTAGCCAGTCGACGGTTTCCTCCAGGAAGACCTGTACCTCTCCCAGTATCTGGCCGGTTTCTTCATCGGTTACCTGTTTGACGCCTTGGACCGGTGGGTGGTTCAGCTGTGCCGGGGGAACATCCTGCATGGCAATCTTCCAACGTTCGTTGAAGGGAGCCACCGAGCTGGTCTTGACCAACTCGTCGTTGATCCAGAACTCGACGCGATCGATTGACCCCTCGTCAAAGGCGGTCACGTGGATGTTGACCTGCTCATCCTCCCCTTCGACAAAGACGGCATCGGGCTTGGGAGCGGCCGTGGCCACCTCGGGTCGAGTGTTGTCCAGGACCAGGGGCACAGCCACGCGTTCCACAAGACCGCTCCGGTACCGGGCGACCAGCGCCAGGTTGTAGAGGCCGTCGGGCCAGTCCCAGGAATGCACATGGGCGAGGGAATCGCTGAGCGTTCTGCCGCTACCGTTGGCCAGCATGGATGCCGGGGAACTGAAATCGGCAGGTCCCAGCTCCAGATGCCAGTCGGTTACGTTGGCATCCGAGACGAAGCCGGTAACCGGAAAGTCCCGGCGCAGGTACAGCGCAGAACCGGGTGATGTGATGGCCATGGTGCCGGCTGCGTTCGTGCGGACGGTTGGCAGGTTGGCGGTAGGCGGCTGGGGCAAGCCGCTCTCCGCGACCCAGTCCTGCGCTTCCAGGGGCAGGATTTGGAAGTAACGCGTCTCCCGGTTCTCGGGAGTTGTCGAGGCATCCGCCAGTTCTCCGGTCTGTCTGTTGATCTCAAACCCTTGCCAGATGTTGTCGGGTCGTGTGGGTTCGGTTCCCTCGACGAACATTTCCCAGCGCTGTGCCTGGCAGGCATCGGTGGGTTTCAGGCCGCTGGGAATGCAGACCAGGCTGCGCACAATGCCGGGGGGCTGTTCGTACCACTGGACTGGCTTGTCCTCGTGGTATTTGTTCATGACCGCGTTCCAAATGGGCCCGGCGCCGGTCATGCCCGTCAGCGCCTCCATCGGTGTATTGTCAGTGTTGCCGATCCAGACCCCGACTGCCAGCTGCGGAGTGTAGCCCAGGGCCCACGCGTCCCGGATGTTGTTGGTCGTGCCGGTCTTGGCCGCCACCGGCCGGTCGCGCAGGGTCAAAACGGACTGGTATCCAAAGGCCAAGGCCCGTGCCTGATCGTCGGAAAGGATGTCGGTGATGATGTAGTGGACTTGAGGCGAAAGCACGGTGGCCTTGGCTGGTTCGCCCATGGAGTGGAGCACATTGCCGTCGGCGTCGGATACCTCCAGGATGGACACGGGATCGATGGTGCGAAAACCGGCCTTCTGGTCTGCTACCGATACCGGTTGTCCAGCCATCACACCGCGGTTGCCGAGCACGCCGTAGGCATACGTATGGTCCAGCAGGGCAATTTCGCCACCTCCCAGAACCAGGCTCAGTCCGTAGAACTGCGAGCCGCGGTCCAGACCGGTGATGCCGAGTCGGTGCGATGTGCGAATGGCGTCCCCCACCCCCACCTTGTCCATGATCTTGATGCTGGGAATGTTGTAGGACCTGGCCAGGGCCGTGCGCAGCGAAACCGGACCGTGGTATTCCCGATCAAAATTCTCGGGTACGTAGATGCTGCCGGTTTCCAGTTCGAACGGAGTGCGCACGTCCAACAGCATTTCGGCGGCCGTCATGCCGTTTTCCAGTCCCGCGATGTAGACATACGGCTTGAAGCTCGAACCGGGCTGCCGATCGGCCAGGGACACATTGACCTGCCCGTCGATGGTCCGGTCCTCATAGTCCAGGGAACCCATCATTGCCAGGATTTCGCCCGATTCCGGTTCGATGGCCACCACCGAGGCGTTCGACACGTTCTTGCCGGCATCGGCTAGGCGCCGGACAGTGTCGCGGCTGGTCTCTTCGGCAAACCTGTGCAGGTCCAGGTCGAGCGTGGAGCGGACCGACAAGCCGTGTTTCCATATGTAGAACGGTTCGGCCAAGGTGTTGAACTTGCGCTGGAGTTCCTCCAACACGAAGATGCTGAAGTGGGGAGCAAGTCGCAGGTCGAACCGCTCGGCGGCACCGCTGGCGTAGACAAGCTCCTCGGCGAAGGCGGCATCCGCCTCCGCCTGGGTGATGTAGCCTGCATCCACCATGCCATTGAGCGTGATGCCCTGCCGTTCCTTGGCCCGTTCCGGGCTGAAGTAGGGATTGAGCGCCTGGTACTGGGGGATCAGGGCCAGCATCGATGCCTCGGCCAGCGAAAGATCCGCGCTGCTCTTGTCGAAGTAGACGTGACTGGCGGCTTCGATGCCGTAGGCAAGATTGCCGTAGAAGTTGAAGTTCAGATACCACTCAAGGATCTGCTCCTTGCTGTGGCGGCGGGTCAACTCCATTGCCAGGATCAGTTCCTTGATCTTCCGTGCATAGCTGCGCTGGGCCCGTTGCTCCACCGGGATGGCCACGTTCTTGATCAGTTGCTGTGTGATGGAGGAACCGCCCTGTACTTCGCCACCGGTCAGGTTGGACAGGAATGCCCTCGTGATGCCACGCAGGGAGATGCCGGGATTGGTCCAGTAGGTGCGATCCTCCATGGCCACCGCCGATTTCCAAATCCACGGGGACATGTCCTCCAGCGCGACGTACGTGCGATCGCCGCTGAAGGGCCTTGGGTCGAGGCTGATCAGCAGCAAGTGCTCGCCGGTTCGATCGTAGATCCGCACCGACTGGAATTCCTCTTCCCACTCGGTGAGCGAGCCGATGTCGGTCAGTTGGTCTGCATAGTACGAATACATCCGCAAACCTGCTCCGGTCATGGCCACGGCCAGAACCATGGCAAATGCTCCGGACACCATGAACAGCCAGAATCCGGTTTGCATTCCGGTTGCCACATGGCGCGGGCGGTTCCGTCTGGCGCGGGCGCGGCGCCGGCGCTGCAACAGAACCAAGGATGCAGGGGACAGGGTGCGCACGGTTTGCCTAGCCCCCGCCGGTCACTTTGCGTCGATGCCCGTGTCGGGCGAAAGGACCACCGAGTCAACCACGGATGCCGGCTGCAAAACCACGAAGTGGCTCAGGCCCAACAGATCCACGGGTGATCGGGACAACCGCATCATTGCCTGCGGCAGGCTGGCCGGGAGCCACGGCAGTGCGTGGCCGAGCGCGTCCAAGGCCGGGGGCACGATTTGCCAAGTGGCGATCCGCAGGGGCAGGTTGGACCACAACCGCCGAAGGTCGCGTCGATTGTAGGTCCGCACGTGTGGCGCAAGGAAGTCTCGGTACTGCCGCGGCAGATAATTGATGAACGGAATGTTACCGAAGTAGTAGCGACCTTGCCACCAGCAGCCGTGGGTCTCGAACGGGAACCATCGATTGGGTACGAACAGGACAATGTATCCGTCGGGCCTCACCACGCGGGCCATCTCGTCCATGGCCCGGCCGTCGTCGTCCACGTGTTCCAGCACTTCATGGCTGAACACCACGTCGAAGTGTCGACTCGGAAACGGCAACCTCTCGCACTGGGACAGGACGCAGGCCAGGTCCGCCTGCCCCGCGCGGGCCTGCTTCAGATAGGACGGCTCGATGTCCAGCGCGTCAATGCAGCGGAAGTATGGGCTCATATGTTTCGCGTATGCGCCAATTCCGCAGCCGTTGACCAGCAACCGCCGGCGCGGCCGGCCGGCATCAAGTTTCAGGGCATCGACGACCAAGTCGAGCCTGCGCTGCTGGCCGACACCCCAAACCAAGCTCGGAATCCCCCTTTTGGAGGCCAATTCACGGCTCAAGATCGATGCTCGTTGGCCAGGGTAGGCTTGCGGCCATGGTGGATCGAAATGGTGTTCGCCATGCACGTAGCGAAAGCCGTCTGTCTCAGGCCCGCTTCCCTCAACATGCTCAGCATATCGAACGGAGACTCATACACCTGGGTGCTCGAGGGCAGATAGGTGTAGGCGGTTGTGGACCCCGAAAGCAGGCGGCCCAGACGGGGAACCACCGCAAACATGAAGAGTTTGTAGGCACTGCCCAGCCATGTGAATTCGGGAGGCACGATCTCCAGGAACACAAGCCGGCCACCCGGTTTCAACAACCGCACCTGCTCCCGCACGGCCGCCGCGGGATCCGGAAGATTCCGCATCAGAAATGCAGAGACCACGACATCGAAGTGGTTGTCCTGCAACGGCAGTTGGAGGGCATCCGCCTGGAAAAACCGTATGGGCACAGCTCCGGGTTTGGCTTGGGCCAGGGACATCATCTCCATCGATATGTCGGATGCCCAGATGTCGAGCCCGGAGGCGGCTTGACCAAAGGTCAGGGCCAGTTCGCCGGTTCCGGTTCCCAAGTCAAGAATTCGCTGGCCCGGTTGGGGATGACAAAGGTCGACGACGCGCCGGCGCCAGTCCCGGTCCCGGCCCCCGGTCATGATCGCGTTCATCAGGTCATACCTGTCCGCGATCGCCGAGAACATGGCTCCAATGTCCGCCGCGCGCCGCCGGTGCAGTGTCCGGATCGGGTCCGTGTCGTGGCCTGACTCGCCTGGTGAGGGCAACCTGCGGTTCCCGTCCGTCGGCAAAGCCCGTTCCGTCAATGTGCCCATCCGGCTGATACCAACTGGTCAAACAGGTGCCCGAGGTTGCAGTTCAAGAACAGCGGACAACACACGCTGGACACCCTGCGCGTCATGGTTGGGTGCGCACAGGTCGGCCGCAGCCAGGAGTTCGGGATTGGAGTTGGACATGGCGATGCCGATGCCGGACCGGGATACCATGGTCAGGTCGTTGGTTTCATCGCCCAGCGCCATGCAACGGGCAAGATCCAGGTTCCATTGCTCCACCAGCCAGGCGGCTCCCACGGCCTTGTCCGCCCAGACCGCGTCCTCAAACTGCACTACATCATAGTCGTCGGAGATCCAAAGGCATGTACCCGGCGGCACCGATGTGCGAATCCGGTCCGCCTCGTTGGACGACAGATGGCTCCTGGGGCAGAACACCTTGAAGGCTTCGGCGTGGATTGCGGTTGGATCAGCGGCAATCGCGTCGCTCCAGCGACCAAGCGGTTTTGGAGCGTACAACCGATCGTCAATCTCCAGGCCAATCCAGGCGTTCGGGTTTGTCCGCCTAAGGCATTCGATTGCAGACCTGGTCAGATCGCTGGTCATCGGCCGGGCGTACTTGACATCGCCCAGATGTTCGATCCAGGTACCGTTGTAGCAAATCAAGGGACACTGGTCCAGAACCGGGGAAAGGTTGCGGGCACGGCGCGGCTCCCGGCCCGTGGCAATGACAAACCCGTACCCGGCCGCCAACCACCGATCCAAAAGGCCATCGGTGCCCGGAGGAACCTGTCGATCAGCATCGAGCAATGTGTGGTCCAGGTCGCACAGGACCACCTTGATTCGAGCCAAGCGATCAGCCAGTCCGAGCAGTTGATGCTTCATGACGCCGGTTGCCGGATTGTGCGAAGTTGACGGCTACGGTGTTTCAATGCCGATCAAAATACGAAATCAACGTTTGCAGGTCTTGAAAGATGGCGGTTTTGGCTGTGGGCGCGGGGGACGGCATCAAGCAAAAAGCCAGTCAAAACCACTTCTGCCATGAGCACATGGAGGCCTTTTCGAATCTCGTTTTCGCATAGCAAATCATCGTGCAGGCTCCCGGACAAACTATCCGGCCGTTGGGAAACGCGCCGGTCCTGCCAGTTCGAGTATGGTGGTCAGGGCCATGGCAACGCCTTCGGATTCTGAATTCCGAACGGTAATGTCGGATGCGGCAACGGCATCCGGTACCGCATCCGACATGGCTATGCCAATGGCGGCCTCGGACAACAGGCGGACATCGTTGGTGTCGTCCCCAAGTGCAATGCAATTGCCCATGTCCATGCCGTTTTGGTCCAACCACCACGCGGCGGCAACTGCCTTGTCGGCCGCCTGATCCATGAATTGCAAGAGGTTGTACTTGGCGGATTCCATCAGTCGAGTGCCTGGTGGCGCGGTCAACCGGATGGCCTGCAGCTGGGCGTTGGTCAGGTGGCTGAAGCGGCAGAAGATTTTCGCGGCCTCGACATCCAAGTCCCCGGGATCGCACAGAATGGCGTGAGGCCAACGGTCCTGGGGTTGAGCGGCATAGAGAACGTCGTGGGATTCAATGCCCATCCACAAATCAGGACAGGCGTTCAACAGGCACCTGATAACAGCTTGTGTGGTCTCGGGCGACATCTGTCGACGGTACTGAACATGCCCCCGGTGCTCAATCCAGCAACCGTTGTAGCAAATCATGGGCCGCAAGTTGAGCCAATCCGAGACTTCGCGGGCCCTTCTAGGAGGCCTGCCCGTGGCCAGAACCAGTTCGTACCCGGCGTCCAGCCAGCGCCGCACGGCCTGCTCGGTTCGGCGCGGAAACCGCTTGCGGCCATCCAAGAGCGTGTCGTCCATGTCGCAGAGCGCGATCCGGACATGGCGCAGGCGGTCCCGGAATCCATCCAGTCGCCTTGC
>DAOUIC010000158.1:0-6089 GCA_034428255.1 Anaerolineales bacterium
GCAGTCCGATCGAGCCATGACAACTTGCGAAGAGTTCCAAGATCCGGTGACAAGTGCGCATCACCGTACCCAAGTTCCCAGTTTGAAAACGCGTAACCGGAGACTGGTTCCATCTCCATGTCTACCGTGAATAGATAGTCACAGACGTGAGTTCCCCCAGCCACGTCGGTTAGGAAGAAACCGGCGTCCAACCGTTTCCCCATCAGCCGACCATACAAGTCGGGAAACCCGAGGATGACCGTATCGATTGAGCCATCTTCGACGGCTGAGTGCAGTGCATCAACGCTCAACTTCCCCGGGATTGTGTTTTGCACTGGTGGCATGTGGCTAGCCTCTGGCGACTATAAGGCCGCACGATCCGCGAAAGAATTCTCTGCAGTGTACCGCTTATGGCTTGACTTCGGTTTGGCTGTGTGCTCGCACTATTGAGCATACCAAGCACTCCAGCACCCTTGTCGCAGACATGAGCACCGCCAAGCTTGACAGCTACAGTGAAAGAAGATCTTGGGTAAATTGGCTCTGATCAACATCAACGAATCCGAGACAGTGCCAATGGCGAAGGATGGTGTTGAACACTTCACCCTCACCCAACCAAAGAACCTCCTTCAAGATTCTTGATACTTCGTCACCGGCTCCGCCGAGCAAGCTTGGTTTACCGAACGGGTCGTCCTCTTGACATGCTCGCGGAGTGCTGTATTGATATCCGCCTGGTAGCCGTGGCCATCACGAGCGTGGGCCTTGAACCAAGCGATGATGTCCGCGTCGAGCCTCAGCGTAATCTGCTGCTTCACAGGCCGGTGGAAGACTCCGCGCCTGGCATCGGACCAATCCAGCATCTCCGGGGCGTCGGTCGTGTCGATTTGGTCGTCGGGAAGAGCCTCCAACGCCCGAATTTGAGCCTGTATGTCCGCTGGCAACTCAGTCATATCCCTCTTCATAGACCCTCCTCTCGCGTCTCGTCGCCTTCCGCACCGAAATGATACGCCCGGCCCCTGTGTCGCAATCAGGCCAAGTGTGGACCACCATCACAACCACCATGCCAATGGTTCGCCTCCGTTGCTCATATGGCCGCGTCGCAGACAGGGGGTCGTCAAACACCAAGACTGCAGCCTTGCAGCTACAGGAAGGGGTTGCTGTCAACAGTTTGGTCGCTCGCTTCAAACCTGATGGAATAGGGGCAGGATCTGTCTACAGGCCGAGAACGAACTTCAACGTTGGCCTGGTTCAAGGCAACGGTGACGGACCAGCTGGCGGTACGGGGCGGTGTAAGGCAGGCCATTCTGCACCCCAGTGGCTGAGGACCAGACAGATAGGGTCTGGTCCAGCCTCAGCAGAGCAGCTTGGCATGTCTATGAAACAAACAGGACAACGGTTCGATTCAGTATCCGGACAGCGCCCTACGAATCAGCTCTGGACCAATCTTCCACAACCAACCGAGGCACACGGCCAAACTCCTTTGTGTTTGACGTGACCAATATCAAGTTGCGAGACAGTGCCTGCCCCGCGATCAGCGTGTCGTAGGGTCCGATCGGCTGTCCCCCTTGGGCCAACAAGGCCCTGATCTCACCGGCAGCGCGCGCCGCGGCCCAGTCCAAAGGCACAAGCGGAAAGCCAATCAGTTCCACTCGTCTCAGGTTGTGCTCCTGCCGCTGGCTCTTGAACGCACCGTAAAACAGTTCATAGGCGACGATTACCGACAAGCCAATGTCGGACACTTGGCATGCTCGCACGCGCTGGCTCAGACGAGGCGAGTTGTTGTTGAACAGGGCAATGACCGCGTTCGTGTCCAGCAGAAACCGCATCAGTCAAACAGGGATTCCAGTCCCTCTCGTTCCTGATGGTCGGGTTGTTGGCGGTCGGCCAGGAAATCTTCAGTAAAGCTGCCCTGAATGGCATCCAGCCAAGCCCAGTCTTGGCTCACCGGTTCCAGGATGACCGCAGTACCTACCCGGCGAATGTGAACCTCCTCACCCTTAAAGCGAAACTCCTTGGGTAAGCGCACGGCTTGGGACCGTCCGTTCCAAAAGAGTTTCGCGGTCTTCATCCGGGTTTCCACATCACCACTCATGAATCCCTCCTTGTTCGATCAGAGCATGAACTCTTGATCTATATCGCTAGTATATATCAAGTGGGACGGAAATCGCATCGTAGGCCTCCATCGCGCCGAGAGTGCCATGTTGCCAACCATTGATTGCAGAACCTGTATATGACCATCTCCGCTGCCAGTTCTTCCAGTCCCTTCCGCGCGAACTGGCGGATGCCGCGCGCATTGACGGCTCCAACGAATTCGGCATCTACCGGTGCATCATCATGCTGCTGGCCAAACCCGCCCTGGCCACGGTGGCGATGTTCACCTTCATCAACAACTGGAACGGCTTCATCGGTCCCCTGCTGTACCTGTCGCGGGATCCAACCAAGTACACGGTGGCTTTGGGTCCGGCCCTGTTCCAGCAGGCCTTCATAAGGCGTGTCCGCTGGGACCTGGTCATGGTGGGTTCCACACTCATGATCCTCCCGGTAATTCTGGTGTTGTTCATAACGCAGCGCTTCTTCATCCAGGGCATCGCCGTATCCAGCATCAAGGGCTGAGTGCTGCAGCCAGGACATGGCAACCATGCATACCGGAACGGGTGCTGTGACACCGGTTTGACGAATGACACTCACGCTCGCAGACTGAACCCAACCCGGAACCGAACAGCCCCGGAGGGAAAGAAGCGGATTTCGGCATATGCAGGGGAAGTGATGGCAGCCGCCGTACGGAAAGAAACGCGGACGGTCCCCAACGGGCGGGGGGAGAAGCCGTCGGCGGCATGGGACTGGCGCGTGCCGGCTTGGCGCGGTGACACCGATACGAGCACGGCGCGCGCGGACCGGGAACGGCGGACGGCTTGGCGCCGGGACCATCCCGCGGCCTGGCGGGGACAACTGGAACGGCTGGCCCACTTCGAACCGGCCTACCGGTACGACCCCGCCCACGAATACACGGCCGACTGGACCACCGACCCCAACTACGGCGCTGCCGGTGTGCATCGCCTGGACTACGACGAGGACGGCTTTGTGTGCTCGCCACACCACCGCCACACGCCCTTTCTGATGGCCCTGTTCCTTGTGCTCCGCGACCTGCTCGGTAACCGCCTGGAGCACGAGGCCGAACTTCACTTCCCCGCACGGACCTCCGGTCAGAGCCAGGTGGCGCCGGAACTGATGGTGCTGCCGCCGGCGTTCGAGTTGCCGGCGGAGACGGAGCGGGGCAAGGAGGGCCGCATCGTGCGGCTCGACGAGGGCCATCCCCTGCCGGAACTGGTGGCCGAGATCGTGTCGCCCACCTCCGAGGTCCGGGACTTGGAAGACAAGCTGGCACTGTATGCGGCCCTGGGCATTGCCGAGTATCTGGCCTGCTATCCCGGAGACCTGCCCGACCCCGAGGCGGACGCACCAGGAACGCCCGCGGAACTCCGGCTCTTCCAGCTGCAGCCGAATGGGACGTATCGGCAGGCGATGAACGCGCAGGCCTGCTTCAGTCGCGTGTGCGGCACGCAGGTGCGCCTATGGCAGCCGGATGTGCGGAGGATGGCGCGCTTCCAGTGGTGGGACGAAGCCCAGGGCCGCTGGCGCGACCCCGCAGCCGATGCCGAGCACACGCGGGAAGTCGAACTGCGGCAAACCCGGACGGAAAGCCTCAAGGAAGGCTTGGCGGAGACGACCATAGCGGCTCTGCACACGTTCCTGACCAATAAGCTGTCTGCGTCGGACCGCGACCACATCGCGGCACACTGGCGGGAACACGGTCCGCCCACGGATGCGATGGAACGCATCCAAGCCGTGCTGCAAACACCCTCCGAGTGGCGGTCCCTACTGCTGCCGGGCGAACTTGACGACAACGACCCGAATCACACTCCAAACCCCGCCTGAGCCGGAGCCGCCGAAGGACCGGTAGACCGCTGCGTTCAACGGGGCTTCGGTCCACTGGTGCCGCCTGAACAGAGAGTACAAACGCTCACGTTCGGTGCTGTCCCTTCGGGTGCGGTGCTGCACGGCGCGCTTGACCGGCACCTTGGCCACCTCCGGCACCTCCACCATCTTCGGAAAACAATGCAATAGCGATCCAAGACAAACGGGCTTACACTTTAACCAACGACAAGACCAGCATACGAGGAGCTCGTCATGCCAAAGTTTCTGTATCAGGCAAACTACACGACAACCGGAATACAGGGCCTGCTGCAAGAAGGCGGAACGTCGCGACGACAAGTCTTCGAAGAGATGGGCCGAGAACAGGGCGGCAAGCTGGAGGCCTTCTACTACGCCTTTGGCGGTGCGGACCTGTACATGATCTATGACCTGCCCGATGCGGTAACAGCCGCCGCACTTTCCCTGTCCATCACGGCAAGAGGCGCGCTCAGCATCAGCACGGTGCAGCTGATCACGCCCGAGGAAATCGATGAGGCCACCCGGAAGACGGTGACCTACCGGCCTCCGGGAGCCTAAATGCTACGGTGATGCCGGGGGACCCTCTGCATGCACAGGGACGCATGCCTATAGGGGTGCTCATCCAGTTCCGGGAGCCTTCACCTGGACGGTCACCAAGCCCAGTCCCGAAGACAAGTAGGGAAATTCAGGCGGGAGGCACACCGCCATGACATCGGCCCGTTGCGGGACCGGATGGCGAACCGATGAACCAAGTCCAGTTGCTCCCGGCGACCGGCGAAGCGCGCACATGGGCGACTGCCAGGCTCATGCCGCTATGGATGGCGAGAGTGCGGTTGCCAAGTTGATTTTCGGAACAAGGAACATCGCACCCCATCCGGAAGCCCATACCCTGGAAGGCTGGACATGGCAGCAGTCCCGGTTGAACGGTCGGGGAGTGGTCCCGGTGCCTACGGCCACTGAGGCTGTCGGGACTGCATGTTCAGAACGCAGGGTAGGCCATGCGGGGCCTGCCCCCGCATTGGTGGACGATCCGGTCTTCGGCCTCTACGCCTATGACGGCACCCCCGGGAATTTGCCCGACGGCATCCAGGTCCGACCCAGTGACGGTCTCAACATCCGGTTCTTCAACCCAACCGACCGTTGTGAACTCATCGACGGCGGGTCAGGGAGGCAACCGAACGAATATTGGAACCTGCAGCACCTGACCCGAGGGAACCGGCCTGGAAGCGATGGTCCGGATGGCGGGGCGGGGTTGGCCAGGTGCGGAAGCCGCGTACCGTAACCTCAACACCACTGAAACAGTGTCTCCCTGTCATGCCGGACAATGTCCATCGACAACATCGGGGACAGAATTTGGGATGGATGTCTGCCAACAAGGGCTGAGGAATGGCGGCTATGAGGTCGGATGAAGGCATCCGCTATGAACCGGACGAGCGGAGTCCCTGGCCTGTATCGGTTGTAGTCGGATTTCAGGGTGTGATGCTCATCCTGCCGCAATCGGTGTTGTACATGTCCATTGTTGCCCTGAGTGCAGGGCAAGACGACACGTACCTTGCCTGGGCCGTATTTGCGGCCCTGACACTCAATGGAGTCGGCACCGCGCTGCAGGCCGCGCGGTTCGGAAGGCTGGGCACCGGACACGTGCTCATTACGGGCACTGCAACCCCGCTCATTGCCGTTTCCATCATGGCTCTGTCGGAAGGTGGACCGGCCATGCTGGCAAGCCTGGTCCTGGTTTCGTCGCTGCTGCAGTTCATGCTGGCTGCCTGGATGCCTTTGCTGCGCCGGGTAATCACACCGCTGGTATCCGGAACCGTACTCATGCTGGTGGCCGTCACGATCATACCGATTGCAATCCAGAGGTTGACGGATGTGCCCGAGGGCATCCCGGCGGCGGCAGGCCCCACTGCGGCCGCCGCCACATTGATCGTCACGATTGGGCTGGGGCTGCGTGCTTCGGGTGCCTTGCGCCTGTGGACACCGCTGGCCGGGATCGTGGCTGGCTGCGCTGTGGCCGGGTTGTTGGGGTTGTATGACGCTCAACTCTTCTTCGATGCGCCCTGGGTGGGCATGCCGGCATTCACCATGCCCGAATTCCAACTGCCTCCGAGCATGGAGTTCTGGTCGCTGCTGCCCGCCTTCCTGGTGATGACCCTGGTCCT
>DAOUIC010000159.1:0-2981 GCA_034428255.1 Anaerolineales bacterium
ATGCGGCAGCGGAACAACTGGTGATCCGTCTCAACGAGGGCAAGCGGATCATCCCCACCATCGTGTTCGACGACGGGACGCGCCTCGTCGAACCCAGCAATGCGGAGCTGGCCGCCAAGCTGGGTCTCAGGACATCCATCGACCGGAAGTTCTGGCCTCTGATCTGCATTGGTGCCGGTCCGGCGGCGCTGGTGGCCGCGGTCTACACCACACGCGAGGGCATCGACACGCTGTTGCTGGAACGGGGTGCGCCCGGCGGCCAGGCCACCCGCACGTTCAGCTACGAAAATGTGCCGGGTTTTCCCGACGGCATCGAGGGCAACGCATTTGCGGAACGCCTCCTGGCACAGACCCGGCGCTTTGGCGGACAGGTGCTGGAGGCGGTCGACGTGGTGTCGGTTCGCCGGGACGAACCGTTTCTGAGCGTACGGACCGGCACCGGAGACGTGTACACGTCCCATGCCGTCCTGCTGGCTTCCGGCAGCCGGTACCGCACGTTGGGGGTCCCCGGGGAAGCGGACTTCATCGGCGCCGGCGTTCACTTCTGCTCCACCTGCGACGGTCCCTTCTACCGCGACAAGGCAGTTGCGGTGATCGGGGGTGGCAACAGTGCGGCCGAAGAGGCCGTGCACCTGACCCGGTTTGCCTCAAGTGTTACCGTGCTGGTGCGCGGAAGCGAGTTCAAGGCGTCGCCGACCGTGGTGGAAAAGTTGACGGCCACCCCGGCGGTGGAAGTGCGCTACCGCACCGAAGTGGGTGCCTTTCGGGGCCGGGGCGGTCATTTGACGGCGCTGCAACTGAACACGCCGGCGGGAGAGGGAGCGGAGTTGCTGGACGTGGACGGTGCCTTTGTCTTTGTGGGCCTCGAGCCCAACACGGAATACCTGAACGGTCTGGATGTTGTGTGCGACCGGTGGGGGTTCATTGAGACGGGGCATGCCCTGGAACATGCCGATGTGCCGCCGGCCCGGTTCGGCGGGCGGCAACCGTTTATGCTTGAGACCAGCGTGCCCGGCGTATTCGCGGCCGGTGATGTCAGGGCCGGCAGCACGAAGCAGGTCGCGGCCGCGGTGGGTGAGGGGGCGTCGGCAGCCCTCGCCATCCGCGACTTTCTGAAGTCGGTTTGAAGGACTGGCCTGTCGGCACGTCAACACAGCTCATCAATCACACATTATTAACCACACTGGATTCCGGGACGGACCACAGATGAACACTTCCAGTATTTCGGCCAACGGCCACGGAGCGGATTGGCAGTACACCATGCCCGTGGCCGAGTTGATGGAACAGCAACTGGCGACGGCCCGCGTGGGCGACTACACCGTGGCGCTGGTCTATCACAACGACCAGGTGCATGCGATCGACAACCGATGTCCCCACATGGGCTATCCCATGGACCGCGGCTCGGTCCGCAATGGCCTGATTACCTGCCACTGGCACCATGCACGATTTGACCTGCAATCGGGAGGGGCCTTCGATTTGTGGGCGGACGACGTGCCAACGTTCCCGGTGGATGTGCGGGACGGCGGCATCTGGGTCGATGTGGCCTCCACGCTGGATCGGGTGGCCCACAGCGAGGAACGCCTGCAGATGGGCATGGAGCGCAGCCTGTCCCTGGTGGTGGGCAAGGCGGTCATCCTGTTGGAGGAACGCAACCTGATTGATCGCATTCTGGCGACGGGCCTCCGGTTCGGGTGCGAAAACCGCAACGAGGGCTGGGGACAGGGCCTGACCATCCTGGGCTGCATGGCCAGCATGCTGGACGGCCTGCCGCGCGAGCAGCGAGCCCTGGCACTGTCGCACGGATTGGCTGCGGTTGCCGGCGACAGCGCGGGTTCCGCCCGACGCTTCCTGGTCCAGTCCCTGCCCGACACAACCGAGGACCTGGACCTGCTCAAGACTTGGTTCAGGGAATTCATCGAAGTGCGGGACACGGAAGGTGCGGAACGCTGCGTCGTGTCTGCGATCCGCAGTGGCGCCGACGGTCCCTTCCTGATGGACATGCTGGCCTCCGCCATCCTGGACCACCGCTACATCGACACCGGCCATCCGATGGACTTCTGCAACCGCGCCTTCCATATGCTGGACATGACCGGGTGGGCCGAAACGGAATTGGTTTTGTCGAGTCTGGTGCGCCTGGTCGCGGGTGCCATGCGCATGGAGGAATCCCATGCCTGGCGCCACCCGGACGACCTCATTGAAATCCTCGACCAGGCGTTCGCGGAACTGCCGGCTGCCTGTGTCGAAGGAGGATCCGCGGAACTCCGGGAGACGGGTGCTGCCACCTTGGTGGAAACCGTGCTGTCCGGGCATCCCAACGAACCCGCGCTGGCAGCGGCTGCCTGCCTCGATGCCCTGCGGGCCGGGCTGTCCGGGGAAGGGTTGGCCGTGCACATCTGCTATGCAGCCGCCATGCGCATTGCGCGCTTCCACACCAGCAATGAAATCGGGGACTGGGACACGGCCCTGCACACCTTCACGTTCGGCATGGCGGTGCTGCAGGCCTACCAGCGCGCACCCTCGGCCGACATGCTGAGGGGGATCTTGGACACGGCCATGAGCGTGCACTTGGACCGGTTCCTGAACATCCCGGCCCAGCGCATTCCCACCCCGGCCGGAGGACCCGAGGCGGACGAGCCGTTTGAGGAGCGGTTGAACGACCTGCTGGATCAGCAGTACAGGGTCAATCAGGCAGGCCAGATGGTGGCCGACCACTGCACGAACGACGCCGGCCAAAACGAGGTGCGCGCCGCGCTCAAGGAGGCGCTGCTGCGGGAGGATCGGGACTTCCACACCATCCAGTGTGTGGAGGCGGCCCTGACCCTGCACGACCAGCTCAGGCGGAACTGGTCCCACTGTGATTGGCTCGACCCTGTTATTCCGCTGGTGGCAGCGGCCCGCTACCTGGCGGCCCATGCCCCCACCATGAGGGCGCAGGGCCAGACATTCGGGATCGCGTTGCGCCTGCACCGGGGCGAGAACCT
>DAOUIC010000160.1:0-10827 GCA_034428255.1 Anaerolineales bacterium
CGGATGCCAATCGGTTGCGGTCCGGTTGTGCGCACACGGGGTTGAACGTGTCGCGTGCAGGAACCCCGTGGTGCAGATCTGGAATCATCAACCGCCCAGGCACGAGGGAAGAGCTTCGATCGCGGTGGCCAGGCTCCTGGGGCATGGGGTCGATGTGGGCCGTGTTGAGCGTGCCTGTCAGAGACCAAGACCACGCCCAACCCACCCGCGGTCACCATCCAAACTGGCTTGCGATTGCCGGGATCCGAGGGCCTGTGTACGGAACTATACCGCCGGCCGGTGCTATAATTCACGACCTAGCACAGTAAAAGCGTGGCGTCGTGGCAACCGATATAGAGAAGCTGTTTGACTTGCAGCAAATCGACCTGAAACGTCTGCGCATCGTCAAGCAAGTCAAGAAGTCGCTGGTCAGCGTTCGCGAGCCGATCGATTTGATTCGGCTGCGCGAATCGGTCGGTTCCATGAGCGAGGAGCAGGAGAGCCTGAAGGAGAACCAGGCCTTGGCGGAAAGCCAGGTCAAGGTTGTCAAGGAGAAGATTGCGGCCAATCAGGACCTGCTAAACAGTGGACGCCTGACCGATCCCAAGGACATTGCCGCGCTGCAGGCGCAGATTGCGGAACTCGAGTCCACCAAGTCCGCCTACGAGGAACGTGCCTTGGCGGCACTGCTTGAGTTTGAGGACAAGAACAAGCAGTATCAGCCGCTGGTCGAAAGGTTGGAGGAGCGGACCGGGGAGTGGGAGGAACTGCGTCGCTGTGCCCGGGAAGAACAGGAAGGCATGGCGGCCGAGTTGAAGGAGCTGAACCGGGAACGTTCGGTGCGTGCCAGCGACATGAACGAGGACGCATTGCAAATCTACGAGGAGCTGCTGAAGCGCAAGAACGGCATCGCGGTGACCACGATCACCAACTCCTCCTGCGATGCGTGTTTCATGAGCCTGCCCACCAGCGTGGCGACGGCGCCCCGCAATGGGAGCAGCAACTACCTCCACTGTCCGAGCTGCGGCCGGATGCTGCTCCAGCGCTGATTCCGAGGTTCAGTTCCCCACGGGATCCGAACCGGTCTCCTGTGTGGAGGCCAGGACCTTGGAGACGAACTGTGCACGGTTGGTGCCCGTGCCGAGATCGTTGATGTGTTCGAGTCCGAAGGTGGCCAGATAGGCTGTTCCGCGCCCTGAACCGTCTTCGGTGTTGGGCCGCGCGATGCCGACAACCCGGGTTGCGCCGTCGGTCTGGTCCTGGAGAACCAGCCAGGCTTCGGCACTGCCGGCCTGTGTCCCGGTTGTCAGTGTGTGCAGGGGCAGCGCCCCTTCGGCGTTGTCCGCCTGTGGCACCAGGATGGGCGCGTTGGCCTGCAAGACGTTGGAACCGGCTGTCTGGATTTCAACGTTGAGCCGCAGGCTTCCCTGCCTCCGGGCAATTTCCTGATCGGTACTGAGGTTGACCCGGCCCTGCCATTGGAATCGGCCGTCGATGGGTACCAGGTGCGGGGTGGACCACAGCGGATCGCCGGCAACCGTTGCCCCTTCTTGCTCGTGGACAAGATGTATCGATTTGACTCCCCGGAGTGCCGAACCGTCAACGGTGACGTTCATGAGCAGTGATGCGGTGGCTGGTTGCAGTGACCAGGCAACCTGCCCGGAGAGCGGATTGTCGGCATCGGAGGTGCCTGTGCCGGAGGATGTCAGGGAGGTCTGTCCCAAATCGGTATTGGGCCGCGCCAGATCCAGTACGAGATCGCCCCAGCCATCGAGCCCGGATTGAAGGCCGGACACCTGAAGTTGGGTTTGTCCGTATCGGTCGGCGGTCTGTTCCTGGATCTGCACTCCGTTGAGGAGTGCCAGTCGTAGTTTGGAAGAACCCAGGACTTTGTGGCTGTGCTTCCCCATTACCAGCAAATTGCCGCCCGACACCAGATATTCGGCCAGCAGGTCCAAGTCGCCGTCCGAGAAAGGTAGGGGAACATTGCTGGCCTTCGGGTTGCCGGCGTGATCGCCCGTGAACAAGATGACCCATTCCGGGGGCGAAGCGGCAAACAGGGCCGGCGGCACGTTGACCAGATTGAGTGCGGTGTCCCAGTAGAGGAAATCAATCCCCAGAGCCGCCAAGGTCTGCCTGTACCAGGGCGAAACGTCCGGATGCAACGGGCTGAGGTCGGCATCAATCAGGACGACTTGCGGCGAAGGGGGATGAGAGGTCAGCCAGGCGAAAACCGGGGCGTGCCATTCATCCGAGCCATCTGAAATCAACAGGAATCCTTCCAGGATGCCGGGACCCGAAACTGCATCCAGATCAAGGGTAATCGTGGCCGTGGTGGTGTCACCCGCCGGCAGGTCGACCTGGGAAGGTGTCACCGAGACAGGGGACAATGCCGGCAGGTCTGTCATGCCGGCCTGCACCAGTGAAAACTGCAGGGATCTGTCCTCTGGACCGGTGTTGGCAATCGTGATGGAGCGGATCAAGTTCCCGGTTGCCTGTTCCACCAGTCCGAAGTCGGCTTTGTGGGGAACCAGGAACAGTGAGTTGGCGATGGCGCGTTCGATGTTCAGCAGGCCGCTTCCCATGTCCAGCAGCCCGGCCGGCGAGCCGTCGGGGTTGCGCAACCCGCGGAAGTCGGCAGTGTTCGCCATGGCCGAGAACACTTGGTCATTGGTCCATTCCGGATGTGCCTGTTTGAGCAGAGCGGCCGCTCCTGCCGCGAAAGGCGCTGCCATTGAAGTCCCGGAGGCCTGGCCATATCCCTTGTGGCGTAGTTCACTGACCGGGGACAAGGCGTAGCCCTGGGACATGATGTAGGCCCCGGGTGCCACCAGGTCCGGTTTCAGTGTTCCGAACACGGTCGGCCCGCGTCCACTGAATTCCGGCACCACCAACGGGTGGTTGCCGCGCTGGGTGGGAGTGGTGGAGACGATGAGCTGGAGCGAGGCTTGGGCCAAGTGTTGTCGAATCGCCATTCCGGTGTCGTGGCCCATGAACAACGCGGGGATGCGAACGGCGCGGTTGGTATTGTCCTGGGCCATGCGTACCAGGGCGTTGCCGCCGCTGGCATGGTTGTGAACGACTACCGCCGAGGAGCCGGCTTGCTGTGCGTTAATCACCTTCGCAACAAACGAACAGAAACCACGTTCGACAATCACAACCCGGCCCGTCAACGAGGAGGGCCGCCAAGTCTGGCAGCCATACGGGTTGGCCGGATCGATGGTGGCGCCGTCCAGGAGCGGATAGGTATGGATCTGACCGGCCCTGAAGCGCGGTCCGAAATCCGCCTGATTGAATTCCAGATCCGTGAGTAGTCGCTGGTTTGGTTGCCCCAACCGGCTCACGTCGGCGGACTGCATACTGAACCGACCGCCGGTGGACACGGCACCGACCGTCAGGTAACTGTCGGACGGGTTGGCCACGGAAAACGGCATCGGACCGTAGTTGCCTGCTGCCATGACGACCATCATGTCGGTCGAAGCGGCGTTGACCAGGGCCGAATCAAGGAAATTGTAGGGGGCGCTGTTAACACTGGGGCCGGTTCCCCACGAGCCGATCACCACGTCCATTCCGTCCTTGACGGTGTCTTCCAATGCCGCCACACCTTCCGCTGTGAAGAACGTTTTCTTTCCGCTCTGACTGTTGTAGAACACCCGGTAGCTTCCCAGCCAGGCTTGGGGGGCAATGCCGGACAGGGTCGGCAACGCGATTCCTCTGAAGGCTGCGTCCGTAACGATGTTGCCGGCAGCGATGGCACCGGTGTGGACGCCGTGCGAGGAACCGGCACCGGGCCAGGCGTGGAAGTCGTTGCTGCGCGGCGGATCGGCAGTCCGGAAGTATGTTCGGGACACGACAATCTTGCCGTTGTTGGCTGCCGTGATCCCGAGGCCGTCGTCCGGGTACCAGTCCGGATAGGCAAACCCGTTGCCGTTGAACATCGGTGCCTGGTTGTGCAGGCCGGCATCAATGGAGCCGACCAGCACGCCGGTGCCGTCAAACCCGCCAGGACGGCCATCCGATGTGCGGGTCCAGGCACGAATCAACTGTGGCCCGGCATACAGTTGTGCTTGGACCTCCAGATCCCGGTGCACGGCTCGGACGTTGGGGAGCGACGAGATGGCCGCCGCGGCCTCGGGGCCGAAACCCGAGCTGGATTGCAGGACCATTGCGTTCGTAACCGCGTTGAACGCAAGGGGATGGGAAACCCCGTCCAGACCTGTGTAGGAACTGGCGGCGACTTCGCTCTGCAGGTCGTCCAGTTGGCTCCGGAATGCCTCTTGTTCGTTCTGCAGTTGGTAGGCGTATACCTCCACCGCGTCGTTTTGGGCCGCAAAGGCAACACTGTCGGTACGCGCAAACCGCTCGCGGCCAAACACCTGGGCAATTCCGGGGGACTGCAACTCCACGATCAGGCGGTTGGATGCGGACTGGCCGGGCACCGTCGCCGCCGGCGGAACGAAAGTCTGTTCGACGCTCTCGGCGGGAAGCGGCAAGGGAAATCCGAACACCAACAGAGCCGCGGCCATCGCGGCGACTACGGCACCCGCGATCCAGCCGGGCGAACGCAAAGAGGGAATGAGGCGAGGCGGCTTCGACGTCATGGGGCAGCGACCGGGTTGGTCCCGGCGGAGGGGCAGCGAGCCTGTTGGACGGCAATGGTAGCAAAATTCGACCAATCCTGTATCAGTAGCCGCGCGCCGGATGTCCGGCCATCGGGCAAGGTCGGATGCCAAGCCCACCAGAAATGATTGTTGTCCTAGGCATATCAAATTGTTTGTCTAGATTAACAATTGTGTTGTACAATACCAACCGCATGTGAGCCAAGGTGTGCCAAGTGACTGCCGAACCCCTGGATGTCTCCCGGGCCCAGGAAGACTTTCTGAAAACAGCTTATCTGTTGCGGAGTGCCGGAACTCCGGTCACGAACTCCGAGCTGGCCCAGGCCATGGGCGTGACGCCGGCTGCGGTTTCAGGCCATTCGCGGCGCCTGGGCGAGATGGGCCTGCTGACGTACGAGCGGTACCAGGAAGTCGAACTGACCGCGCGGGGGCAATTGATTGCCCTGGAAGTCCTGCGCCACCATCGCCTGCTTGAACTGTTCTTCACGGAGACCCTAAATCTGCCGTGGCAGGTGGTTCATCAGATCGCAGAGAAGTTCGAGCACGATCTGGACGAGGTATTGGAAGACGCGATCGACAACCTGCTGAACAGTCCGCAGGTGGATCCGCACGGCGATCCCATTCCGGACAAGCAGGGGCGCATGCCGGTGGTGTCGGGGCAGCTGCTGTCCGAAGTGCCGGAGCAGGCGTGTCGCCGCGTGGTGCGCGTTCTGTCGCAGGAGTCGGATGTGCTGACTTGGCTGGGGGAGATTGGGTTGCGGCCGGGCACCCCCATCGTTGTCAAGGAAAAGTTGCCTTTCGATGGTCCCGTGCGGCTGGATGTGAACGGCAGGGATGCCGTGATCGGCTACGACTTGGCGCAAAGGTTGCTTGTGTCGGGAGCCGATGAACAATGAATGTGGATTGGGCAAGGATGGTTGGAGCATGTCGCTGGGTGCCGGGGTTGCTGTTGGTCGTCCTTTTGGGCGGCTTGATTGCCGGCTGTGCAGGCAACGGGAACGGTGGAGGTCCCGTTCCCGCAGCGGATCCCTGTGCCGCCGGCATGACCCGGGACGATTCGCTCCGGGTTTTGTCCACCACCGGACAAATCGGCAGCGTGGTGGACCTGATTCTGGGACTTGAGCAAATTCCGGACGGGCTTTGGGACCCCGGCACACTGGCGGAGCGAACCGGTGTCGCCGCCCTGGCATCCATCGACGCCGGCGCGGAACCGAGTTTGGTTGCGATGGTCAGACCGTCCATCGACATCGAGACGCACACGATGCTGGGACCCGGCGTTGATCCCCATCTGTACGTGCCCACCCTCGGCGACGCGGAGGCATTCAACAAGGCCGATGTCATCTTCTACAACGGTCTGCACCTGGAAGCCCAGATGCTGGGAGCACTGGAGGAGTTGTCTAACAGCCAATGCGTGGTAGCCCTGGGCGACTTGCTGTACGAGGATGTGAACCTGGCGGACCGGTTCATTCACACCGAAGAGGGACTGGTGGATCCGCACATCTGGAATCATCCGGAGCTGTGGTCCCTGGCGACCGTGCGGATGGCGCAGGTTCTGGAAGGCATGTACGCCGAACCCGTGCCCGAGTTTGCGGCCAACGCGGAGAAGGTGGCGGAACGGATCGCAGTGGCTGGATTGCTCATCGCCGAACTGTTCGCCGGGGAACGCATTCCGGTACGGTACCTGGTGACGGCCCACGATGCATTCGGCTATTTCACGGCGGTGGCGAATCTGGAAAGCATCGGCCTGCAGGGGTTGAGCACCGAGTCCGAAGCGTCGGTGTACGACATTCAGCAGATCGCCGAAACCATCGTCGCGCATCGGATCCCGGCCATGTTTGTGGAGTCTTCGGTGTCCACCGACGCGGTGACGGCCGTGCGCGAGGCGGTCCGCGCCCGGGGATGGGATGTTCGGCTGGGTGGCGAGTTGTACAGCGATGCCCTCGGACCGCAGGGATCGGAAGGCGAAACCTATCTGGGCATGCTTCAGCACAATGCCGTGACAATTTACTTGGCTTTGGCTGAGCCAATTCCGGAGGATGGCAATTGAGGTTCGGTCATGCAGACCATGCCTCCGGCACTTGAAGTCAACGACCTGACGGTCGCCTACCGGGACAAGCCAGTTCTGTGGGACATCGACCTGCAGGTTCCGACCGGGGTCCTGATGGCCGTGGTCGGTCCCAACGGTGCCGGCAAGACCACCCTCATCAAGTCCGTCATGGGTTTGATGCAGCCTGCCGCAGGATCCGTGCAGGTGTTTGGCGAGCCGGCCGGGAGGCAACAGGTTCGGCGCATCGGATACGTTCCCCAACGCACGTCCGTGGACTGGGACTTCCCCACCAGCGTGCGTGACGTTGTGGCGATGGGACGCTACAACCGCGGCGGCCTGTGGCGGCGCACGGACCACCGGGATGCCGAGCGGGTTGCGCGTGCGCTCGCCGCCGTGGACATGGAAGACTTGGCCGACCGGCAGATCAGCGAGCTGTCAGGTGGCCAGCAGCAACGGGTCTTCCTGGCCCGCGCCCTCGTGCAGGACGCCGATCTCTACTTGATGGACGAACCGTTCCAAGGGGTGGATGCGGTAACCGAACAGGCCATGGTGGCGGTGTTGCGGCGTCTCCAGGCACAGGACAGGACCGTGTTGGCGGTGCACCACGACTTGCGCACGGCGCCGGCGTACTTCGACTGGGTCGCGCTGCTGAACGTGCGCCTGATTGCAACCGGCCCGATGGCAACCGTATTCTCGGAGTGCAACCTCCGGGAGACCTTCGGTGATGCGGCTCCCGAATGGGCAAGTCCCCCGTCGACAACGGCCGCTTGAACGGTGCCGGCCAAGCCGATCCCGGGCGATGGAAACGTTCCTTCAATTCCTCAACGACTACACCCTCCGCAACGTGTTGCTGGGCACCGCGTGGATCGGCGTGGTCAGCGGCAGCCTCGGCACTTTTGCCTTCCTCCGAAGGCAGTCGCTGCTGGGCGATGTCATCAGCCATGCGACGCTGCCCGGGGTCGTCCTGGCCTTCCTGGTCTGGCAGCGGCGGGAAATCGGCGTGCTGATGGTCGGTGCGGCCGGCACGGGCCTGCTGGCCACCGCCCTGATTCAGGTGGTCGACACGCGGACCAACATTAAGCGCGATGGGGCCATGGGGGTTGCCCTGGCCGTGTTCTTCGGCGTCGGCGTCCTTTTGCTGTCCATGATCCAGAACCTGCCCACGGCCAGCCAGGCCGGCCTTGACAAGTTCATTTTCGGCCAAGCGGCCGCCCTGGTACAGTCGGACGTGACCGTGCTGTTGGCAGCCGGAGGGGTGGTGCTGGTCGCCTTGCTGTTGTTGTGGCGGGAGCTGAAGATCGTCACATTTGATCCCGACTTTGCCCGGGCCGCGGGCTTTCGGGTCACCGTCCTTGAGGGAGGGATCGTGACGCTGATTGTCATCACCATCGTCATGGGTTTGCAGACGGTGGGGGTGATCCTGATGAGCGCCATGCTGATTGCTCCGGCTGCCGCAGCACGGCAGTGGACCGACCGGTTGTCGATCATGGTTCTCGTCGCAGCCTTGGTTGGCGGGTCGAGCGGGGCCGCCGGGGCGGTCGTCTCGGCGTTCGGCCCCCAAATCCCGACCGGTCCCGTGGTGGTCCTGGTCCTGACCGCGCTCGTGTTGGTTTCGTTGTTTCTGGGACGCAAACGCGGGTTGGTGTGGCACTGGCGCCGACAGCGGCGAAGCAGAAAGCTGGCCGACCCGGACACGGTGCTGGGTGCCTTGGGTGCGCTGGAATCCGCACATGCAGGGACGGTTCGCGGCCATCCCAAGGCCGTCGTTCGCATGGCGGTGGGACGGTCCGCCCAGGTTGGTCAGGCCTTGGCCGCGTTGCGGGAAGCCGGTCTGGCGGACGAGCACGATGGCGGCTGGGCGTTGACCGAACGCGGACGCTCCGAGGCCGGACGGCTGGCCCGCGACCCAAGAGGCTGAACGGTGTCCGGCCTGGAATTCGAAATCCTGGTGACGGCGATGACCGTGAGCGCGGCCTGTGCAGTTCCGGGTGCGTATCTCGTGTTGCGTCAGATGTCCATGGTGGCGGATGCCATCAGCCACACGGTCCTGCTGGGCATCGTGCTGGCGTTCCTGGTCGTGCCGCTCTACGGCCACCCCCTGATGGTGTTTGGTGCGTCGGTGATGGGGGTGGTGACCGTCCTGGGCATCGATTTGCTGAAGCGGACTGGTCTGGTTCGGGAGGACGCCGCCATTGGGATCACGTTTCCGGCTCTGTTCAGCCTGGGAGTTCTGCTGATATCCCTGCTGGCCCGCGACGCCCACCTGGACGAGCACATGGTGTTCCAGGGCGATCTGGTCTATTCCGTGTTCCAGCGCCTGGAACTGGCAGGTCGTGGTTACGGGCCGATGACCCTGTGGAAGATGGCGGGGATTTTCCTGCTCAACGGCGCGTTGGCTCTCCGGTTCCATCGCGAACTCAAGATCGCGACCTTCGATCCGGTGCTGGCGACCACCCTCGGAATTTCCCCGTCGCTTGTGCACTTCGGACTGGTGTTGATGACCTCCGTCACGGCCGTGGGGGCTTTCGATTCGGTGGGATCGATTCTGGTCATTGGCTTTATGGTGGTGCCACCGGTGACCGCCCGGCTGCTCACCGACTCCCTGGCCCGATACCTGGGGTTGAGCATCCTCCTGGGGTGTGCCTCCGCGTTGTGCGGATTCTGGATCGCAAGAACCGTGAACGGTTCGGTCGGTGGGTCCATCTCGCTGGTGATGGGCGCCATGTTCGTTGCGGTCCTGCTGACCTCTCCGCGGCGCGGCCTGGTTGCCGACTGGCGCAGACGGCGTCGGCAACGAGTGGAATTTGCCGTTCGGATGCTGGTCATACATCTGTTCCAGCACCGTTCCTTGGGGCAGCGGACCGAGGAAAACCATGCCGGTCATCTGGAAGCGCATCTGGGCTGGTCCGCGGAATTCAGTCGCCGGATCACCGAGTTGGCGGAGGCGCGGGGTCTGATCAGGCGGGTGGACACCCACTGGCTTGGCTTGACGGCGGTTGGGGAGCGGCAGGCCGAACAGGCCTTGGCCGGATGAAATGGCCCGGATTGCCCGCGACAGGTCCTTGGCAAGGGGAGGCTGGCTTGGTGCCGGTTCTGCCAAGGGTGTCGGCTGCCCCCGGCAGTCACTGTTCAGGACTGCCGGGGTGCGGTTTTGCCCTGTACGTCGAACCCTGAAACGGCATCGGTTGCTATAATGCAGGCGCGTGCCAAGGGATGTTGGCACGTTTCTTATACCTGCCAATCAAGGCGCGGGAGAGACGGACAATGAACTTCGAGAAGCTTTGCCAAACTGCCAGGGATCTGGTTGCGCCAGGCAAGGGCATTCTGGCTGCTGATGAGAGTTCTGGAACGATCCAGAAGCGCTTTGACAGCATCAGCGTGCCATCCACGGCGGACAACCGGCGCGACTACCGGGAACTGTTGTTCACCACACCGGGGGTCGAGGAGGCGATTAGCGGCGTCATCCTGTATGACGAGACCCTTCGCCAGGAGTCTTCGTCCGGCCAGCGGCTGGCCGAAGTGCTGGCGGATCGCAACATCATTCCCGGCATCAAGGTCGATGCGGGTGCCAAGCCTCTGGCAGGTTTTCCCGGGGAATCCGTGACCGAAGGTTTGGACGGCTTGGCTGACCGACTGGCCGAGTATGTCAATCTTGGTGCCCGATTCGCCAAGTGGCGCGCGGTGATCGACATCAGCGACACGCTGCCGTCCGCGAACTGCATTGACGTGAATGCCCATGCCCTGGCTCGATACGCGGCCTTGTGCCAGGAGTACGGCTTGGTGCCGATCGTTGAACCGGAAGTGCTGATGGATGGCGCCCATGGCATCGAACGCTGCGAAGCGGTCACCACCGACGTGCTGCACGCCACATATCACCAACTCCACCTGCAGGGAGTGCAGTTGGAGGGTACGCTGCTCAAGCCCAACATGGTGCTGCCGGGCAAGCTGTCGGGCGACACAGCCACCCCTGAGGAGGTGGCGGAAGCCTCGCTGAGGGCCTATTACCGAGCTGTTCCCGCAGCAGTTCCCGGTATCGTGTTTCTCTCCGGAGGGCAGTCGCCCGAGGAGGCAACCCTCAACCTGAACGCGATGAACGCCTTGGGTTCCCACCCTTGGGAGTTGAGTTTCTCGTACGGCAGGGCCCTGCAGCAGCCGGTGCTTCAGACGTGGCTGGGCGAGGCC
>DAOUIC010000161.1:0-26649 GCA_034428255.1 Anaerolineales bacterium
GTGCCTGGGCGGTTGATGATTCCAGATCTGCACCACGGGGTTCCTGCACGCGACACGTTCAACCCCGTGTGCGCACAACCGGACCGCAACCGATTGGCATCCGTTTTGTCCGGGACAAGACGCGGCCCTGGCACACCCCGATTCCCGGAAATTGTCTAGAATCACTTGATCGAAATCAACGGACGTACAAAGGCCGAGCGGCCGGGCATCCCCGCAAGTTTTCCACCAAGCCCGGTGCGCACTGGCACTGTGCCGTTCCCCGCCCACAAGGAATCCAGCGTGCGCAGACCTCCTTCACCGCGAGCTTCCAGCCAAGGGGTAATCGAACTGCTCCTGATGATTATCCTGGTTGTGATTGTGTTCCTGTCCATTCTGCTCATCATGGGAGACGACGTGCAGGGCTTGGTGCGCGATCTGCTGTCGAACTGGTTTCCGGAAACCACTGGAGGGTCCTGAGAAGCAATCTTGAACACCTTGGTCAACCCAAGCCGTGCCAACGGCCCGATGGGGACACCCCGAGCCCATCCGACAAAAACCACAGACCTGTTCGTTGCCCTGATGCATCGGCGCTCTGTGCAAATCGGACTGATGTTGGTGCTGGCCACGTTCTGCTGTGTCCTGCTGGTGGCGTTCCGCGTTTGGCGGACCGGCAGCATCACGTACCTGTTCCTACTGTGGAACCTCGCCTTGGCCTGGGTGCCCATGCTGATCAGTTGCCTCCTCTACTACGGCCACCGCCGCAACATGCAGGTGCCCGCAGGGAACCTCGTTCTGTTTGGCGTCTGGTTCCTGTTCTTTCCCAACGCGCCCTACATCGTCACCGACCTAATCCACCTGATTCCAAGGTACCCGATACCGGTCTGGTACGACCTCATGGTAATTGTGTTCAACGCCTGGACCGGATTTGCCCTGGCTGTTTGCTCCCTGTACCAGATGCAGGCATTGATTGCCAGGCGGTTCGGCCGACTTTGGGGATGGGTACTGGCGGCCGTCACGATCCCGGCCACGGGACTGGGGATTTACATCGGACGCTTCCTGGACTGGAACAGCTGGGACCTCATGCTTGAACCGACCACGATTGTCCGCAATGTAGTGGCCGATCTGCTCAACGCACCAAATGATCCGACCGCCGTGGCCGTTAGCGTTCTGTTCAGCGTACTGCTGGGCCTGACCTATGGCATCGCGCGGATTGCGGCCGGAACCGACACGCCCTCAAACTCGGATGTCCGAGTTATGTAAAGCCGGGATCCTAACTCGGAGTCTTGCTGCCTCGATTGGCCGACCCAATTCAATTCGACTTCCGGGAAGCCGGAGATGCCTGCCCACAGGGAATCCGGATCCGGCCAGAATGAGTCGTGACGGCGATGTACCCGACCCAACCGTCGTTGGCAACCGCGTCCTGCGAATCACGTGCGCTACCGTCCGGGAACCACGTCCCGGGCATGGGACGCGCTACAGACACAACCGGCGCACCAGTTCCCCGTACTGTTCGTAACCAGTCTGCAGCTGCTCCAGCTCGATGAACTCGTTGACGGTGTGCGCCTGGGCGATGTCTCCCGGTCCCCAGACAATCGAATCCACCACGGGCTGATAGTGGGCGGCCTCCGTCCCGTAAGGCACGGTAACCGCTTCGGCAGTCCCCGTAATCTCACACAACAGACTTGTGAAGCGGCTGTCCTTGTTGCCGTAGAAATAGGGAATCTCGTGGTTGCGCAGGTCGAACCCGTACGCCTGTGCCCGTTCGAGAATGATCGCGACCGCCTCTTCGAATCCCGATTCGGGCATGCTCCGAACTGACAGCTTGCACTCGCAACGCTCGGCCGTCACATTGGTCGCGCAGCCAAAATCGGTGATCGTCATGTTGAAGCCGTTGGTCGGGGGATCGAATTCCTCGTTCCTGAACTTGGGATCGGTCATGAAGCGGGTCTTGAGTTCGGCCATCTCCGCCAGGAATGGCGCGATTCTGAAATTGGCGGAATCCCCGCGTTCGGTACTGGAATGCGCCGCGATGCCGCGCGACGTGACGGACATGAAGGCGCCGCCCTTGTTGGCGTAGACCGGCACCATCCCGGTCGGTTCGGTCACGATGCCACCTTCCACGGAGGCGCCGGCCAACAGATCCGAATGCTCGATGATCCATGCAGCCCCGATGTGGCCCACTTCCTCGTCGGCCGAGAAGGTCATGTAGACCGGGCTCCGCAACTGCGCGGCCGGAATGTCGGACACGGCACAGACAAAAGCGGCAATCGGCCCCTTCATGTCGCAGCTGCCCCGGCCGTACAGCCGCCCGTCCGCTACCCGGGCCACAAACGGCTCCCATTCCTCCAGGCCGGGCACCGTATCCGTGTGCGACAGGAATGCCACGCCCCCGGTGCCCCGTCCGGCCCTGGCCACCAGACAATGCTTTTGTACGTCTTCCGCATCACGATAGGTCAACCGTTCGGTGACCCAGTCCTGGCCTGCGGCCCGGTCCGCCAGGAAATCAATGACTGCGGCGTTGTTGTCGGCGGACACCGACGGAATCTCGATCAATGCCTTTGCGGTGTCCAGAACTGCCTGGTTCAAATCAACATTCTCCCAACCCGTCGTCATTCCCGGCCGGATCCGAACCGGCGCACCGAATTGTATACTCGGCACGCTGGTCGGGCCTACAGGTCCTCGCCGCGGCCAAAGCCACTCTGCCCATTCCTGCACACCAGGACAATCCACATATGAAGACGAACACGGCTCTGGCCAAAATGAGAGCAGGCAAGCCGGCCTTCGGTCTGTCGATGGGTCTTGGAGTCCCTGAAACCGGTGCGATTCTCAGCGGGAGCGGCACCGAGTTCGTGATGGTCGACCGCCAGCACGGAAACTGGGACGAACGGGAGGTCGGAAGGGCCATTGCCCAAATCAACCTCGGCGCGGCCACGCCCATGGCTCGTGTCGCCACCAACGACTATCGCCTGATTGGACAACTCCTGGACAAGGGCATGCTGGGCATCATCGTGCCCATGGTGGACACGCCGGAGGACGCCCGGCGCGTGACCGACGCCTGCCTGTTGCCGCCGCTGGGCCGTCGCTCGTGGGGCTGGAACCAGGCAGGCATGTACGGCGACGACTACGCGGACTGCATCAACGACGAGTTGTTTGTGGCAGTCCAGCTTGAAAGTGTTACGGCCGTCGACAACGCCGAAGCGATTCTGGCAACGCCCGGCATCACGGGTTGTTGGACGGGGCCGTCCGACCTGGCGCTGTCCCTGGGATTCCACCCGTCGGAGATGGACACGCGGGACGAGCACCGGTTGGCACTGGAACAGGTACTGGCCGCCTGCCGCGACACAGGCAAGATTCCCGGCGTCGCCGGGCGCGGCCTGGAGGATGCCCGCAGACGACGCCTGCAGGGCTTTCAGTTCATTACCGTAACCAGTGACGCGGCCCTGCTTGCACAAGGCGCATCCGCGGCACGCTCCTCATTGGACAACCTGTAGCCGTCCGCCCCGGATGGCCAGGTCAAAGCCCGTGGGCACCCCGGGCCAGTTCCCGGGCCAGGCTCTTGACTGCATCCGCACCGTCGGGGCCCTCGGCCGCCTTGACCAGGGCGGAACCCACGATGGCACCGTCCGCGATCGAGGCCACCTGGGCCGCCTGCACGCCATTGCTGACTCCGAAGCCGACGCAAACCGGGGTATCCGTGTCGGCCCGCACCTGCGCCACCAAATCCGTCAGGTAATCCGGCAGCGACGCACGGGCCCCAGTGGTGCCCAGCACGCTCACCAGATAGACGAATCCCGTGCTGTGGGATGTCACCAATTCGATGCGCTCGCGTGAACTGGACGGAGCCAGGAGATACACAAGCGCCAGACCGGCTTCGCGGCAGGCTTCCTCCATCTCCTCGCCTTCGTCCGGTGGCAGGTCGGGAATGATGAAGCCGTCGAACCCTGCCTGCGCTGCATCCTCGACAAAACGGTCGGTCCCGTAGTTGAAGATCGGGTTGTAGTACGACATGGCGCAGAACGGCTGGGTGATCCCTGCCTCCCGCAATTCCTGGGCGATGTCGAGACAGTCCCGGGTTGTCATGCCGTTCGACAGCGCCCTGTGGGTTGCAGCCTGGATGGTGGGCCCGTCAGCCAACGGGTCGCTGAAGGGAAACCCGATCTCGAACAGATCGGCTCCGGCATCGGCCATCGACCGCAACATGGCCACTGACTCAGACCGGGAGGGAAATCCGGACGGAAAATACGGCATGAATGCAGCTGTGGCATCGCCTTGCCATTTGGCGATC
Source organism: Anaerolineales bacterium (assembly GCA_034428255.1). GTDB lineage: Bacteria > Chloroflexota > Anaerolineae > Caldilineales > Caldilineaceae > Bin34. Next base: position 4,265 of record DAOUIC010000161.1, read on the forward strand.
GCCGATCTGATGCGCTCCACTCCTGTCATGGGATCGTTCCCGTTCATGTGAATTGGGCCTTTGGTTGGACTCAGTGACCAGAGGGCTGCCCGGAAATGAATTCCGGCAACCCACGACATGCGGCCCCGCCAAAGTTGGGATTATGCCTTCCAACCTGCGTGGCAACCTGAATTCCGCCAATGGCCATGTCTCCGTGGAGGAGCGGCACTTTGGCACCCGGCGGCGGATGATTTAGCCGATGGCGTCCTTGAGAGTCTGACCGCGACTGGTGACTTCCCCAGTGTCTGTCCCGGTGTCAGTGCCCGTGAGCACCCTGTGCCAGTTTGCGGGCCAGACACTTTACCGCGTCCGCTCCGTTGGGACCTGAAACAGCGTCAATCAGGGCGGACGCCACAATGGCACCATCCGCAATCGAGGCCACCTGGGCCGCCTGCACGCCATTGCTGACTCCGAATCCGACGCAGACCGGGGTGTCGGTGTTGGCCCGCACTTGAGCCACCAAGTTCGTAAGGTAGTCCGGCAACGAAGCACGGGCCCCGGTAGTGCCCAGCACACTCACCAGATAGATGAATCCCGTACTGTGCTCCGTGACCAACTCGATGCGTTCCTGCGAACTGGATGGAGCCAGGAGGTACACCAGTGCCAGGCCGGCTTCGCGGCAGGCTTCCTCCATCTCGTCGCCCTCGTCCGGTGGCAGGTCGGGGATGATGAAGCCGTCGAACCCTGCCCGGGCCGCATCCTCAATGAACCGGGCGGGTCCGTAGTTGAAGATCGGGTTGTAGTACGACATGGCGCAGAACGGCTGGGTGATCCCTGCATCCCGCAGTTCCTCGGCAATGTCGAGACATTCCCGTGTGGTCATGCCGTTCAGCAGCGCCTTGTGGGTCGCGGCCTGGATGGTGGGTCCATCAGCCAGCGGATCGCTGAAGGAAAACCCAAACTCGAACAGGTCGGCCCCGGTGTCGGCCAGCGACCGCACCATGGCCACGGACTCCTTTCGGGAGGGGAACCCCAACAGGACATAGGGCATGAACGCGGCTGTGGCAGCGCCATGTCGTTTGGCGATCGCTGATCTGACGCGCTCCACACCTGTCGTGGAGTCATTCCCGTTCATGTGAATTGGGCCTTTGGTTGTCCTCAGGCACCAGGGGACAGCTCGGTCATTACGGTATCCAGATCCTTGTCGCCCCGGCCGCTCAGCGATACCAAGACCACGTCGTCGGACGAAACATCGGACATCAACTCCGGCAGCCACCCCACGGCATGCGCACTCTCAAGGGCTGGAATGATTCCTTCCTGCCGACACAGGAGTTCGAATCCAGCCAGTGCCTGTTCGTCCGTACAGTAGAAGTATTCGGCCCGTTCCCGATCTCGCAACAGGGCATGCTCCGGTCCGACGCTTGCATAGTCCAGCCCGGCCGAAATGGAGTGGGTCAGGGCGATCTGACCATCCTCGTCCTGCAGGACATAGCTGCGGGTTCCGTGCAGGACGCCCAATCGGCCCATCTTCGGATCGGCGAACCGGGCGGCATGTTTTTGGCTTTCGATGCCGCGGCCTCCGGCCTCCACGCCGAGCAGCCGGACCCCCGGATCCATCACAAACGGGTAGAACATGCCAATCGCGTTGCTGCCGCCGCCCACGCAGGCCACAACGACGTCCGGCAGCTGCCCCGGACCCACGGCCGGGTCCAGCATCTGTCGGCGGGCCTCCCGCCCGATCACGGACTGCAGGTTGCGCACCATGACCGGAAACGGATGGGGACCCAAGGCACTGCCCAGCAGATAGTGTGTGTCCGGCACGTTGGTGACCCAGTCGCGGATGGCTTCGTTGATGGCGTCCTTGAGAGTCTGGCTGCCACTGGACACTTCCCTTACATCCGCCCCCAGGAGACGCATGCGAAACACATTGGGCGCTTGGCGTGCCATGTCCACGGAGCCCATGTAGACCACGCATTCCATGTCCAACAGCGCGCAGACGGTCGCCACGGCCACGCCATGTTGACCGGCTCCCGTCTCGGCCACAACCCGGTTCTTGCCCAGAATGCGCTTCACCATGAGCGCCTGTCCCAAGGCGTTGTTGATCTTATGGGCACCGGTATGGGCCAGGTCTTCCCGCTTCAGGTAGATCTCAGGGCCACCGAAGTGCTCAGTCAGCCGCCTGGCATGCGTTAGGGGCGTGGGCCGTCCCACATAGGTCTCCAGCAACGAATTGAGTTCGTCCCGAAAACCTGCGTCCTGCATGGCCGTGGCGTGGATTTCCTCCAGTTCATCCAAGGCCGGAATCAGTGTCTCGGGCACATATTTGCCGCCATACGGCCCAAACTTGCCCCGAGAATCCGGGTAGTGGACCCCGTAGTCGTCCGCCTGGAAAATGGCATCAATTTGGTCAACCATCGGTTTTGAGTCCTAGATGTAGTTTCAGTTCCCTTCGCATAAGGTCGAGGTCGGGCCACCGGCCGGTCCAGATCTCAAAGGACCGGGCCCCCTGCCGGACCAGCATCTCCATGCCACCGATGCATCGCGCACCGCCCTGCCCGGCCCGTTGCAGAAACAAGGTAGTCGGAGGGTTGTAAACCAGGTCGTACGCCCACTGCCCAACCCGCCACGGAAAGTCCGCCGCCACGGGACACGTGCCAACGTTCGGATCCATGCCGAGCGAGGTTGAATTCACCACCAGGTCCACTTCACGGCCCGTTTCCCATACTTCGCGGCCCGAGCCAACCACCCGCAGTGTTGCCTCGGGAAAATGCTCACGGAAATCCCGGATCAGGTTTTCGGCCCGGACACGCGTCCGATTGTGAATGCGGATGTTCCGGCAGCCAGCCTCGAGCAAGCCGGTCAGCACGGCGCGGGCCGAGCCGCCCGCTCCCAGCACCAGGGCCGATCCATGCCGCGCCTGCCATCCCGCCTCTTCCAACACGGAATAGAATCCCCACACGTCCGTGTTGTCGCCTTCGAGACGGCCGTCCGCGGCCACCGTCAGTGTGTTGACCGCCCCCGCGGCCCGGGCCACGAACGAAATCCCCGAGAGATGGGACATGACGCTCTGCTTGTGGGGAATGGTCACGTTGGCGCCCTGAAACCCCAGCGCACCCAGGCCCCGCACCGCTTCGCCAATCCGTTGCGTCGGCTCCGCAGGCACGGGCAGCGGCAGGTACACCCAGTCCATGCCGGCCGCCGCGAAGGCGGCGTTGTGCATCCGGGGCGATCCGGAATGCCCGACCGGCCAGCCGATCAGGCCGACCTTGCGGGTGTGAGGGGTGATGGGCTTAGGCATTTGCGGGAACCCGTTCCGCCGCACCGCCCAGGGCCTTCAGGGATTCCGCAAACCCGGGGAAACTGTCGTCGGTCACTTGCGCGCCTGCCACCACGGTCTCCCCTTGTGCAGCCAGGCCGGCCACAGCCAGCAACATCGCCAGGCGATGGTCGTCGCAACTGTCCACACAGGCTCCGTGCAGTCCGCTGCCGCCGTCAATCGCGAAGCCGTCTTCCGTACCGTGGACGACCGCTCCCAGCCGGGCCAACTGCTGCTCGGTGTCGAGGATGCGGTTGGATTCCTTGACCTTCAACTCCTGCGCGTCGCGGATACGGGAGGGCCCCTCGGCCTGACTGCAGGCGAGCGCCAACAGCGGCAACTCGTCGATCATGCGCACGATCAGGTCCCCGCCGAACTCGGCACCGCGGAGTGGCGCGTAACCGACCAACAAGTCTCCGACAGCTTCCCCCGCAGCCTCTCGGCGGTTCTCCACCCGAATGTCGGCACCCATCTGCCAGAGTGCGTCCATCAGTCCGGTACGGGTTGGATTGAGACCCACGTTCACCATCCGCATCCGGCTGCCGGGAACAATGCAGGCCGCCACCATCAGAAACGCGGCCGACGACGGATCACCCGGAATGGCCACGTGGGTGCCCTTCAGGCGTTGTGGAGGTTCCAGCGTGATGCGCCGTCCTTCATTCACGACATGCACACCCATACCGCGCAGCATGCACTCCGTATGATCCCTGGTGGGACCGGGTTCAATCACAGTGGTTGCCGAATCGGCGTACAACCCGGCGAGGAGTACACAGGATTTGACTTGGGCGCTGGCTACCGGCATTGCATACCGCATCCCCTGAAGGGGACGGGCCGCGGGCCGAACCCGCAATGGCGCCGTACCACCTCCGTCGGCACCGGAGATGGACGCTCCCATTTTCCGGAGCGGCGCGACCACGCGGTCCATGGGCCGCGTGCACAGCTGGGGCGATCCGGTCAACTCGGACGCGAATCGTTGCCCGGCCATAAGGCCGCTCAAAAGACGCATCGTGGTACCGGAATTCCGGCAGTCCAGAGGCCCGTCCGGCGACCGCAAACCGTGCAGGCCCACGCCGTGGACTGTCAGGTCGGCAGCGGAATGGCGCTCGATGTCCACGCCGAGCGACTGCATGATGCCAACGGTCGCCAGGCAGTCGCGCCCGTCCAGGAAGCCGGTCACCCTGGTCGCGCCTTCGCCCAAGGCTCCCAACAGTATCGAACGGTGGCTGATCGATTTGTCTCCGGGAACGCGGATGCCTCCCACCAATGCCGCGCCGCCCTGAATCCTGAGTGTATCCACGTCTTGTCCCCTCTCTCGTCAAATCTCCGGTCGGTTGCGCTCCATCCAAGCCGCATACCAAGCCAGCCGTGCATCCCGGTTCGAGGACAACCGGGCCACCAATTCATCCTCCCGCCGTTCAACCAGCATTGAACGCAACTCCCGGATGCCCTCGATAAACCGGTCCAGTTGGCGGTGGACGTTCTCCCGATTGGTCATCAGAATGTCGATGAACATGCCGGCCTCGCTGGCCGCAACCCTCGACGTGTCGCGGAAACCGCCGGCCGCACATTCCCAGACCTCCGGATCCTGCTCACCGGCTCGGACGACGCTGCCCACCAGTGCGCTGGACAGCAGGAACGGCACATGGCTTATGGCGGCCACCACCCGATCGTGCTTGTGGGGCTCCATCATCAACGGGTGGGCCCCGACAGCCACGACCAGTTCGCGAATCACGTCCACGGTCCGGCTCGAAGTCCGTTCCAGGGGGGTCAAAATCCAGGTCGCGTTGTCAAACAGTCCCCGTTCCGCCGAGTCGAAACCGCTTGTTTCCTTGCCGGCCATCGGATGCGTGGCAATCGGCTGGACATGCGCAGGCATCCTTTCCATGGCCTTGACAACCTCGACGCTGGTGCTGCCAACATCAGCCACGATGGCCCCCTCCTTGAGGTGGCCGGCAATGCGTGCCAGTTGTCCGATTGCGATGCGGACCGGCGAGGCCAGAATCACGATATCGACTCCCTGGACGCCAGTCTGCAAACTGGTGGTTCCCTGGTCGATGATTCCCTCCGCGATGCCGCGCGCCACCGTGCTGGATGAACGGCTGACGCCGCGCACCTCGCGGCAAACCTTGAGGCGGGTAAGGTCGGCGCACAGGCTGGCGCCAATCAGGCCTAGGCCGACCACCGCAACGCGGCAGTCGGCCAATGTAAACGACATGTGTCTTCCTGGCCGGGTGGGTTGCAATCCGGGTCGGATTAGATGGAGCGGTCGACAGCCGCCGCCACCCGCTTCAGGTCCTTCATCAGTGCCGCGAAATTCTTGAGGGTCAGGCTCTGCGCCCCGTCACTCTTGGCCTGGGCGGGGTTGGGGTGAACCTCGATCATCACGCCGTCGGCGCCTGCTGCCACCGCCGACTTCGAAATCGGGTTCACCAGGTCCCACTTGCCGGTGCCGTGCGCCGGGTCCGCGATAACCGGCAGATGGGTCAGGTTCTGCAACACCGGGATCGCATTGACATCGAAGGTGTTGCGCGTGTAGGTCTCGAAGGTGCGGATCCCGCGTTCACACAGCATCACGTTCATGTTGCCCTCGCTAAGGATGTACTCCGCGCTCATGAGCAGCTCCTCCAGCGTGCCGGCGAGGCCCCGCTTGAGGAACACGGGCTTGCTGGCCCGGCCCAGGGCCTTGAGCAGGGGATAGTTCTGGGTGTTGCGGGCACCCACCTGAAAGATGTCGGTGTACTGCTCCACCAGTTCGATGTCCTCGACACTCATCACCTCGGTGATGATGGACAGGCCCGTCTTTTCACGGGCCTCCGCCAGGTGTTCCAACCCTTCATGGCCCAGTCCCTGGAAGCTGTAGGGCGATGAACGGGGCTTGAAGGCGCCGCCGCGCAGGAACTGCGCTCCGGTGTCGGCCACCGCATAGGCCGTCTCCAAGATCTGCTCGCGGGTCTCCACACTGCAGGGACCCGCAAACACGGCCACGCGATCCCCGCCGATTTGGGAACCGTTGACGTTGATCACGGTTTTCTTCTGGGTGAAGTCGCGGCTGGCCGCCTTGAACGGCTGCATGATGCGCATGGTCTTCTCCACACCCGGCAGGACCTCGAACGAATCGCTGTCCAGTTCATGTTCATTGGCACCGATGATGCCGATGATCGTTCTGGCTTCGCCCTTGCTGATGTGCAGGCTGAAGCCCCGTTCCTCGATGTGCCGGGCGACCCGCGCAGTGTCGTCTGCGTCGGCTGTCTGTTTCATCACAACAATCATGGTGTTGGTGTTCCTTTGCTTGGCTGGGTTGAATGGGCAAGGGGTGCGAGACGTGCATATGGGCGGTGCGCCTACTTTCCGAATCCGGGGATGCGGCCCGGCGACAGAGCGTCCGGTTCGGGCGCTCTCGGAAAACTGCCGAGTAGCTTGAGGAAGGCGGTGTTGACCAGCAGCTGCGTGACTGCCTCCGAAACCATCGGGTCCTCGACGTGGCCGAGGAACTCCATGAAGAACACATAGTTCCACCTGCGATTGCGGCGCGGGAAGCTGCTGATGTTGGTGAGGTTGATGTTCCGATCGGAAAACACCTGCAGGGCCTTGACCAGACCGCCAGGTTGGTCTGGAACCGCAAACAGCACCCCTGTCTTGCTGTCCTCCGTGCGTTCGGCGGTTTCGTGGCCAATCAAAAGAAACCTGGTCAAATTGCCCGGCCCGTCGGCTACGTCGCTGTCCACGATTTCGAGGTCCCAGGTGTCGGCGGCAATGCGACTGGACAGCGCGGCGGTTCCCGGCGCGGGTTCCTCCACCAGCGACTTGGCGGCCCCGGCCGTGTCATACCAGTCCACCGGTACGAGGCTCTGGCGGGCCAAGTACTCCCGACACTGTTCCAGGGCCTGAGGATGGCTTCGCACGTGGGTGATTGCCTCCCGCGGGGAGCCCTCCGGCGGCCGAGCCACGACCAGGTTGTGGCTCACCGGATACAGGATTTCCGCCGAAGCCTTGAAGTCGTAGTTCAGCAAAAGGTCGTTGATGCCGGTGACCGCGCCGCCCAGCGAGTTCTCCACGGGCACCATGCCGAACTCCGCCTCGCCGGCGTCCACCGCGGCAAAGAGTTCGGCAAAGCTGCGGCAGGGCACCGTCCGGATCCCGGCGTCCTCGCCAAAATGCATGAGGATCGCCGCATGGGAATAGGCACCGTGCTCTCCTTGAAAGGCGACTCTCATCACACCCCCCCATGCCTACGCATCTGGTCTTCCACCCACTGGTTCAACTGTTGCATGTCCACCGGCGGCAACCCTGACTGGTCGGGGCGCAGCTGCACTGCCTCCTTCAGGTACACGTGATGGATTGCGTCCTGGTTGCGATCCGTGTTCCAGTGCAGCAGGATGCGGATGCACCTGGGGAGACTGTCCGGAACTTCCATTTCATGGCCGCACAGCAGCGGCACGGACATCCAGCCCAACTGACGGGCCGCGGTCGCAGGAAACACGGCATTCAGGTCCGACGTGGTCGTAAAGACACCCGAGGCCACGTCCACCGACTCGATTCCGTTCAATCGGATCATCAGGGCCAGGAGCTGCCGCGTGGCCGCCAGGATCTCGCGGGCTTCGTTCTCGACTACTGTGGTGGCGCCACGCACGCCTCTGCAAACAATCATGATTGGATTTCAGGCCGAAAGAAGCGGCGTACCGCGGCGGACAAAAAAAAAGCGATCCAATTCTGGACCGCTCCTGCGCCTCCTGGTTGTCCGGCATCAGTTGACCTGTGCACAACTCCCTGGTTCGCGGTGCGGTCCCGTCCCTGCAAATCGGTAATAGTAATAGTCGCTAAACGAGAAGGTGCGCGCCGACCCGGCACCACCGTGGGCGGCGCGATCGCTAGCTTGACCGGCGGACTTGTTGATCCGCGACACAATCGCATGGCTCATGCGGCCAGACTACCCGACCCAAGGACTCGTTGTCAACTCAGGAGCGCGTCGGCCGTGCGACTCAACTCCAGCAGGTCCTTTCCCGTGATGTCCACCATGCGACGATCGAAAGGGGTGAGTTGAAGACCTGAAACAACCTCGATTTCCCCGTCCCGAACCCTCACCGGAAAACTGAAGACCACTCCGGGCGGAGTGTCGTACTGGCCTTCGCCCACGATGGCCATGCTGGTGGTCCGATCGCCGCCGGTGCCCAAGTGCCAATCCCGCACGTGGTCGGTAACAGCCACGGCCGCGCTGGCCGCACTGCTGGCCCCCCTGACCCCAATGACTTCCGCGCCGCGGTTCTGGATCCTGGGAATGAATTGCTCCTCGATCCAAGCCTGATCCGAAAACAAGGGCCAGTCCCTGTGCCCGTCGATCGTGGCATGGGCCAGGCACGGGTATTGCGTGGCGCTGTGGTTGCCCCAGATGGCTACGTCGGCCACCTGGTCGGGCCGCACTCCGGCTGTGCGTGCAACCAGGCTCACTGCCCGGTTGTGGTCAAGGCGCGTCAGGGCCGTAAACCTTGAGACCGGAATGTCCGGTGCATGGCGATGGGCAATCAAGGCGTTGAGGTTCGCCGGATTGCCGACCACCGTCACCCGCACATCATCGGCGGCCCGTGCGTTCAGGGCCTGTCCCTGGCTCCGGAAAATTGGCAGATTGCTGCCAACCAGATCCGCCCGGGACTCGCCGGCCCCGCGGGGCCGGGAACCCACCAGCAGCGCGTGCTGCACACCGTCGAAACCCTCCTCGGCGGAATCGGTCACGTCGATTCCGGCCAGCAGGGGGAAGGCACAGTCCTCCAGTTCCATGGCCACGCCTTCCGCCTGGCGCATGACCGGTGGAATTTCAATCAGCGTCAGGTGAACCGGCTGGCCGGCGCCCAGCATCTGTCCGTCCGCGATGCGGAAAACCAGTGCATAGCCGACATTGCCGGCAACACCGGTGACTGCCACTTTGATCGGGGCGGAAAGGGACATGTCCAGAGTGTGGTATGAAAGAATGCGCCGGGGGGCGAGATGACGCGGCCGGGCGCATCCTGCCAATCTCCATCTTACGCGAACCCGGTCCCGGCGCCTTAATTCGGCGAGCACCGGATCCGTCCGCTTCTCACAACCACGCCCCCGGCAAGGTCTTCAGGGACCACGTGTACGGGACGGACCGTCCTGCGGTGTACGAATGCTGTCAGAATGTAGCGGGATTCCCTGGAACAAGGCTGCACACAACCGTGATCGAGACTTGGGGCCGTTCCCTGTTGGCCCACGTTGAACTACCCGTCGTGCGGTTCCTGCTGTGGTTGCGCCTGACGCCCAACCTTATCTCCTGGATCGGCTTGTGGCTGGCCGTAGCCACGGCCTACTTGATTGCGGCCGGGTGGACCCGATGGGGTGGGTTGGCCTACATCCTGGTGTCCGGCCTGGACAGTCTGGACGGCCTGCTGGCCCGCAACACGGGCCGCGTGACGCGATATGGAGCCTGCCTGGACAGCACTTTCGACCGTCTGTCCGAAATCTGCGTCCTGTTGGGACTGTTGATCCACCTGCAACTTGGCGGACCGATGCGCCTGCCGCTGAGCTGGAGCATTCCGTTGACCGCCGCGGTGATTGGGGCATCGGTGGTCGTGTCCTATGTCAAGGCCCGGGCGGAAGGCCTTGAGATTCCCGGCAAGGCTGGCTGGCTGCAGCGCAGCGAACGCATCGTGTTGCTGGGCGCCGGCCTCATGCTGAATGTGGCGGATGTGGTGCTGGTCCCCATGTGTCTGGCGCTGCTGGTCACAATCGGCCAGAGGCTGCACTTCGTAGCCCGCCACGATCGCGGATCTGCCCGGGGCGAATGAGGCGGCCGCTCCCGGAGCGCGGTCGAATTTCGCAATGGACAGCCCCGACAGGCCCTGCGACTGCTATCGTTAAGGGTAAGGACGAGTCTGCGGGTCTCGTTTTTCTCCCTTCTTCACAGCCCCGACCCGACGTGAGAGTCAAGATTCCCACCGACCTTCTGGATGACGCCCGGAACGGCGATCCCGATGCCTTCAACCAACTTTTCGATCTGTGCTCGGGCCACATTTTCCGGTTCATCTACACGCGCGTCCCCGACCTTCAACTGGCGGAGGACCTCACAGGCAACGTGTTTCTCAAGGTCTACGAGGCCATCAACAGAGGCCAACCGTGGAAGTACACCTTTACCTCATGGCTCTATACCATTGCCAACAACCAGATTCGCGACCACATCCGCCGGGACGTGCGAGCCGCGTTCTTCCCGATCGACACGCACATGAACCTGCCTTCGCGCGAACCGGACCCGTTCCGCGCCACCCGGGATTCCCTGGATGCCGAATCCCTGCGGGCGGCCATTGCGCGCCTGCCCGACTCCCAGGCTCAGGTAATATCCCTGCGCTTCCTTGAGGGCTACGGTGTCAAGGAGGTGGCGGCGATCATGGGCAAAACCGAGGTATCCATCAGGGCGATGCAGTTCCGGGCCATCAAGGAACTCAGGGCCGCCCTGACGCGGGACCTGGGTTGACCAAGGAGTAATCCGACATGCCCCCGTTCGATCACCAATCGGAGTTTCCCCCGTTGTCGGAGGAAGATGGCCGCATTGGCACGTTGTTCGACCAAGCCGATCACCTGGCAGGCAACAGTGAACTTCAGGATCGGTATCTGGGGTCCCTTTCGGCCGCCGACCGCGCTGTTGTCGAGGAGAGTCTGATCATAGCCAACGCACTGCGGCTGCTGGCCCAGGAGACCACGCCCTCCATGTCGGGCCGGGCGCGCGCCCGGGTCCAACGCATGCTGTACGGCGACCTGGACTCGATTGCCGACGACGGCGACCGGGACGCAGGGCAAGCCGATGAAGGTTCCATGTCCGAGCTCCGCTTCAACACCCTCAACAACACCGAAGACCAAAACCTCTGATCGCGTGGCCTCCCGGCCGGGCGCGATGCCTCCCGGAAACCGCAAATATTGCGCCTGCCGCCCGGCCGCCGCTACAATGTGCGGTCCCGTTCGAGTGGGCCGGACGGCGCGGCGCGCCACCGGCCGATTTGACCCCATGTGCTTGCAGGCATGTTCGATTCGCTGAGCCAAAGACTTCAGAACACGTTTGACGCCCTGTCGCGCAAGGGGCGCCTGGACGAGAAGGACATCACGGCCGGCATGCGCGAAATCCGCATGGCGCTGCTGGAGGCGGACGTCAACTACCGGGTCGTCAAGGACTTCACCCAGCGCATCCGGGAACGCGCCACCGGGACCGAAGTCCTGCAGAGCCTGACCCCTGGCCAGCAGGTGGTTAAAATCGTGCATGCAGAGCTGATTGCCCTGCTGGGCGAACCGGCGCCGCTAAACTTTGCCGGTCAGGCCCCCCATGCCCTGGCCCTGGTGGGCCTGCAGGGCGTGGGCAAAACCACGATGGCGGCCAAGCTGGCCGTGCACCTGCGCAGACGGGGCCAGACTCCGCTCCTGGTAGCCGCGGACGTGCAGCGGCCGGCTGCGATCGATCAGCTTGAGACTCTGGGCAGGCAGATTGATGTTCCGGTGTTCGCCCAGCGCGAAGGTGCCCGGGCACCCGACATCGCGGCCCGCGCTATGAAGTTCGCCCGCAGCAAGGCGCATACGGTCTGTATCTTGGACACGGCCGGCCGCACCCAAATCGACTCTGTGCTGATGGCGGAGCTCGCCGAGATCAAGGATCGGGTCAATCCGGCCGAGACCCTGCTGGTGGTGGATGCCATGACCGGCCAGGAAGCCGTCAATGTGGCGGAAGGCTTCCAGACCAGCATGCCCCTCACCGGATTGATCATGACCAAGGTGGATGGCGATGCCCGCGGAGGCGCCACTCTCAGCGTGCGACAGGTAACCGGGGTTCCCGTGAAATTCATGGGGACCAGCGAGCAGATGGACGGTCTCGACGTGTTCGAGCCCGAACGGATGGCCAGCCGCATTCTGGGCATGGGGGATGTTCTTACCCTCATCGAGAAGGCCGAGCAGTTTCTGGACGACGAGCAGAGTGAACGGCTGGGCGACAAAATGGCCCGCGGCCAACTCGACTTCGAGGATTTCCTCGACCAGTTGCGCTCGCTCAAGCGGATGGGCAGCCTGTCGGACCTTCTGAAACTCCTGCCGGGCGCCCGGAATCTGATCGCGGATCTCGACGAAGAGGACATGGAGCACGGTCTGAAGCAGAGCGAAGCCATCGTCAACAGCATGACACTGCAGGAACGGCGCAACCCCAGCGTGCTCAACGGCAGCCGCCGCCGCCGCATCGCGGCCGGCAGCGGCACGCGCGTGCAGGATGTGAACGATCTCCTCAAGCGCTTCCGCGAGGCACAGGGCATGATTAAGGAGATGTCGGGAGGCGGCCGCGGCCGCCAGCGTGGCCGCACGCGGCAGATGAAGCGGCTGATGGCGGGGCAGGATCTCCGCTGACACCAACAACCCTCAGGAGACCCTACACAGTGGTACGTATTCGACTGGTGCGCAAAGGCACCAAGAACAAGCCGACCTACCGCATCCTGGTCGCGGATCAACGCAAGGCCACCAGCGGCAGTTTCATCGAGAACATCGGGCACTTCAATCCGCGCACCGAACCGGAAACCATCGTGGTGGACGTGGAACGGGCCAACCATTGGATTGCCCGCGGCGCGCAGCCGACACCGGCCGTGCAACGTCTACTGAAGGTGGCCGCTGCCGAGGCCGCGCCCGCGACCGAAACGGACGAACATGTCGAAGCATGACGCGGACAGCACCATCGACCGCATTGGCCAGCTCGTAACCTGGGTCGCCTCGACCCTGGCGCAGCATCCGGACGATGTCGAGGTGGAGGCGCACCAGTACGACCAGGACCTGGAATTCAACCTGCTGGTGCATCAGGAAGACATGAAGTTCATCATTGGACGCAACGGGGACAACATCCGAGCCCTCCGGGCCCTGGTCAAGGCGTCGTCAACCAATCCGCACGCCCATGTCGCCCTGCACGTCGACTCCTGGCAGGAAATCGGCGATGGCCTGACCCCGACCGAACGCGGGCAGGACGACCAGGCCTGAACCGCCGCCCCATTGTCGGTGGCCGCCCATGGCTGCTCCCTATCCCGACGACCACTTCGTCGTCGGACGCGTCGAGAAGCCCCACGGCATCAAGGGCGAGGTGGGCATACGCGTTGTCACCGACAACCACGGACGGTTTGCCCCACAACAGATCCTGTACAGCACCCACGGGCAAAGTCCGCTGACGGTCCTGTCCACGCGACGCCACAAGCAGGCGCTGCTCGTACGGTTCGCCGAGGTTCGGGACAGAACCGCCGCCGAATCCCTGCGCGGCGCCTGGCTTTCCGTGCCGGAAGAGGAGGTGCCGCCGCCGGAGCCGGGAACCTGGTGGATTCACGACATTGTCGGTTCATCCGTCACGACCGATACCGGCCTGTACCTGGGTGTGGTGACCGAGGTGGCCGCAACCGGAGCCAACGATGTCTGGGAAGTGTCCCCAGCTCCGGATCTGGGACTCAGCCAGCCAATTCTGCTGCCTGCCATCCGCGAGGTGGTGACCGAGGTGGACATCCCCGGACGATCGGTAATCGTGCACCTGCTGCCGGGTCTGCTGCCCAAGTAGGATAAGATACAGACCAAACCAAACAGGGTCCGCCCGTGCGGTAGCCGGTCGGGAGCCCTGCCACGCCATGGAAGCAATCATCGATGATAGGCGTAGTCCTAGCTGGCGGCAGCGGGAATCGCCTGTGGCCTCGCAGTCGGCAGCAGGCGCCCAAGCAGTTTGACGATCTGCTCGCACAGGGAGAATCGCTGCTGCAAGCGACCTGCCGCCGGATCTCCCCCCTGCTGCCGTCGGAGCGCACATGGGTGGTAACTGGCCGCAGCACCTCCCATTTGGTCCGCCAACAGCTTCCGCACCTTGACCGGGCACGGATCCTGTCCGAGCCGGAAGGCCGCAATACGGCCCCCGCCTTCGCTTGGGTATTGGCCCATTTGCCGGCGGACGCGGACAGCGAAATTGCGATCTGGCTGCCATCGGACCACTGGATCCAGGATGAAGTCGTTTTCTGCCAAGCCCTGACCCGCGCGTCCGAACTCGCGGCCGACGGTTCCCTGGTACTGCTTGGCGCTGTACCCGACCATCCGCACACGGGATACGGGTACATCAGGCTGGGCGCCCCGCTGGTCCCAGCCAGCACTCCGCCCGCCGCGCGCGTGCACAGCTTCCGCGAGAAGCCGGACGCCGCGGCTGCCGCGCGCCTGCTCGCGCGCGGCGACTGCCTCTGGAATTGCGGCATCCTCGTCAGCCGCGTCGACAGCCTGCGCCGTCGCCTGGCGCAGTGCGCTCCGCACCTGCTGGCGGCGGCCCACAATCCGGGCCCGAACGGCGAAACCTGGAAGGCATTGGAGCCATGCAGCATCGATCAGGTGGTCATTGAACAGGCCGCCGACTGCACGGTGGTCCATCTGGAGACGGGCTGGACCGACCTGGGCAGCTGGGATGCACTCGAGCGCATACTGGAGAAGGACGGGGATGCCAATGTCGTGGTCGGCGACAGGGTTGTCACCGTCGACAGCCAACACAACATCGTCTTTGCCAACGGACGCCTGGTCGCAATGGTCGGCGTTCAGGACTTGGTCGTTGTGGACACTCCCGATGCCCTGCTGGTGGGACGCAAGAACCACATGCAGTCCGTCAAGTCCATCATCGCTGCAATCGAAGAATCAGGCCTCGGTGGAATGACATGATTCGTGTTTCCGATTTGCGGGTGAGGGGTTTTGTGCGGCCCCTCATCAAGTATGTGGTCGTCATCGCCTTCAGCTTGGCCGCCGGCATCGCTCTGGCGTGGTACGCGTGGCCCGTCCAGTGGCAAGGCGCGCTGCCGGCCGATCTGCTCGGCGCCTACAAAATCCTGATTGTCAACAGCCTGGCCGAGGACCAGCAGATCAGCGGTTCGGACTCGCTGTCCCCCGGTGCGGCCAAAATCCTGGGCTACATGGCATCGGATCCAAGACTGGCGGTCAACGAGGCGCTGGGCCTGCTGCGCGCCGACGGCAGTGCAGGCCTGATCCTGGACGACGGCGAACAGGAATTGATCGAAGCCAATCTCCTGGCCCTGCAGGGCATGCTCATCGACGGCCCGCAGACGCCGGACGGGAGCGCCTTGCCCGTTTCGGAAGGAAGTCCGCCTCCGGAACTGGTCAGGGACAACCGTTTCATTCAGTTGTTCTCACTGTTGAGCAGTTTGGTCCTGGTTGCGGGCCTGTTGTTTGTGGCCTGGCGCCTGATTGCCCAGGAGGCGGCTGCGGAAACGCAAGGCGAGGCGGTGGCCAGCTTGCACTCCGAGGTCGATTTGGGTGCAGGAGGCGGTCTCCGAAACCAATTCGGGAAGTTCACTGGATTCCTGGAACGGGCCCGCACCCGGTTGCGCGACATAGGCCTGACCCGGTTTGGGACCGAGGACTCGGCCTCGGCGGACGAGGCCGCGGAGTTGGAGGACCCCGAGTATCAGGAGTACCGGGAACCGCGTCCCCGACGCTGAAATCCGGAGGAGCCAAACGGATTGGCCCCCGCCTCAACGGAGCCGGACGTCCATGTCCAGCAGAAAGCGGTCCGTCATGGTCGCGATATAGGCGCCGACCACGGCTCGCCGATCCCGGCAGTCCAGTTCGCCCCGCCAGGCCGGCGGCAACTGCGCCGGATCCGACACCAGCGCCGCAAACACACGGCGAATGGCGTCCACACCCGCCATGGCACGGACCCGCACCCTGCTGGTCCGGTAGAAGTTGACCGCCAGGAACCGCCGCAACTCGCCGTACATGGATTCCAACTCGGCATCCAGACGCACCAAGGGCCGATCACCGCACTGCCGCACGTCGGCAAGACTGCGAATGTTGCAGCTCTGCAGGTTTCTGACGGTGGCCTCCACGCAGTCGCCGATGGCCTGGCCCACCATTGCGGTAATCAGCACCTTGCGCGAGGTCGAAGAATCCAGGTCGGCCTCCTCCAGTTCACGGCTTGCGGCATGCGCCCGAATGCGCCGGTACACGTCCAATTCCCTGACGGCCCCGGCCAAGCGTTGGCCGTTCCCTTCACCAAAGCGCATCAGGTCGTCCAAATCGCTTGAGTTGTAGGCAATCTCGTCGGCCAGGTTGCTGATCTGGGCCTCCAGCGACGCCGCTTCCCACGGGCGCAGCCCTTCCTCTTCCACCCGTTCAATCTGGCGGGCCGACGGCGCGGACCCGTGCTTGAGAATGCCTTCCCTGACCTCGTACGTGAGGTTGAGGCCGGGCCTGTCCGGTCGACGCCGTTCCCGCACGTCCAGCAGTTCAAACGTGAACAGGTTGTGGTCGAAGCCACCGGCATCGGACAACAGTTCGTTCAGGGTCTGTTCCCCTTCGTGTCCGAACGGGGGGTGTCCCAAATCGTGGGCAAGGCATATGGCCTCGACCAGATCCTCGTTGACGTTCAGCCGACGCGCCACGGAACGACCTATCTGCGCCACCTCCAGACTGTGCGTGAGCCGCGTCCGGACATGGTCGCTGCCGGGCAATGGCTGCACCTGGGTCTTGTGGGCCAGACGGCGAAAGGCGCGCGAGTGGACAATCCTGTCCCGGTCCCGCTGAAAGCAGGTGCGCCACTCGTCGACCGCCTCCGGCTGGACGCGACCACGGCTGTGCAGGCTGCACACGGCATACGGGGCCAGCATCGCGAGCTCCCTCCGTTCCAGGCACTCCCGATCCACCAGTGCCGGCCGGACCACGGCAGCCCCTCCCTGCGCTGGCATCAACGCGGCCTGCGGTGCATGGCGATACTCTCCCCACCATCGATGAACAGCAGCGATCCGGTGACAAAGTCCGAATCAATCAGGAAGCGCACGCCGCGCACGACGTCCTCGGGTGTTCCCCATCGGCCCAGAAGCGTCGCGTCCGCCACCCGCCGGCGGGCATTCGGAGACAGGTCGGGCTGGGGCAGCACCGGCCCCGGCACAAGGCCATTGACCCTGACCCTGGGCGCGAGTTCGAGCGCCAACTGCCGGGTGAGGGCCTCCAATCCGGCCTTGCCCACGGCGTGGGCCGTCAATCCGGTTCTGGGCTGACGCACGATGGTGTCCAGAATATTGATGATGGAGGGCGAGGACGACTCCAGCAACAGGGGCAGCAGTTCATTGCAAACGTACATGCACCCGTCGATGGACGCACGGGTCACGCGATGCCAGGATGCATAGTCCGTCAAGGGGAACGCATCGAACTCCCAGGGACTGGCGGAGTTGATGCAGATGTCCAGACCGCCCCCCCGGTGGTGCAGATGGTCCCGGAGACTGTGCACATCCCGAAGCCGGGTCACATCGCACCGCACCGCGGAGGCTCCCGCATCGATGGCCTGCAACTCGGCCAAGGTGGCCCGCGCCTGCCGTTCGGCACTCAGCCAGGAAAAGGTCACGCTGGCCCCGGCGCGAGCCAAATCCAGACAGATGCGACGCCCGATGCGGTGCGCTCCGCCCGTCACCAGCACCCTCCGTCCGGCCAGGGACATGGTCAAGGGTTCAGGTGAATCAGCCACGGTTGAAACCAGTCGGGACAGGCGCATCCTCCGACTACGGGATTATCACACATGGATGCCTGACCAACGGGAGTGGGAAGGGGGCTCCTTGGCCCCGTCCCCGCCCGGCCCAGACCGTCCCGTTTGGGGAATGAATCGGCTGCGGCCTATAATTGTGTCCCGTCAACCCATTCTCCGCGTCCTCGGCAGTCACACCACCACCCGTACCAACAATGGACAACAATCCCTCGCCCTCCTCCGGGCAGGTCACCGTCTCCGACGGCATCCAGGGCGCACAGGACCTTGCTGCCGCTGCGTCCCAGCCCAAGCCGCAGGCTGCGGATGCGACAGCGCAACCAGCGGATCCGGAGCCGGTCAAACGGCCCAAGCAGAAGAAGAAGATCGTAACCCTGGCCGTCGGAGACAGACGCGACGGGACCGTCACCCGCGTTACGGACCGCCAGGGCGCCTGGGTCGATATCGGAACGGGCAAGGAAGGATTTCTCCACAAGAGCCAGTTCCTGCCGTATCTCCGCTACAACAAAGAAAAACTCGAGGCTTTTCAACCTTCGAGGCAACTCAAGCGCGGCGACCGGATCCATGTCTGGATCCACAAGCTGAACCGGGAAACCAACAAGATTGACCTGACGCTGATCCGGCCGGATTACAAGTCCATCAAAAACCTGAAGATCGGTGAAAAGCGTCAGGCCGTAGTCAAGGCCGTCATTGATGCCGCAGCCTTTTGCGACATCGGTTCCGACAAGGACGGTTTCCTGCCGGTGAGCCGCCTGTCCCAGGAACGGGTGCAGGACATCCATGCCGTCGTCAAAGTCGGCGACGAGTTCGATGTCTGGGTCACCGAAATCAGCATGCCCAAGGAAAAGGGCAGCAAGTGGCAGATTGCCGTCAGCAAGCTGCCGCCTGATGTCAAGCTAATCTCCGATCTGCGCCGAGGAGCCCGAATCAACGGTACCGTCAAGGACTTCAACGACCGGGGCGCCCTGTTGGACGTCGGCGTTGGCGTCGACGCCTTCATGTCCTTGGACGAAATCGATCATCACCATGTCGTGAATGCCGCCGACGAGCTGGAGGTCGGCCAGGAAGTTGAAGTCATGATTCTCATGGTCAGTTCCCGGCGCCGGAGACTGGATGTAAGCCGCCGCCGCCTCCTGGATGCGCCGGACGACGAGGAGATCGAGGATCCCTTCGGCACCAATGACGCCCCGCCGATGAATGCCATGGAACTGGCATTCATGAAAGCGCAGCAGGGACAGGGGGCGCGGAAGGGGCGCAAAGGCCGCAAGCGAAAAGATCAGGTGTCCAATTCCGAGCAACTGGACATTATTACCCGCACGCTGCAGTCGGGCGACTGACGCCTTCCGCACTCCGGGAATCCGCTCCATCCACCGGCCGTGAACGTCATGTAGGCTTCCGCTTCCGTCAAGCACGCTGGGTGGCGTGCATCCATTCCACCCCTTGTTCTGGTCAGTTGACACAACAATGCCGTCCTACATCGCACCTGATGAACAAGACGAACCATCCGTCCTATTCGCTTCCCACCCCACCGCACAAGATTTCCCATCCGGGTCGTGTACCCGGATAGTCCCTGCCAGTGAGAATCGAAGGCGCGGCGGAGCCACGTTCTGCGTGGTTCTGGATTTTCCGGTCCTCAGGGAACACCTGTCCCGCGAGCAGGTAGGGGACCTGATCACCGCATTCAGCCTCAGGGTCTGCCGCAGCTACCTCCTGTCCTCCGCCAAAGGCATCAGCGCCTTGACCGATTCCCTGGTTGCACTCCATGTGTACCTGGGATACATCCGCCGCGACTACCCCGACATCCCATTGGAGGGCACCGCCTCGGTGGCGGAGGTGCGGGCCCGCGAATTGAAAGTGGCCTGGACCGACGGAACCTGTCACGTAGTGACGGGGCAGGCGACCGCGGACGTGTTCCCCACCGGTTCAGCGCCCACCGGCGGTCTGGCCGGCGGGCCGAACCGGCTCATCCCCGGAACCTACCAAGGCGGACTGGCCCCGGGCCAGGGATGCCTTCTGGCCACATCCGACTGGTTGGCCACCAACGAAACCCAGGCCACTGCCGAGGCTGCCAAACAGACCCTGGCGACCGCGGTAACCGACTTGGCAGATGGCACGCGGCCGGAGCGAGCGGACTGGTTTGCCGCCCAGTCCCGCCGTCAGGGAGCCCCCGGACTTCTGATCGCAATCCCGACACCGGTTTCCGCGCACCAGCCCGACCAGCCCGACAAAATCCGGTTTGTGGCTCCAGCACATCCGGACGCGACAGGGGAACAAACGCGGCCGGACCCAATGCCGGCAGCCGGGATGACGGCATCCGCGCCCGAAGCCAAAGAAGCCCCAGAGCCAACCGATTTCGAGATGTCCGAACCGAAGGTCATCCTGGCCTCGGCCGATCTGGAGGTCCCGGCGGTACCCCGAAATCCTGCAGCGAAGTCGGACGCCCATCACGGTGAGGACAGGGAGCGGGAACCGAAACCCGCGGCCGTCCTGCAGTCCGCGCTGGACACGCGCGGCCACGGACCGAATGCGGGGGACGGCCTGTTTGGAGGAGGCGGCCGGTTCCTGCGATCCGCGGGCCAGAGACTGAAGGTGTGGTTCGGCGAGGCATTTCCCGACCCGAATGCCGAGACCCAGGCCGGTACGCAACCCGTAGCGATTGCGGAGCCATCCGCAGAGAGTCCGGGCGACGCGGTGGTTTCGCCCCACACCGTGCCGGCAACCGCACCGAGTCCCGGCCAAGCGGTTGCCCTCCCCAACCTCCAGGAGATCTACCACACGCTTCAGGAGCGTCAGCCCCGGCGGAGGATTCCGAAGTCGTGGTCGGCCATGTTGCTTCTGTGCCTGCTGATAACCGTGCCGGCCGCCACGTATTTCGCGTATCGAATCAACGAGCCCACGGGCAGCCAGGATGATCCGGTGGCCCTGGCCCTGATCCAACAGCAGGTGGAGAAGGCGGATGCGCTGCTGGGACGCGAGCAGTACGAAGCGGCCCAGGAGCAACTGCAGCAGGCCCGCGAACTGGCCCAAAGCATTCAGGAGACGCAAGGGCCGTCACCCGGCCTGAACGCCCTCCAGTTGAAGATTCTGGAACTTTGGGACGATGCCTTCCAACGCATTCCGCTGCTGGGACTGACCGAGCCGCTGTTGACGTTCGGGCGCGACCACCCTCCGGCACGCATGGCGATCAACTTCCAGGACCTGTATGTCCTGGCCAGTGATCACCGAACGGTTACCAAATACCGACTGGACTCCCTGCGCCGGAAGGAGGGGGGAGCTCCCCAGGAGATACTGAGCCAGGACACTGTCATCGACGGCGTTACGGTCGGCAGGATCGTGGACATGGCGTTCCAACCGACCAAGACCGCGCACAGCGACAAGCCCAGCCTGTATCTCATCGACGAAGACCGTCATCTGTTCCAGTACAACGACACGGATCTCATCTCCCATGTGACCCTCGGCAGCAGGAATGCATGGATCAGTCCGGTCCAGATTGACTTCTACTCGAACCGCCTCTACGTGGCCGACAGCGGCCACGGACAGATTTGGCGCTACAACCTCAACCAGGCCGTCGTGCACGAAGAGCCCTGGCTGCCGGAACCGATCGATCTGAGCGGTGCGGTCGGCATGCACGTGGGCGACAACATCTGGTTGTTGTTCGACAACAACACCGTGGTATCGCTGGGACGACAGGCTTCCGGCAGCCAAGCCAACATTCAGCTGCCCTTTGCGGTGCACGGGGCTGTGGGCTTCAACAGTCGGTTTGTCGACCTTGAGGCCGACACGGAACAGAACAACTACATGCTGCTGGTGGATTCCGGACGCGGCAGCATCCTGGTGCTGGACCCCAACACGGGCGCGTTTCGGCACCAGCTTGTGCCCCCCAACGGCATGGAGGAAGCCTTCGACGGCCTCCTGGATGTATTCGTCCACAGGGACACCATGTACATCCTGACTGCCCGCGCCCTGTTCGAGCATGCCTTCAATCCCTGAACCAACCGGCACCCAAGGCAGGCGGATACAGTGCATCGATAAGCCTTCAATTTTGTATTGAATTGTGTTGCATAGCACCATGTTTGACATGGACAGGATTTACCGCATCCCGCAGTTTGGCGCCCGCGTGGGACGTTCGGCGCATCCGTTGCGCGTCATGGATCGCAACGGCACGTTCCCGGCCCGCGGGACTGCGACCGGAAGGCGGTACCACACCGAGGCGGACGCACGGCGGTTCCCGAGTGCGGGAGACGCGGCCCCGCAGGGATTGACCGTGGTGTACTGCCGGGTGTCCGGTCGGGGACCGCGGAACGATCGGAAACGTCAGGTTTCGGCGATGGAGGCGTATGGCCCGGGTGCAGGCGTGGCCGTGGACGAGTGGCAGTCGGCAGTCGGGGGTGGCCTGCATGTCAAGCGCCCGGTGTTCCTGTCGCTGAGGGAACGCATCGGGAAGCGGGAACTCGTCCACCTGCCGGTGGCCCGCAGGGACCGTCCGACCCGTTTCGGCTTCGACGGGTTCGAGCATTGCGCCACGCAACACGGCTGCACGATCACGGTCGTCAACCAGGAGAGCCTGTCGCC
>DAOUIC010000162.1:0-1815 GCA_034428255.1 Anaerolineales bacterium
GATTGCGCGTGCCCTCCACGTTGACGCGCCAAATCAGATCGTCCTGGTGGGGTTGATAGAGGATTACGGCCGCCAAATGGACGATATGCGACACATGGGCCACGGCTGCGTCCAGGGCAACGGCATCGTCAAGGGAGCCTTCCACCACCTCAACCGCGGGATCCACCTCCGATCGCAACGGGTCGTTCGGCATCACGAGGCCCCTGACGGCAACGTCCCGTGCCAGAAGCTCCGATGCCAAATGGGAACCAACGCGGCCCGTAATACCGGTAATGAGAACGCGGGAGCGGTCATTGGCCATATTGGGGGGCCCTGATGCGTGTGGAGTGCCGTGCCCGGCTGTGTGCAGGAGGGACCGGCGCGGCATTCCCTCAGTCGAACAGATGGGTGTACTTGAGGGACGTGCCGGTATTGAACAGGACCACGGTTTCGTCCCGGCCAATCATGTGCTGGCTGAGCAGCACCCTTTGTGCCTCCAAGCAAGCAGCGGCCTCGGGGGCCGGAAACACTCCGGTCAGGGATGCCATGAGACCGACCGATTCCATGATGGCTTCGTCGGTCACGGTGATGGCGGTACCTTCGCTGGCCCGGACCGCGTCGAGGATCAGAAAGTCGCCCACGGCCTTGGGCACGCGCAGGCCGTCGGCAATCGTGGCCGCATTCTCCCATTCGTCGGCAAACCGCTCGCCGCGGTCGTAGGCCCTGACGATGGGGGCGCAACCCGTGGTCTGCACGGACACCATCCTGGGGCGTTTTGAGCCAATCAGGCCCATCTCCTCCATTTCCGCGAAGGCTTTCCACATGCCCACCAGGCCTGTTCCGCCGCCCGTGGGGTAGATGATGACATCCGGCAGCGTCCAGTCGAACTGCTCGGCGATTTCATAGCCCATGGTCTTCTTGCCTTCGAGGCGGTACGGTTCCTTGAGCGTACTCAGGTCGAACCAGCCGTGTGCCTGCACGCCTTCCGCCACCTTGGCGCCACAGTCGGTAATTAGGCCGTCCACCAGCGTCACGCTGCCGCCGTAGGCTTGGCATTCGGCCTTGAAGGTGTGCGGCACGTCCCGTGGCATGTAGACGTGGGCCTCCAGCCCTCCGGCCGCCGCGTAGGCGCACATGGCGCCGGCGGCGTTGCCGGCGCTGGGGATGGCGAGGACGGTTTCGCCCAGTTCCTTGGCGCGGGAAACCGCCATCCCCAGGCCGCGTGCCTTGAAGCTGCCGGTTGGATTCAGCGATTCATCCTTGATGTAGGTGTTCGGGCAGTCGATGGTCTCGCCTAGGCGCGCGGCCTTCAGCAGGGGCGTAGAACCTTCTCCGAGGTCAATTACGTTGGCGTCCGATCGGACCGGGAGAACTTCCCGATAGCGCCACATGCCGGGTTTGCGGCGGACCAGGTTCTCCGGTGTAAGGGACTTGGCCGCTTCGGCCAGGTCATAGCGTGCCAGGAGGGGACGCTGGCTGTTGGGTGCCAGGTTCATGACCCGGTCCGCTTCGTAGGTTTGGCCGGTCAGGCTGCATTCAAGGTGGGTGAGTGTTGACTGTGGCATGGATGTCGGCAGTGTTGAATCCGGAGTTTGAGGGTTGGCAATCCGCGGCGTGCCTCGTCAAGGGCCGTGTCGGCGGAGACTGAGCAAGGCAATGACCCGTGCGCTTGGTTCACACGGAATCGTAGTACGGTAAGGGACGCACGCGGCCTGAAATTATAGGTCCGCAACCCCAAGATGCGCTTCGCCGGAGGCATGCCGCAGATGTCCGATTCGAATCGTCCGGTGTACGGGCCCACCTACGCGGAGATGCGGGACCCCGATCTTTTGGACC
>DAOUIC010000163.1:0-1666 GCA_034428255.1 Anaerolineales bacterium
GTCACCGGCGGCAGTCAGGGCGGCGGGCTGACGATTGCCGCGGCCGCCCTGGAACCCCGGGTAAAACGGGCGGCACCGGTGTTCCCGTTCCTGACGGACTACAGACGTACCTGGGAGATGGATCTGACGATCAACGCCTATCAGGAACTGAGGGACTGGTTCCGCAAGTACGATCCGCAGCACAAGCGCGAGGATGCGGCCTTCACCCGGCTCGGTTACATCGATGTGCAGCACCTGGCTCCGCGCATCCGGGCCGAGGTGATGATGTTCACCGGTCTGATGGATCAGATCTGTCCACCGTCCACGCAGTTCGCCGCCTACAACAAGATCACGTCGCCGAAGTCCGTCGAGTTCTTCCCGGACTTCGGACACGAGGCCCTGCCGGGCAGCAACGAGATGATTTTCGAGTTCATGCAACAGCTTTGAACTTCATGCACCGGGTCGGCTGGACTGGTTTCGGGTCGAACCTCGGTCCTCGGTCTCCGGTGCAGGCAGTCCAGCCGCTTCGCGTTTCCACCAGCAGGATCCTCCCATCGACATGGCTGAAGTCCGATCGTCGGAACCGCCGCCTCCCGCGGGCCGCGTCCGCATGGTGTTGGACACCGACACCTACAACGAAATAGACGACCAGTTCGCCCTGGTCCACGTGATGCTGTCCCCCGCCGAGGTGGACCTGCAGGCGGTCTACGCCGCACCGTTCCTGAACAATCGTTCATCCAGCGCCGGCGACGGCATGGAGAAGAGTCACGAGGAAATCCTGCGCCTGTTCGGGCTGTTGGGGCGGGAACCGGAAGGCATGGTGTTCAGGGGCTCCGATCGGTTCATGGAATCTCCCCGGGATATCGTGCAGAGTCCGGCCGTTGAGCACATGCTGTCCCTGCTCGCGGAAGGCGACGAACCGCTGTACGTGGTGGCGATCGGCGCTCCGACCAACGTGTCCTCGGTGCTGCTGGCTGCGCGTGAACGAAATCTGGACATTGGCGATCGGATGCGCGTCGTGTGGTTGGGCGGGCAGCCGCCGCACCGGACCAACGCCCGCGAGTTCAATCTCATGCAGGATCCGATCGCTTCGCGGTTGCTGCTCCAACTCAGCCCCTCGCTGACCCTGTTTCCGTGCTGGGGGGTTGCTTCCCACCTGCTCACCACCGTTCCGGAGCTGGAGCGGCATCTGGCGCCCCTGGGCCCGGTCGGCGCCTTCCTGACGGACCGGTTTGCCGCCTACAGCGACGACCACTATGCCTGGGCCAAGGAGGTTTGGGACCTGGCCGCAACCGCCTACGTCATCAATCCGGATTGGACGCACAGCCGCGTGGCCGCGACGCCGGATCTGCATACCGCAACGCTGGACTGGATTCCGCAGCCGGAGGGCCAGCCCATGCGCGAGGCCGTCATGGTGGACCGCAATGCGATCTTCCGGGATCTGTTCGAAAAAGTGGCCGCCTTCCACGGCTGAAAGGAGCTTGAGCGGACATGGGTCGACACGTGCTTGTGACTGGTGCACAGGGTAATCTGGGGCAGAAGCTGATTCGCCATCTCCTGTTGCAGCCGCTGGTGGATCGGATTACCGGCATCGACGTGATGCCGGCACCAACCGAACAGGCTGCGGCAACCCGCGCGGAACTGGAGATCAAGGTTCGGGACCAGGATCACGAACTGGCCGAACTGG
>DAOUIC010000164.1:0-7544 GCA_034428255.1 Anaerolineales bacterium
TTGGGAAGCAGGACGGAGACCCCTTCCCAAATTCTGGTGTGGACTGCGGCCGGGTCCCCTTTGGCATCCACGGTCAGCCAGCTTTCCGGATCCTGCCCGGCCAACTCCAGATAGCCTTCATAAACGCGTTGATGGAAGGAAAGGTCCAGGGCGTCCATGCGGTTCCATTCGCGCGTATCGGCATCCGCCAAACGGAACTGTGCATCCTTGTGCTCCTTCGTCAGGCATCGGGCCAACCCGTCCGCCGGGGGAATGTCCAGGAATATGCGCAGGGACGGTTCCAGGCCGCCGGTGGCGTATTCGATCATGGGCCTGAGCAACGCCAGATCCTGGCGGTGGCCAAATCCCTGATAGGCAAGGGTGCTGTCGGCGAACCGGTCGCACAGGACGATGCGGCCTTGGTCGAGGGCGGGTTCGAGTACTTCCGTGACCAACTGGGCCCGGGCCGCAGCGAAGATCAGGGTCTCGGCCCGGACATCCAGGGGCTGGCCGGGGTGGTTCAGCAGCACGTCGCGCAAGGCTTCGCCCACGGCCGTACCGCCCGGTTCCCGGACCGCTAGAACCCGGTGGCCGGCGTCTTCCAGGCGTCGGGCCAGCATCGCGGACTGTGTGGTCTTGCCACTCCCTTCCGGACCCTCGAACGTGAGGAACAAGCCCCTGCAGGACATTACGTGCGCTGCCGGAAAATCTTGACCCGGCGATGGGGTTCCCGGCCCAGACTGTTGCTGGCGAGGTTGGCTGCCCGGGCCAACTGGTGCTGTTGGTCCCGCACCACCGACGGCTGGGGCGACAGCTCGATGTTGTCCAGGCCGGCGCCAACCTTGCGGATGGCGGCCTGTGTTTCGCGGATGGCGGCATCGTAGGGATCCAGGTCGGTGGAACCGAGGTGGAAGAGATCCACCAGCATGCGTTCCATTTGGGACGCCGTGTTGTTGCGCAGGACATAGACCGGAATGTCGGCGCGCTCCGACAGGGACAACACGTGCGACTGCGTTCGGTAATGGTTGCGCAGGGTGACCACCACATCCGCGTGGCTCAGGTCCGTGACGAAGGAGACCGGCACGTTCAGGTTGCGGGAGGCGGCCCGCAGCTTGTTCTGGCCGATGCCGAAGGGAAAAACGCGCAGGGTCTGATGGCGCGCGCCGTTGGTGCCGTTGGCCTCGGGGGGCCGGGTTGCGGACCGATCCCGGCGATGGAAGGTCTCCGAATCGATGTTCAGGCTCCGGGCGGTGCTTTGTCGCAGGCCGGCCGACCGCGAAAACTGCTCGGAGGGGCCCTGGGTGTCCGTCAGTTCGTGCTGGATGGCGCCGGCCTCGTCCACTTGGCGCAGTTCCGGTTTGAGTTTCCAGCCGCGCAGCAGACCGTCCACGGCATTGCCCACATCCTGGTGCAGAACCATGCGCTGGCGTTCCTGGATTTCGATCAGGACGTCGAAGGTGGGGGGCGCCCGCCGTTCCAGGACGGTCTTGCGGGTGCCGCGCCGCCGCGCCTCCTCGTCCGACAGGGTGACGCTTTCGAGGCCGCCCACCAGATCCGAGAGGGTTGGATTCATGATCAGGTTCTCGAGCGTGTTGCCGTGGGCCGTGCCAATCAGTTGCACGCCCCTTTCGGCGATGGTGCGGGCGGCCAAGGCCTCGAGCTCCCTGCCGATTTCGTCGATGATGATGGTTTCGGGCATGTGGTTTTCCACCGCCTCGATCATCACCTCGTGCTGCAGGTCCGGGGTGGCCACCTGCATGCGGCGGGCGCGGCCGATGGCGGGATGGGGAATGTCCCCGTCGCCCGCAATCTCGTTGCTGGTGTCCACAATCACCACGCGCCGGTCTTCGGCAAGGACGCGGGCGGCCTCGCGCAGGAGGGTGGTCTTGCCGACGCCGGGCCGTCCCAGCAGCAGGATGTTGCGGCCGCCTTCGATCATGTCGCGGATGATCTCGATTGTGCCCGAGATGGCCCGGCCGACGCGGCAGGTGAGGCCGATGATTTGGCCGTTGCGATTACGGATGGCGGAGATCCGGTGCAGCGTGCGTTCGATCCCGGCGCGGTTGTCGCGGCCGAATTCGCCGATGCGGCGAATGGTCTGCTCCAGATCGTCGAATTCGATCTCCCGGGTGCCCAGCGTGTCGTCTGCCTGGCTGAAGCGCGCCTCGGGCAGCCGCCCCAGATCCATGATCACCTCCACCAGCTCCGGTGTCCGGGGATCGGTGTCCAGCAGCTCCCGCAGGGGAGGTGGCAGCACGGCCAGAAGCTGCTCCAGATTGTCGACGATGGTCAGGTGCATGCCGGCCGCGGGGCGGAGACGCCGCGTGGAAGCAAGGGAGGAGGGCCAGGCTGCGTCGGACGGCCGGCGGAGGGCTGGGGAGCCAACACCTGGGCGCGCGCCGGCAGGCATGCCTCACGCGGATTGCGCCGGCGGGGGAACGGGACGGAAACGGGTGCCGGGAGTGTCAAATACGAAGGCAAGGACTTACTGGATTCCGTACGCGCAGTATACAAAACTTGGAGCGTTCCCTGATACTGTCGCGGTACCGGGAGCGGGTTGTTGCAGGGTCGGTTCCGTCCGGCGGCTTTGGGATCCGGATCGGGAGCGGGTGGGGGACAAGGATCCAACATGGGGTTCCCGCGAACCGATTCGGATGCCTGCCGCCGCGCCCGTACCGGACAGAATCTCTATGCCACTGCGTCCACTACCTCGAGGAGCCAACTCTGTGAGCAGTCCTTCCCGCCTGTCTCAATCCATCCTGACGGTACTGTCCGTGGTGATGTGCCTGCTGGCCGGCTGTACTGCCATTCCCTTTGGTTCCGCCCCCATGGAAGGGAGCACTTGGCTGATGGAGGGAGGCAATCCCCAGCGCCTGCGGAACTCCGGGAACGGTCTGGCGCCGCCCCTGGTCCGCGAGGGGGAGATCGAGATTGAGGGGGCGGGACTGTTTGCCAGTCCGCCGTCCATCGGTCCGGAGCATCTCTACGTCGACATGGAGGGGGGCTTGGACGCGGTGGCGGCCGCCGACGGCAGCCGCGCTTGGCGGATTCGCCTGAAGGGCTTCTACCTTTCCCCCGTGGTGGACGGGGAACGCGTATACGTGCGGGCCGAGGCAGGCGATCAGGGTGCCCTGATCGCCCTGGATGCGGGGAACGGCGATCTCCTGTGGCAGTTCGACTTTCCCGAAGTGGGCAGCAATGCGGAAAACATGGGCGGTCACGTGACGGCGCCGTTGCCGGCCGGCCGCAGCCTTCTGATCGCGAGCGGTCGCAACCTGCACGCCATCGACCATGACACCGGCGCGGAGGTGTGGCGCGCGCGTCTGGCGGAGCCGGTCACGTCCTCGGCCGCCCTGGGTGACGGCTTGGCCTATGTCGCCGACTTTTTCAACGTTTACGCCTTCGACACGGAGTCGGGCACGGAGGTGTGGCGGCATAGCCACGAGCAGGTGGCACAGTTCTTTGCCCCGGTGGTGGTGGACGGTCAGGTTCATGTGTCGTTCCAAGGTTCCTTCCTGGCACTGGACGGCGAGACCGGCGATGTGGTTTGGAAGGCGAACCCGGCGGTGGGCCCCGTGATCCCCGCCGGAGCCGCCGGGGACCGGGTCTACAGCAAGTCCGGGCATCGGCTGCGCGCCCACGATTTGCAGACCGGGGAGGTGCTTTGGACCTATGAGACGCTCAACTTCGTTTCATTGCCGGCCATCTCCCACGGATACCTCTATGTCGTGATCCGCTTCGGGGAGGGCAGCCACCTGGTGGCCCTGGACGCCGGGGACGGAACGGAGATCTGGCGGTCGGCGCGCATGGACCTGGCCCGAACGGCCCCGGTCATCGCCCTGGGTCGGGTATGGATTAGGAATGGCCAAGGTGGTATAGTCACCTTCCTTCCTGCAAATTGAAGCGAGTCGGCGTTCTTCCGGTGCCCATGGGACCGGCGAAACAGGGACCCCTGAGATGATCTCGATATTGCCGAGACCGAAGATGGCCCGCAACGAGGCCCTCTGGTTTTGGCTGTTCATTTCCCCGTGGATCGTGGGCTTGATTCTCTTCCGCGGCGGTCCGATCCTCGCCTCGCTGGCGCTGAGCTTCACCGAATACAACGTGGCCGATCCGCCGAGTCCGGTCGGATTCGAGAACTACGCGCGGCTCCTGCAGGACGACATCTTTTACAAGTCCCTCAAGGTGTCGGGTCTCTACACGCTGATGGCCGTGCCTCTGGGCATTGTCGTCTCCCTGCTGATGGCCATGCTGCTGAACCAGAAGGGCGTGCCCTTCCTGGGGGTGTTCCGGACCCTCTACTACATCCCCGCGCTGGTGGCCGGCAGCGTGGCCGTCGCCCTGCTGTTCCAGTGGCTGCTCAATCCCAGTTTCGGCATCATCAATTTTCTCATCAGCCGCTTTGTCGGCGAGGAGGGGCTGGTCCCGCTGGGGCTTTCCGGTCCGCGGTGGTTCTTCGATCCCAATTGGGTGGTGCCCTCCTTTGTGCTGATGAGCCTGTGGGGCTTTGGCGGTTCGATGCTGATATACCTGGCCGGCCTGCAGGGGGTGCCCACGGCACTGTACGAGGCGGCGCGGATTGACGGTGCCGGGGCCTTTCGCCGGTTCCGCAACGTGACCCTGCCGATGATTTCCCCGGTGATTCTGTTCACCTTCATCACCGGCATGATTGGTTCGTTCCAGATCTTCACGCCGGCCTACATCGTTAGCGGAGGCGTCGGCGGCCCCGCCTATGCCTCGATGTTCTATGTCCTCTATCTGTACCTCAACGCGTTCCGCCGCTATCGCTTTGGGTTCGCTTCGACGCAGGCCTGGTTCCTGTTCATCATCATCCTGATACTCACAATCATCGCCCTGAGAGCGTCCCGCAGAGCGGTCTACTACGAGTCGCCCGGCGACGACAAGATGATTTAGGCAGGTCCCGGAACAAGCCATGGCCGAACAGACTGCCGCCCAACCCTTTGCTCCGGTCGCAGACCGCGTTCCGACCCGTTCCCTGTCCATACGCGGCCAGGAGCGGCTCATGGCCGGGATTGCCACGGCCATCCTCGTGTTGGGCCTGACTGTGGTTCTGTTTCCCCTGTTCTGGATGCTGTCCACCAGCCTCAAGGGTGAGATCGAAGCGCTCAAGATCCCGCCCAACTGGATTCCCAAATCGTTTCAGTGGGTCAACTATCGGGATGCCTTGACCCACAATCCGTTCGGTACCTACTTCAGGAACACGTTTTACTTCGCCGGCATGGTGGTGATTGGCGAGGTCCTTTCCAATTCGTTCATTGCCTATGGCTTCGCCCGCCTGCGGGCACCGGGCCGCAATGTTCTGTTCATCATGGTGCTGGCCACCCTGATGGTGCCGGCCGAGGTGACGATCATTCCGACCTACGTGCTGTTCGCCAACCTCCCCGGCCAGTGGCTGAACACCTACAACCCGTTGATTATCCCCGCCTGGCTGGGCAGCGCCTACCTTATCTTCCTGCTGCGCCAGTTCTACCTTGGGATTCCGTTCGAGTACGACGAGTCGGCGCGTCTGGAAGGTGCCTCGCGCTTCGGCATCTGGTGGCGCATCATCCTGCCGCTGTCCAAGCCGGCCTTGGGCGCGGTGGCGATCATGTCGTTCATCTTTCACTGGAACACCTTCCAGGGACCGCTGATCTACATCAACGACAACGCCAAGTTCCCCGTGTCCCTGGGCTTGTCCATGTTCCGTACGCCGTTTGGCGGCACCCCCCAGCACTGGTACATGGCGGCTTCCCTGGCCGTGATTGCCCCCTGCATCGTGGTCTTCTTCATTGCCCAGCGCTACTTCATCCAAGGCATTGTGGTCAGCGGGGTCAAGGGTTGAGCCGTCCCGCGATCCGGCCCCATCCATCAAGGTACAGACTGTCGTCATCGACAGCTGACACAGTGATTTGTTCCAAATACGGGCTTGTCCCGACAGGAGAATTACAATGAATCGACGTTTGTTGACATGGTTGGGACTGCTGGCAGTCCTGTCCGTGGTTTTGGCTGCCTGTGCTGCACCGGCCGGCGATGCCGGGGCCGAGGAGTCCATGCAGCGCGAGATAGTCTGGATGGCCCGCACCAACGTGGTGGAGAACCCGTGGGAGCAGGATGTCGCCATTCCGGCCTTTGAGGCGGCGAATCCCGACATCAAGGTCAATCTGCTGATTGTCGACCAGCCTGACATCGCCGTGAAGCGCGAGGCCATGATTGCAGCCGGTGAACCGCTGCATGTCTGGTCGCCAAACTGGGGCGGCAACGGTTTCGCCAGTGACCGCGTGCGCGGCCTGCTACACGATCTGAGTCCCCTGATTGAGCGCGACGGCCTGGACACCTCCGTCTTCATTCCCGAAGTGCTCGCGATTTACGAAAACGAGGGTCGGCAGTACGGCTTCCCGTTCCTGACGACGGGCAGCTACACGTTCTACAACATGGATCTGTTCGACGCTGCCGGCGTTGAGTACCCGCCCGTGTCCTGGGACGACGAGACCTGGACCTGGGACCGCGCCCTGGCCATTGCCCAGGAGCTGACGGTCAATCCCGACGATCCGATGAATGCCACTTACGGGTGGGTCGAAGGCATTTGGCCGGCGGAGGCCATTACCTGGCTCTTCGACGCCTTCCCGTGGCCCGAGGACGCCTTTGACACCGGCTTTGCCCAAAGCATCGACTTCACCTCCGAGGGAGCCGTCAAGGCATTCCAGTCCCGGCATGACTTGACCTACAAGCACAAGGTGGCGCCGGATGCTGCGGCCATTGAGGGCCTGAGTGCCCTGGGTGGTGACTTCCAGAGCGGCAAGGTCGCCATGAAGACGACCGGCGGCTGGGGCTGGTGGGTCTACAGCCCGGTCACCCCCGAGGTTGAGGGCGGTTTCTGCTGGGGCGTGGCCCCGCTGCCCTTCGGCGCTCCGGGTGCTCCAACGCGCGCGGTCATCTTCACGGATCCCTGGGTGATCACGGCGGGTATGGAAGGCCAGGAGCTTGAGGATTCCTGGACCTTCATCAAGTACCTCATTTCCGAGGAGGCGGCCCGTGCCTACATGCAGGCCACCAACACGCCGCCCACCCAGCACAAGCTGCTGGAGGAGTGGTATCAGCAGTTCGGCTGCATGGATCCGGCCGACGTGAAGGATGTCTACCAGGGCGCCTTCACCAACGGTCTGGAGTCCAGCAACCACCTGATGGTCGGCTTCGACGAACTCAACAGCACCTGGGACAACCTCCTGGGTGTTTTCTGGAGTGATCCCGAAGGGGATGCCGCGTCGCTGCTGCCCGACATTGAGGCTGCCGTTGGCGAGGCGCTTCTGCGCATAGCCGAGGAAGAGGACCATAGCTTCGAGTAGTACCGTGTGGGTTCAACGGGCCGGCGGTTGGTTGCTTACCGACCGGTCGGCTGTCAGTTGAAGCGCCAGCCATATGGAAGGCGGCTTGGTTCGACCAGGCCGCCTTTTTTGTGCAGGGGAGCCGGGAGAGGCCGCGAGCTGTTTCCAAGCTGAATTGAGGAGTTGGGCGCGGACGGCCAGGGCCATCCAAGAGACAGGTTGGGTTCGCGCATGGATGTGGCC
>DAOUIC010000165.1:0-3609 GCA_034428255.1 Anaerolineales bacterium
TAGTCGGGGAGGAAGTGCCAAAGGCGCGTAATGGCTTCCCACGTTTCCGCGCTGAACCCTTTCGGGATATCTTGGTCTGGAGAAGTCCCGTTGTCTGAGGTGGACGGCGGTTCTCCTGTGGCCACCTCCGGTGCCTCCACCGGCCGCACTGTCGCTTGCTGGGCCATGCCTGCTCTCCGTGTGCTCTCTTCCAAAACGAATAATAGGCGTGGTCCGTTGTGCCCGATGGTGGACGGCCACTCGTTTCCGACTGTCTGCGGAGGCCCGGGAGTTCTGCACGTCAAGGCTGCTTGGCAATCCGGCTGATTCATGGGTGCGGTGTCGCAGGGGATCATCCCAAGCGTGCCCAAGCGGTTGAGGACTGCCATGGATGCCTGCACTGGGTGCTGGACGACACACCCAGAAGAACCGCGGCGGCAGGCTCACCGGCCATGCTGCGCGACGGCGGTCCTGAAACCCGCCGACTGGCATCCCTCATGGCTTTGTGACGACTTTCTCAATGCCCTGGGACAGGGTTGACGAATAGCCACTGGGGGCTATTTTCAACTTGGCGGCCTGCCGTGCGGAACTATACTTGGGACGCATTTTCCGCAAATATGTCCCAGTGACCATTTCAGTCACGGGGAAGCCAATCCAGAAGAAGATAACCATGTGCTGTTCGCTCCTCCCGGGATCCCAAGATCTCACCTCCGCTGTACCCCAAGCTTTGGGGGTAAGGAAACGTCAGGAGTTGTTGGCGGCCGTTGATCAGTTTGAATACGGCCGCATTACCCGACGCAGCTTCGTGCAAAGAGCCAGTTCACTCGTGGGTGCCGGTGCCGCTTTGGCCCTGCTGGCGGCTTGTACCGTAACCATGCCCGAACCCCCGGCGGCTCCCGAAGGTGTGGGGACCGAAGGCGACGAGGATGCCTCCGCCACAGGCTTGACCACCTCCATGGTGGAATACGGCGAGCACGATCAACAGACTTTGCAGGGCCATCTGGCACTGCCCGCATCCGGTCCGGCCCCGGCCGTGCTGGTGATTCAGGAGTGGTGGGGTCTCAATCCGCACATCAAGGATGTCGCCAACCGCGTAGCCCAGGAAGGTTATGTCGCGCTTGCACCGGACCTGTATCACGGGGAGGTGGCTACGGAGCCTACGGAGGCCCGCAAGCTGGCCATGGCGATGGATCAGGCCACGGCCCTGGCCGAGCTTGATGTGGCCGCCCGATACCTTTTGGATCTGGAATCCACCCAGGGGGATCGGGTGGGAATCATTGGCTTCTGCCTGGGCGGGAGAATCGCCCAGGCCTTCGCGGCCAACAATCCGCTGAATGCCGCGGCTATTTCCTTCTACGGAACACCCCTGTCGGACGAGGAGGCCGCACAGGTCCACGGGGCCCTGCTGGCAATCTGGGGCGCAGCGGATCAGGCCTACCCGCTGCCGCGCACCGAACAACTGGAACAGGCTTTGACGGCGGCCGGTGTGCCCAACCGGCGTCTGGTGTATGAAGGGGCCGGGCACTCGTTCTTCAACGATACCCGCTCCTCCTACCATGCCGAAGCGGCCCAGGATGCCTGGCAACAGTCGCTGGAGTGGTTTGCCACTTATCTGGACACCTGAAAAGGGTCAGTTGTTCAAGGAATCAGCTCCGCACCCGTTCCCCGTCTAGTCGAACCTTGCCGGCAGGTCTGGCCGGTGCCCGGCAACCGGCTCCGAATGGGCGTGGGTGGGCATGGCGCAAGACATGGCCGTGATCGTCCCCGGGTGACCATCCGACCGGTCGTTCTCCATTGAACGCATGGCCCTCAACCGCTTCAGGACGCCCAGCACGTCGGCGGTACCCTCCTCAAGGCCGCACTCCCAGATGGTCAGGACCGTCCAGCCCAGTGCCTGCAGCGCGGCTCGGTTCCGCGCGTCCCTGGCCACGTTGCCGTCCAGCTTGCGGTCCCAGAACTCGCGATTCGACGAGGGACGGCTGGTCTTGGCACAGCCGTGCTGGTGCCAGAAGCAGCCGTGGACGAAGACGGCCACCTTGTATTGAGCCAAGGCCAGATCGGGCTTTCCCGGCAGTGCGCGCGCGTGCAGCCGGTACCGGAAACCCGCGCGCCAGACCGCCTTCCTTACGTACATCTCAGGCTTGGTGTCCCGGCTGCGTATGCGCGCCATGAGGCGCGAGCGTTCTTCGGGGCTCAACGTGTCGGCCATGCGGGTTCGGTTGTCGAATGTCTTGAAGGGAACGAGCAGCCGGTCCCGGGGTTGGGGTCTCGGCCAAGCCACAGTGGGGACTGCCTGAATCCTGACACAATCCCATGCGCGCGGAAACCGAGTCCGTCCCCTGTATACACACGCCGGATTGGACGGCCTCCCCGGCCTGTGCACCCGGTCGGGGCAGGGCTTTATACTGATTTGCTTGACAAGCCTCTGACCTTCCGGATTAACCACAGGACTGCGCCGTGACGGCCGACACGAATTACCCCGCCATCGTGGATGGCCACAACGACACCCTGTTGCGGCTGATACGCGGACGTGGCCAGCTGCAAACACAGTTTCACGAAGAAGGCACGGAAGGGCACCTGGACCTGCCCCGCATGCGCAAGGGCGGTATGGCCGGCGGCTTCTTCGCCATGTACACCCCGGACCCGGAGTTCCGGGAGAACTCGCCCCGTGCAGCCGCCAGCGATCAGTGCTGTACACCTTCCGATCCGGATGTCCGGGACATCACGCCCTTGCCGTCAAGAGGTCGGGAAGTGCCTCAGGACTTTGCCTTGGACTTTGTCCTCCGCATGTTCGCCATCCTGCTGGACTTGGACCGGACCCTGTCCCCGGAGTTCTCCCTAGTCAGGACCGTGCCGGAGTTGCTGGAGGCCCTGGCCAACGATCGCTGCCTGGCGATCGCCCACATCGAGGATGCATCGCCACTGGATCCGGAATTGACACTCCTGCCCCTGCTGTACGACCTTGGCCTGCGTTCGATCGGTCCGGTCTGGAGCCGCACCAACGCCTTTGGCTATGGCGTGTCCTTTGACTTTCCCGGCTCCCCGGATCAGGGACCGGGTCTCACGGAGCCCGGCAAGGCGCTGGTCAAGGCCTGCAACGACCTGGGAATCATGATCGACCTGTCCCACCTGAACGAAAAGGGATTCTGGGATGTGGCCGAACTGTCGCAGGATCCGCTGGTGGCCACCCACTCCTGTGTGCACATCCTGTCCAATTCGGCCCGCAACCTGACCGACCTGCAGCTGGATGCCATCGCCGAGACCGACGGCCTGGTGGGCATCAACTTCAACACGGGCTTCCTGCGGGCGGATGGCGCCTCCGACACTGCCACCTCCTATACCGAAATCGTCAGGCACGCGGCCTACGTGGCGGATCGCATCGGCATCGACTACGTAGCCCTGGGCTCGGACTTCGACGGCGCCACCATGCCCGGCGACCTGTCGGACTGCAGCAAGCTGCCGGCACTCATGGCATCGCTGGAGGAAACCGGCTTCGACGCGTCGGACCTGCGCAAGCTGGCCCACGGCAACTGGGTCCGCGTCCTGCAGCAAACCTGGCATCACTAATTCGGGAGAAAATGCACCTGCTATGGATTTGGCACACCT
The DNA here is from genome assembly GCA_034428255.1 of Anaerolineales bacterium. Lineage (GTDB taxonomy): Bacteria > Chloroflexota > Anaerolineae > Caldilineales > Caldilineaceae > Bin34. Next base: position 3,586 of record DAOUIC010000165.1, read on the forward strand.
TCTGGACGGCCTGAACAGCGTCAT
>DAOUIC010000166.1:0-2405 GCA_034428255.1 Anaerolineales bacterium
CGTGAATCCGCATCGAGCCTAATCCCATGGCCGACCCCATTCCCGCGGTGGCAACCCAAGTCACCCACCACACGCTGTGGCAGGCCCTGACGGGTTCGGCCCCGCCGCGCCATCTGCCGCCCATTCCCATCGGCCGCGCCGTGGCCGACAGCCGACTGGTTACCCCCGGTGATCTGTTCGCAGCCCTGCCCGGGGACCGGACCAACGGCAACGACTTCGTCGGCGATGCCGTGGAGCGGCAAGCCCGGGCCGTCATTTGCGAACCCCAGGCCCTGCAAGGCCTGGATCCGGCCAACCACCCGGTCGTGATTGCGAATTGCCGGACCCGAAGTCTGGAGACACCCGATGCAGACGAACCGGCATACCCAACCTCCGAACACGTCATCCTGTATGTCGTGCCCGAATCAATGCAGGCCATCCGGGACGTTGGCCTGTTCCAGCGCCTGCACCGCACGCGCAGGAGCCTGCGGGTGGTCGGGATCACCGGCAGTGTCGGCAAAAGCAGCACCAAGGAACTGGTCCGGTCCGTCTTCAGCCAGCACTTCGAAACCTACTGCAATCCCGGCAACCTCAACGGCGAGCACGTCCTGCCGCTGGTGCTCATGGGCCTCAGTCATATTCATGAGCGGTTTGTGACGGAATTGGGCATGCACCGGCTGGGCGAAATCGACGAGATGTGCGGGCTGACACTGCCCCAAATAGGCATCGTGACCAACGTCGGTCCCAGCCACCTGGAGCGCCTGGGGACCATCGAAAACATCTTTCGGGCCAAGTCGGAGCTGGTACGGGCGCTGCCGCCCGCCGAATCGGGAGGCGTCGCCATCCTCAACTGGGACGATCCGATGGTGCAGAGGATGGAGACACTGACCGAGGCCCAGGTCGTCAAGGTCGGACTGGCCCCGGACTGCGACGTGTGGGCGGACCAGATCCAAAGCGCCGGGTTCAAGGGCTGCCGGTTCCGCCTCCACCTGCCACAGTTCCTGTATCCGTCCGGCCGGACCATCCACGTCAAGTCGCCTCTGCTGGGCCGCCACAGTGTGCACAACACGCTGCTGGCCACCGCGGCCGGACTGGTCGAAGGCATTCCGCTGCAGAAAATCCTGGCCGGCCTGCGCGATCCCAACAATCAGATCCGTCTGATGCTGGTCGACGGCGTCAACAACAGCACGCTGATTGACGACACGTACAACGCCAGCGAAGCCAGTGCCTTGGCCGCACTGAACCTGCTGGCCGACCTCAAGCCGGAACGGCACGGCCGGCGCATCGCCGTGCTCGGGGACATGCGCGAACTGGGATCATCGACGGAAACCAGCCACCTGATTGTCGGCCGCCACGCCGCCAACGTTTCCGACCTGCTGGTTTCCGTGGGCCAGATGGGTCGTCTCATCAGCGATGCCGCGCGCGCCAGCCGCATGGACAGCGAAGCCGTGTACCAGGCAGCCCACGCCGCAGAAGCGCTGTCCCTGCTGTCCGACCTGGTGCGTCCCGACGACCTGATCCTGATCAAGGGCAGCCGCGCCGTGGGCATGGAGGAAATCGTGTCCGGCCTCAGCGCAAGGCGGTTCTGACGGCCATGTCGATTCCCCTGATTCTCGGTGCCCTCAGCTTTTTCATCGCCGTCATGTGGGGCAGGCCGCTGATCGCGCTCCTGCACCGGTATGGCATCGGCAAGAAAATCCGGGCGGACGGGCCCGGCCACCACCTTGACAAGACCGGTACGCCCACCATGGGCGGCTGGCTGTTTGTGCTGCCCATCCTTTTTATCACCGGCACCCTGAACATCGCGAACCTGATCGGCTTCAACATCATCGGCGCCAGCACGCTGCTGCTGTTCTTCTGCCTGGGCACGTTTGCGGGACTGGGCACCTACGACGATCTGCGCAGCCTAACCCGCAATTCGGAACAGCAGGGCGGCATTACGGCCAAGGTCAAGAGCCTGGTGCAATTCGTCCTGGCCACCGTCATCGCCCTGGTCCTGTATTACGGCCCCCCCGCCATCGACTCCGTGGGGGTTCCCGGCATCCCGTCCCTGGTCAACGTGGGTTGGCTTACCGTACCGGTCGCCATTTTCCTCATTGTCGGCTTCAGCAACGCCGTCAACTTGGCGGACGGTCTGGACAGCCTGGCCGGCAGCACGACCACCGTGGCCTTCGTCGCCTACGGCATCATCGCCTTCCTGCAGGGATACACGTACATCTCCATCTTCTGTTTCATCGTGGTGGGATCCCTCTTCGCGTTCCTGTGGTTCAACGCCCATCCCGCCCAATTGTTCATGGGCGACACCGGCAGCCTGGCATTGGGCGCCACGCTGGCGCTGGTAGCCTTGATGACCCGGCAGTGGCTCATCCTGCCGGTCATCGGATTCATCTTCGTGGCCGAGGCCCTTTCCACGATAATCCAAGTCG
>DAOUIC010000167.1:0-4277 GCA_034428255.1 Anaerolineales bacterium
AGCAGTTCATCGACTCCGAGCTGGCCCAGCGGGAAGACTGGAACATCATCGAGCGCAACTACAAGCACGCCAACCTGATGATTCCGGACCAGCCGTAGTCTTGCACTTGGCACTTGGGCACGGGAAGGCAGCCGGTACCCCCGGTTGCCTTCCCGCCCAGGAGCCGCAGGAAATCCCATGGCCTTCCTTTCACGCCTGCTGCGGCCTGAAGCCGCAAGCCCCCATCGCATTCGGCTGGCCGGCCAGAGCGCCATGATTGCCGGCGCCATTGTGCTGGCCGCCGCGTATTTCCTGATCTGGACCGTTTTCCCCTTCATCTACACCTTCGTCTACAGCTTCTTCGACTGGCAGCCGCTGCGTCCGACCCAGGAATTCCTGGGCCTGGACAACTATGCCGAGGCTCTGTTCCGGGACCAGCGCTTCTGGCTGGCCATGGGCAACTCGTTCGAGTTTGCCATCGGCAACGTGGTTCTGGGCACCATCATCTGCCTGCTGGTCGCCGTCATGATCAATTCGGTCAAGCGGTTCCAGGCCTTCTTGCGGGCCAGCTACTTCATGCCCACGGTGACCGGCATGGTGGCCGTGGCCCTGGTCTGGGAGTTCATCTACCAGCCCCGGTTCGGGATCCTGAACACCTCCATCTTCGCCACGGCGGACTTCCTGAACCTGCCCCCGCCGCCGGAGATCGGCTGGCTCACGCGCCCCCAGCACGCCATGAACAGCCTGATTTTGTTCGGCTTCTGGAAGTTCCTGGGCGTGCGCATGATCATCCTGCTGGCAGGCCTGCAGAACATCCCTCAGACGTATTACGAAGCGGCCCAAATCGATGGCGCCGGGGCGCGGGCCAGCTTCTTCCGCATCACCCTGCCGCTGTTGATGCCGGCCCTCTCCTTCGTGGTGGTGGTCGGGGTAATCAACAGCCTGCAGGTGTTCGTGCCCATGTATGTGATGACCGACGGCGGGCCTTTGTTCTCCACCACGACGGTGGTGCTGCTCCTGTACGAGAAGACGTTCCAGCTGTTCCGGTTCGGCTACGGCGCGGCCATCTCCTTCATCCTGTTCGCCATCATCATGCTGATGACCTTTGTGCAGCTGCGCTTCCTGCGCAGTTCATGGGACATCGGAGCCTGACCGGACCATGACCGCCGCCACTGCCCGGCGCAGCCGCCTCCGCCTGCGCATCGATCCCGGAGCGGTAGTCCTGTACCTGCTCCTGTTCATCGGAGCCTTCGCCATGCTCTTCCCCGTCCTCTGGATGGGGATGTCCACCTTCAAGGCGGAGGCGGAAATCAGCCAGTATCCGCCGTCCTTCCTGCCCAAGACGTTCACGCTGGAACCCCTGATTGCGGCCTGGACGAAGATCAAGTTCGGCCGCTACTTCATGAACAGCCTGCTGGTCACCGGCGTGGCCACGCCGCTCAGCGTGCTCACCTCCGCCTACCTGGGCTTCGTCTGGAACAAGTACGACTTCCGCTTCAAGGAACCGATGTTCTACGTGATCATCGCCACGATGATGATCCCGGGCCCCATGCTGCTGATCCCGCACTACCAGGTAGTGCTCTGGGCCAACCTGCTCAACACCTACGCCTCCATCATCGTGCCGGCCGTGGTGACCCCCTACGGGATCTTCCTGATGCGCCAGTTCATGCACAGCGTGCCCAACGAGCTGCTGGACGCCGGGCGCATCGACGGCGCCAGCGAGCCGCGCCTGTTCGTGTTCGTGGCATTGCCGCTGGTGCCGTCGTCGCTGGCGGCCCTGGGCATCATCCAGTTCCTGGCCAACTGGGACAACCTGCTCTGGCCCCTGGTGGTCCTGACCAACACCGCCAAGTACACGCTGGCGGTCGGCCTGGCCACGTTCGCGGCGGAATACGAGCGCAACTTCGCCGTCCAGAACGCCGGCGCCTTCATTGCCGTCTTTCCGGTGGTGATCGCCTTCCTGCTGTTCCAGCGGCAGATTATCCGCGGCATAGCCCTTACCGGCCTGAAAGGATAGCGAGTTCCGATGCAGCCCAACTTCCTTGTCGTCATTGTCGACCAGATGAACAGTTTCAGTCTGGGCTGGAACGGCAACGACGAAGTCCGGACCCCCAATTTGGACAGACTGGCTGCGGAGGGGGTCAATTTCGATCGGGCCTACCCCTCCAACCCGGTCTGCCAACCTTCGCGGGCGACCCTGCACACCGGCCTGACCCCGCGCCAGCACGGCTTGACCACCAACGGCTGCAACTTGGACGAAAACATTCCCACCGTAACCGGTGTGCTGGCCGCGAACGGCTATCGAACCCACTGTGTGGGCAAGATCCACCTGCAGCCCTTCAGCACGGATGCGCGGGACAACGACGGCCAGCCGGCCACTTGGGAAAGCCGGGACCTGTGGAACGACGGCACCATCAAGGAACTGCCGCTGCCGTTCTACGGCTACGAGAGCGTGGACTACGTGGGCGGGCACGTGAACTACGTCAACGGGGACTACGTCAACGACGTGGAAGCCAAGCGGCCCGGCACCAAGGCTGAACTCAGCCGGGAGAAGTCCTATTACTCCGCGGGCCCGCAGACTTGGCGCATGCCCATCCCGCCCGAATGGCACTACAACGACTGGATCACCGAGCGCAGCATCGACTTCCTGCGCAGACAGGAAGACCGGCCTTTCTTCCTGGTGACCTCCTTCCCGGACCCGCACCATCCCTTCTGTGCAGCCAGGCCCTACAGTGAGATGTACGACCCGGCGGCCGTCACGCTGCCGGAGAACTGGAACCACCCCGATGACCCTTGCGGCTATTTGGAAAGGTTTGACGCGAATGGCCGAAACATGCACCGCAACTGGGACGAGGCTGTCCTAAGGGAATCGATTGCCCAGACCTACGGCATGATCACCCACATCGACGACTGTGTGGGGCGGCTGCTCAGTGCATTGGATGAATCCGGCTTGGCCGAGAACACCACCGTCGTGTTCCTCTCCGACCACGGTGACTACCTGGGCTCGCACCACCTGTTGTTCAAGGGGCCCTGGCCGTACGAACCCGTCGTGCGCGTGCCCTTGATCTGGCGCGCACCCGGAGGACAGCAGGGCAAGCGGGTGTCACAGCCGGTCAGCCATTTGGACTTCGTGCCGACGGTCCTCGACTACGCGGGCCTGGACCAGCAGGATTTCGATCTGCGGGGAGGCCAACAGGCGCAACGCTCGATCCTGCCCGGCGAATCGCTGAGGCCCGTCATCGACACGGGAGCCCGGCCGCAGCAGGACGGCAAACTGATGGAGTTCGACGAGGACGGCGTGTCACAGGAGATGTGCCGCTACCGCATGCTGATCACGGAACGCTGGAAGATCTGCATCTATGGCGGTTTCGGGGAAGGCGTGCTCTACGACCTCGAAAACGATCCGTTGGAAATGCAGAACCTCTGGGACGATCCCGGACACCTCCAGGTGAAGGCCGAGATGCTGGCGAAACTGGGTGATCGTCTTGCCCTGACCGACAGGATGGACAACTACCGCTACTGCGGTGCCTGAGAGGCCTGTTTGGAGACGCTGCGAACCGCCGCTTCCAAAGCAGCGCACGGGTCACTGGGAACGACACGGGTGGGAAGCGGCCGTTTTTTCTTGCGGCCGACCATGAGAATCCGGTTTTCCGACCCTGTCGGCGTTCCACCAACCGGTGACGTATTAGGCAGGCAGGGTCAGCTGTTGTTCCTCGACGCGACGAGTGGAAGGGACATACAGCCGTACAAGCGCACATGTGTTGCACCGGCACGGTGTCATGGCCCTGGTTCAGGCCAAGGTGGTACGCAAACCATCTTCAACCAGGATCATCGCAAGGAACATCAACGGCATTTTGATGCACACTCGACCTCCCATTGGCATGCCGTTCGCACGCCGCGGCAGGCAGTTGACGACGGGAACGTCGAATTTGGGGAGCCTGCCTGCACTCCGACAGAGCCAAGGGCAATACATCAATCCAACCAATCGACTTGACAGCCAGAGTACAGGTCTTCCGGGTGGACTGCGGCCCAAGCGACAATCGTTGCCCTTGGCAACGTCAGGGCATCAAATGCCGCTGAAGGAACAAGAGCCTTTGTGTTTCCTTATCGTTCTCTCTGCGTAATATACAGATCGTAGGGAGAACCCTTCCAGCTGTCTTCTGAACCCATGTCGTCTCGAGTGCGGTTCAGCCAAATTGCGCAATTCACAAGGTGCCTGCACTCAACCAAGACACACCTTGCAAGAACCGGAGCCGGGAAAGTTGCATATGGCCCATGTCCAGCCTCCACTGTGTTGC
>DAOUIC010000168.1:0-6589 GCA_034428255.1 Anaerolineales bacterium
GGTCGGCCATGCGCCGGACGGCGAATCCGATTTCCGACGCCAGATGCCGTTGCGCGGGGGCGGCCCCGCGCAAGGTCTCCGCCATGAACCAGCCGTGCAGCCACGCGAACCGGCGGAAACCGACCGTCAGAATTAGGAGACGATACCAGCCCAGCCACCAAAAGGCCTGCCAAGCCAGCGTGCGCCGCAGGGGGTCCCACCGCCTCAGGGTGTGCAGGCGGAGGCGCCAGGTCTCAATCGATGATCCGGATGAGTCCTTCATCCTGGAGTTCGGTCAGGAAGGCGATTACGTCCCGCTGGCACTCGTCGATGTCCACATCGTCGAACTCGGCGGTCAGATCCTCGCACAACTGCTCGACCACAATCGGCTGCGCGATGCGCTCCCAGATGGCGCGCGCCGGTCCCTTCAGTGCGAAGTAGCTGTTCCGCTCCTGGCTGAACATCATCAAATCCTCGTCGACCGGACTGGTCGCAATGGGATTCGGGGACTGTTGTACCCGCGTGGCCAGGTGAATCTCCGTTTTCGTCGCCATGGCACTCAGGAAGCAAGAAGCTCGTGTTCGATGAAATCGGCCAGGGCCGGCAACTGCCAGCCCGTGTCCGGACGCTGGACGGCAAAGACATCGGTGGCATTGCCCACGGCGGCCACCTGTCCAAAGTGCTGGCCGCGCCGGCCAAGGCCGTCCAGGAACGACTGGTTGAAAGTGTACTTTACAAGCGCCTTCAGTTTCGCCACGGAATCCAGCTTGCGCATGCGCACGCGGTCCACGGCGGACGGCTCCAGCAGCACGGCGGCCTTCAGGGGCAGGCGCCGGCGATGGAACCGATCATGGCTGAGAACGCTCAGTTTGGCCTCGCCGGGACGGACCCGGGCCACGCCGGCCTGCGGCTGGTCCAGATGTTCCGCGGCATCCAGGGCCAGCTTCAACTGCGGGAAACCCGGCACCACTTCGGGTCTGCCGCTGTCCAGCACGATGGGCGCAATGTCGTCGGCCTGGAGGGGATGGCCCCTGCGTACCAGTTCCGCGGCCAGGGTCGACTTGCCGGCGCCGGAGGGCCCCATGAACAGGACGGCTCCGTCGTGCGCCGCAACCGCACTGGCATGCATGGGCAGGATGCCCCTCTGCAGCAGCAGGGCCGTCATGACGATGGACAGGAACGTGTAGCGGACCTCGTCGTCGTGCACCCAGGGGACGCGCTGCAGGACGATGCGGCAACCGTCACTGACCAGTGCCCGCGTGACACCGGTCTTGTTGTACAGGAATGCCCCGTCAACAAACTGGATCTGGTTCCACGAGCCGTTGAACACCGGTTGGGTGATGGACGGCACCGGCCCGTAGACCACCTCCACATCCGGTTCCGACGGGGGGATCGCAAACAGCTCGGGACAGGGGAAGGGGGTGGCGAACACCAGCCCGAACGCCTCGTGGAAATGCCTGCCCCGGTCGAGCAGCGTGGGCAGGTGCCTGCCCCGGTCGGGGTCGAACAGCGCCAGTCCGTCGGTCCTGGCGGCGTTGGTGTTCAGGACTCGGCCGGCGCGGACGGCGGGTCCGGCGCCTCTTCGGTGTCGGCCGCGGCCGCCTGCCCGTCGCCGACGGGCAGGACCCTGACATCGGCAGGATTGGGAATCGCGGGATCCCGTTCCCGGGCGGTCGGCTGCTGTTCGGCGATCGCGCCGTCGCTGAGATACAGAATTTCGTCGACGTATTCATCGGACAGGCCGTCGTGCGTGACCATGAGCACTGTCACCTGCTGCTCGCGCACAATCTTCTGGAACAGGCCCAGGATTTCGCGGGCCGTCTGCGTATCGAGTTCCCCGGTGGGCTCGTCCGCCAGAATCAACCTGGGGGAGTTGGCCAGGGAGCGGGCGATCGCCACGCGCTGCTGCTGTCCGCCGGACAGTTCGAAGGGCCGATGGTGCATCCAGCGCGTCAGTCCCACGAGTTCGAGGCACTCCACAGCCTTGGCCCGTCGCTGCCGGCCCTTGGCCCCGGACATCCGCAGCATCAGCTCCACGTTTTCGTAGGCGGAGAGCGACGGCATGAGGCCGAAGGACTGGAAGACGAAACCGACCGTCATGCGCCGCCACATGGTGAGCTTGCGTTCGGTCCACTGGTCGATGGGTTCGCCGAAAATCCGGACCACGCCGGAGGTGGGCGAGTCCAGGCCGCCGATGCAGTTGAGCAGGGTGGTCTTGCCGCTGCCGGAGCGGCCCTTGAGGGACATGTAGCGTCCCTCCGGCACCACCAGGTTGACGCCGCGCAGGGCCGGAATGTCCTGTCCCCCCATGCGGTAGGTACGGGTCAGTTCCTCCGTCAGGATGGCGGGGGCGGTGCCCTCCATGCCATGGTCGCCGTTCATGCTCGTCATTCCTGTCCTGTGTCGGCTGTGCCCGCCCCGGTCTCGGCTTGGCGCCGGCGTCGCCCGAACATGCGGCCGAAGAAACCGCGGCGCCGGGTACCTATCGTGGCTTCCTCCAGGAACCGTCGCTCGTCCTCCAGGTGCGCCTCCAGTTCCGGGGCGTCGATGTGCTCTTCGGCCGGCCGGATGAGGATGCCTTCGTCGGAGATGTCGATGGTGGCCCGGCCCTTGATCGAGAAGTGTTCCAGCACTTCCTTGGGAATCGTCAGGCGCCCGGCGGAGTCCAGGATGACCAGTTCGTCGAAGGCCATGCCCGGTTCGCTTTCCTCGTCGGTCTCCTCGCCGAACACCATCTGGCGCCGCGTCTCGCTGGCCAGCATGCCGTCGCGGATGGCCACCACCCGGTTGACCTGACGCGCGATTTCCGGATCGTGGCTCACGATCATGGTCGTGAGGTTGAACTCCTGATTGAGGTGGGCGATCGTGTCGTAGATCATCTGCGCCGTGGCCGAATCCACCTCGCCCGTCGGCTCGTCGGCCAGGAGCAGCACCGGATCGTTGGCCAGGGCCACCGCAATCGCCACGCGCTGCTGTTCGCCGCCCGACAGTTCCCGCAGCGAATGGCGCATGCGATCCCCGAGGCCGACGGACTCCAGCAGGTACTCGGATCGCTCCCGCTTCACGCGCCCGCCGATGCCGGCCAGCGTCATGGGCAGCTTTACGTTCTCGATGGCGTTGAGGTAGGGCACCAGATTGCGGGCGCTCTGCTGCCAGACGAACCCGACCTGTTCCCGGCGGTACCGGTTGAGGCCGCGGTCGGAGAGCTTCAGCAGATCGGTTTCGGCCACCTTGACCTGGCCGGCCGTGGGACGGTCCAGGCCGCCCAGAATGCTCATGAGGGTGGACTTGCCGGAGCCCGACACGCCCACGATGCCCATCAGTTCGCCCTCGCCAACCGTCAGGTTGAGGCCCTGCAGGGCCACCACCTCCAGATCGGCCATCTTGTAGATCTTGACCAGGCCGTCGCAGACGATGTAGTTGTGGATATTGCCAGACATGGCCTGCTCCGTCAGACGGTTTCACCCAGCTTGATGGCCTGGAAAATCCGCATTCGCAGCAGCGAAACCACCAGGGCCATGAGCGCCGAGATGAAGAGGAGGCCGAACAGGGCGTAGACGCGCGTGATGGCGTCCCAGGCGATATCCACCTGATAGGGCGGCGTCACATCCTCCGGGCTGGTACCCACCTGCAGGTAGGGGATGAAGGCATCGCTCATGAAGTAGCCCAGCAGGGTTCCGATGCCGATGCCGACACCAATCAGGAACGCCAGTTCCCAGGCCAGAAACAGACTCATCTGCCGGCGCGACAATCCGACCGCGCGCAGGGTGCCCAGTTCAATGAAGCGGCGGCGGAAGGAAAACAGCGTATACAGCAGGAACCCCAGAATGGTCAGGATGGCGGATGCCACGAAGCCGACCGACAGGACGCCGAACAGGCCTTGGCGCTGCGGCTGTGCCTGTTCGGATGCGATGCTCTGCCGCGCCGAGTAGTAGTTGAGGACATTGATGTCGAACTTGTACAGGTCGCGCTGCATGGTTTCGAAGTCGGTGTTGGGCAGCGTCTCGACCAGCACGTCATACGGGAACTGGCCTCCCATGGTTTGGAACAGGTAGTCCAGGTTGCCGACCACCAGGGCACCGTCCTCCGGATACCAGCCGGGGAAGTAGTCGAACTCGCCCAGCACCGTCATGTCCGCCTCGCCCCGCATCCCGTAGCGGATGAAGCGCATGCGCACGGTGTCCCCGACCCGAATTGTGTTGCGTCGCATGAACGGTCCGTGCATGAGCACACCGGCCGAATCAAGGGCCAGTGAATTCATCAGCGAACCGAGGTTGGCGGACGCGAAGTCGTTGCGCCAGAAGGCCACGGCCGGGAAATCCAGGCGGTCCAGGCCGCGGTACTGCACGGGCCGCCAGTCCCCTTGCAGTTGGATGGCCGCCTCGAACTCGGCCAGGCGCGTCGCCTTGGTGATGTTCTCGTGCCGGAGGTGCTCCGACACCGGCACAAAGGTCCAGCTCTGCTGTGCGTTCGGATCCGCCAGGGCCGCATTCCCGCCGCCCCCGCCCGGCGTTCCGCCGCCGGCGTCGGGGAAGTAGCCCAGTTCCACCAAGCGGGAGTTGGCGCCCACCTCGTAGTGGATCTGGTCCCACAGGTGGTTGTCCAGGGTTTGGGCCAGCGAGGTTGTGAACGTGGACAGGGACAGGGTCAGGACCAGCAGCACCATGGGCGCCGTGTAGAGGCCGCGGTTGCGCGACAGATGCCGCGTCGCCAGCAGGATGCCGACCCCGCGCGTGCGGGACACGATCCAGGCGACCAGGGCCATGAAATAGGGCAGGAAGCGCAGGGCCACCAGGGTCAGGGCAAAGAGCCCCAGGGCCGGCACCAGGAACAGCAGCGGATTGTCGAAGAGCGTGGCGCCGGTCAAGGGGCCGGGCCCGGCGATGTTGCCCTGCTGCTGCAGCAGGTAGATGCCGTAGGCCGCGGGCACCAACAGGAAAACGTCCAGGTAGGCGCGTTGCCACCAAGGCGGCCGCAGCGTGCGCGCCTGTTCCTGCTTGTAGGTCACGATGGTGAAGCGGGAAGCCCCGATGGTCGGCAGCAGCTGGGCCACGACCGTCACGGCCACGGCGAACCCGCCGATGCGCCAGGTGTTGGCGTTGAACACGAGCCGCAGGTCGGCATCGGTTGAAAAGTTGAGGAACGTCTGCGTCGAACCGATGATCTGGGCCACGAAGGGGGCGCCGTAGTAGGCCGCCGCCAGTGCGATGCCGGCCAGCAGCACCGATTCGATGAAGGAGATGCCGACCACCTGCATGGAGGTGGCGCCGCGGCTGCGCAGAACTGCCACCTCGTTGCGCTGGCGCGCCACGGACAGACCGACCACGAGGCCGATGAAGGCCAACAGCAGCCCCATGATGGGAACGCTGAAGGCATAGAGCAGGACCGTCAGCTGACCCGACTGCAGCTGGTAGCGGTCAAGGGCATCACTGGGAGAAACCCCCAGTCGGGTATTGGACAGCAGGGCGGCCGTCTCCTGCTCCACTTCCGTGGTGTTGGCGATGAGTTGGGACACGGTGGACGCCGTGACGTCCGTGCCGTCCATAATCAGGTACCAGAGGCCCAGGTACACGTCGTTGTTGTAGGTCGGCGCCACCCGGCTGACATAGGTCTGCTCCGGGATGATCAGGACCGTCTCGAAGGTGTTCGGGTTGTAGAACCAGAACTCGCTGGTCGGGTCCCGCGGTTCCCAGACCCCCGTCACCACCACCGGCACCTGGATGGTGCGCGTACCCTCGTCGGTGCGGGCGCGGCGGAAGGTCATGAAGTTCTCGCCGCTCTGAATCCCGATTTCGTCGGCCATGGCCGCGGAAATCAGGACTTCGACCGGAACGGTCGGATCGCCGGAGGTGGTCGGATCCGGGAACCGGCCCTCCACGATGTCGATGTTGTTCTCGAAGTCGGTGACGAACCCGAAACTGACCCACTCGAGCGGGTCGGTGATGTCCGAATAGACGATGTTGTCGGCCGGGAAGAGGCGCACGTTGTCCGTCTTGAAGTGCCGGACGGTGCGCACGTGGGGCAGGCCCAGTTTGCCGGCGGCCGGACCGGACAGGTAGGTGTCGACCGGCTCCATGGCTTCCCACTCCTGGGCGCCGTAGGTGGAGCCCACATAGCGGAACATGTAGGAGAAGGGCGGCCGCCGGATGCTGCCGGTGCCCGCCGGCCCTTCCAGTTCGTCCTTGAGCAGCTTGTAGTAGACGGCATCCGCGTAGAGCGGAATGCTCATGATCAGGGAGATCGATACCACCAGGCCCACCAAAATCGCGACGGTCAGCCCGCGCTGGGCAAACAGCCGCTTCAGTGCGACCGCGAAAATGGATGTGTATCGATTGAAGAGCTTCACGGCGAGCGCGCCCCGACCGTCCCGCAGCCGGCGACTAGGGACCGATGACCACGTCGTTGAGCTCAAGGCCCTCTACGATTTCAACCCTGTCGATGGTCTCGATGCCCACCTTGACATCCACGCGCTGATCGCGCCCGTCCACACTCTTGACCACGAACCGGCGGCCGTCGAAGACGCGGATGGCCTGCGGCGGCAGCCACAGGACGTTTGCCTTGCGCTCCAGTTCGGCCGAAACCCGCACCAGGTCCCCCAGCCGCATGCCGA
>DAOUIC010000169.1:0-3738 GCA_034428255.1 Anaerolineales bacterium
CGGTTCGTACGGTGGCATCTCCGGACTGATTGCAGGCAACGCCGCGCAGTTTGTCACACAGCTAATCGGTGGCATCGTGCTTCTGGTCTGGGCTCTCGTGGGCGGCGGCATCATGTTCGCCCTGATCAAGGTGGGCATGGGCCTGCGGGCGTCCGACGAAGAACAGATCACCGGTCTGGACGAACACGAACACGGCATGGCAGCCTACCAGCTCACCTGATTCCGCACTATGGGATGGCCCTCCTTCCCGATGGGAGGAAGTTAGCGGATTGGTCAAGCCGCCCGCAACGAAGTTCGTTGCGGGTGGCTTTTGTTTTTACTCCATGTGCGCTCCCGTAGAATGGAGTCTCTCCCTTACTGGCTGACCCACCGAGGAGCAATACCTGTGTCTTCAGACAATTCCTTTGAGAAGGACCTGCAGTTCCTGCGGGACAACGGCTACCTGCTGGTCAAGAACGCGCTCGACGCGGATCAGGTGGCCAAGTGGAAGGATCTGCTGTACGGCATGTACGACCGCAAGGAATACTGCGGTGCCAACTCGGTTGGCAACGTGTACTTCAACCTGTTGCTGGAACAGCGACCGGATTTGGTCAAGCCCCTGCTGACCAACCCACACACCACTCCGTACATTCGGGCCGTCATGGGTCGACAGTGCCAGTTGCGCTCGGTCCGCGCCCACGTGAATCCTGAGGAGTACCGCCAGGAATGGCACATGGACTTCCTGGACTACTACTACCAGGACGAAAAGGCTGACTGCATCCAGCCGGCGAGTGCCTTGTGCATGAACCAAACCTTCTACCTGACCGACAACGACCCGGACACGGCCAGGCTGACCTTTCTGAGGGAATACCTGAACCAGCCAATCCCGGATGAACTGCGGCCGCACATGTTCTACACGGACGACCGCCAAAATCCCTTCCAGGTCTGGTGCGACAGCCAAGTCCATGCCGACCTGTATCCAAAGGCGGGGGACGCGGTGGTGTTCTACAGCCACATTCCCCACCAGGGCGCCAAGATCGGCCCGGACCCCAAGGGGGAAATCCGCGCCAATCTGGTCTTCCACTTTCAGCAGAACCCGATGCACCCCGGCATCTTGTTCGTCAGCGATCCCCAGCACACACTGGACACCATTAGCTATCGGGAAAGCTTCCCCTTCATCGACTGACGTTCCCGAACCGGCAACGGGCCGGTTGCTGTCCGGTACGGTAGCCGGCCCCCGCCCAGTCTCTCAGTCCCCGGTCCGGCCCAACACGGCCCGGAGGTAGTCCCGGTTCATCTGACTGATGAAGTCCTGACCAATCTCCTTGGGACACACGGACGTGCAGGCCCCCACATTGGTGCAGCCGCCGAACCCCTCGGCATCCATCTGTTCCACCATACCGATTACCCGCCGGTAGCGCTCGGGCTGACCCTGGGGCAGGTGGCCAAGATGGCCGATCTTGGCAGCGGTGAACAGCGTAGCCGATCCGTTGGGGCAGGCTGCCGCACAGGCTCCGCAGCCGATGCACGTCGCGGCATCCATGGCGGCATCCACCCTGTCCTTGGGAATCAGGATTGAGTTCGCCTCCGGCGCAGTGCCGGTGGCAAACGAGATGAAGCCGCCGCGCTGCAGGATGCGATCAAAGGAACCGCGATCCACCACCAGATCCTGCACCACGGGAAACGCCGCAACCCGCCACGGCTCGATCACAATGTGGTCGCCATCCTTGAAGTGCCGCATGTGCAGTTGACACACGGTGTGACCGGGAACCGGTCCGTGGGCCATCCCGTCGATCATCAATCCGCACATGCCACAAATGCCTTCGCGGCAATCGTGGTCGAAGGCCACAGGCATCTTCCGCTGTTCCAGCAACTGCTCGTTGAGGAGGTCAAGCATCTCCAGAAACGAAGAGTCGGGACTGACGTCGTCTAGTTCGTAGTCCTCGAAGCGACCACGATCCTCGACCGATGACTGGCGCCAAACGCGAAGATGAAGTTTCATGCTGCCAATGCCCCCGTTTCAGCTGTAGCTGCGTTCCGACAACCGGACTGCCTCGAACGCCAGCGGCTCGCGCCGCAACATGGGTGCAGCGCCTTCGCCCTGCCAGGTCCAACCGGCGACATAGCTGAATTCTGCGTCGTTGCGCCTGGCTTCACCGTCCGCAGTCTGGCTCTCCTCCCGGAAATGTCCGCCACAGGATTCCTCCCGGTGCAGGGCATCCAACACCAACAGTTCGCCCAGCTCGATCAGGTCCGCAACGCGGCCCGCAAACTCAAGGTTCTGGTTCAGCGATCCCGCATCTCCGGGAACATACAATTCGTTCCAGAACGCCTCGCGCAATGCCTGAAGCTGCGTTTGGGCGGTGGACAGCGATTCGGCGGTACGCGCCATGCCGCACTGTTCCCACATGATTTGGCCCAGTTCCCGGTGCAGGGACAGAGCGGTGCGCCGACCCTGGATCCCCAGCAGCGCCGACAGCCGGTTGCGCACATCCGCCATTGCCCCTGCCACTTCCGGTACATCGTCGGTCACTGAGGCCTGATCGATTCCGGCCAGATAGTTGCCAATCGTATACGGTGCAATGAAGTACCCGTCGGCCAGCCCCTGCATCAAGGCGCTGGCACCCAACCGGTTGGCTCCGTGGTCCGAGAAGTTGGCCTCGCCCAGTACAAAGAGGCCGGGAATGTTGCTCTGCAGCTGGTAGTCCACCCACAACCCCCCCATGGTGTAGTGGACCGCGGGATAAATCCGCATCGGGACGGCATAGGGATCCTCACCGGTGATACTGTGGTACATGTCAAACAGGTTGCCGTACCGCTGTTCAATCGTGGCCCGTCCCAAGCGTTCCATCGCCTCCGAGAAGTCCAGGTAGACACCGTTTTTCTGCGGTCCGACGCCCATGCCTTCGTCCACCACCTGCTTGGCGTTGCGGGATGCCACATCCCTGGGCACCAGGTTGCCGAAACTGGGATACTTTTCCTCCAGAAAGTAGTACCGGTCCGGTTCCGGCACGGCATCGGGCGGGCGGGTATCGCCGGGACGCCGCGGAACCCAGATGCGACCGTCGTTGCGAAGCGACTCGCTCATCAGGGTCAACTTGGACTGGTGTGAACCGGACGGCGGAATGCAGGTGGGGTGGATCTGCGTATAGCAGGGATTGGCGAAAACCGCGCCCCTGCGGTAGGCCCGCCAGATGGCAGTCACATTGCAACCCTTGGCGTTGGTCGACAGGAAGAACACGTTGCTGTAGCCGCCGGTGGCCAGCACCACCGCATCGCCCAGCACCGCCCGGAGCTCGCCGGTCAAGAGGTTCCGAACCACAATGCCTCGGGCAATGCCGTCCACCACGATCAGGTCCAGCATCTCCGACCTGACATGCATCTCCACCTGACCGGCGGCGATTTGACGTGTCAGCGACTGGTAGGCGCCCAGAAGCAACTGCTGGCCGGTCTGGCCCCTGGCGTAGAACGTACGCGAAACCTGCACGCCGCCAAAGGAACGATTGTCAAGGTACCCGCCGTACTCCCGGGCGAACGGAACTCCCTGCGCGACACACTGATCGATGATCTCGGTACTTATCTGGGCCAGTCGATAGATGTTGGATTCGCGCGAACGAAAGTCGCCGCCCTTGACCGTGTCGTAGAACAGGCGCCGGATGCTGTCGCCGTCGTTGCGGTAGTTCTTGGCTGCATTGATGCCGCCCTGCGCGGCCACGCTGTGGGCCCGGCGGGGACTGTCCTGAAAACAGAAGCAAGAGA
>DAOUIC010000170.1:0-4347 GCA_034428255.1 Anaerolineales bacterium
GCAGGTTGCGGGCGGCGTTCTCGTCCCGGTCGCACGCGAAGCCACAGAGGTTGCACCTGTATAGGCGTTCCGAAAGCAGGAGCGACTGCTTCACGGCCCCGCACGCACTGCATGTCTTGGAGGACGGGTACCATCGATCCGCGCGCACGAATGCCGTGCCGTACCACTCGCATTTGTATTCCAGCTGCCGCACGAATTCACCCATGCCGGCGTCGCTGATCGACCGCGCCAGCCGTCGGTTGCGCTTCATCCCGCTTACATTCAGGGTCTCCACCGTCACGCAGCCGCCGCGTTTGGCTATTTGCGTGGTGGCCTTGTGGTGGTGGTCCAAACGTAGGCGGGCAACCTGGGCGTGTTGTCGGGCCAGCTTGCCGTAGAGGCGCCGGCGCCGGTTCGTGCAGGGCTTACCGTTCACCTTGACGGAGCGGGCGATGGCCTTCTGGGTGGTGCGCATGTCGGCCAGGGCCCGCGTGAGGGATTCCGGGTTTTCGATCCGTGTCCTTTCCTCGCCGTCCCACAGGGTGGCCAGGGTCTTGATCCCCATGTCGATGCCGATGTCTGGTCCGGGCTGCGGGTCGGGTGCCGGCATGCCCGTGTCCACCTGGAAGGAGACAAACCAGCGTCCGGCCGTTTGGCTGACCGTAACGCCCAGGATGTCGCCGTCGAACCGCAACTCCTCGCGCATCGGCACCCAACCGATCCTGGGCAGTCGCACATGCCTGCCTTCCGCCCGGATGCTGTTGCGCCCATTGGATACGGTGAACGAGAGGCCGCGGTACCGCTTGCGGACGGGCGGGAACCCGACCTTGCGGTGGGGTCGGCCATGTTTCCTGGCCTTGCAGTACTCCCCCCAGACGGCCAAACCCTTGCCCATGTGGATGATGGCGTTCTTGGATACGTTCTGGGACAGGTCTCCCGACCATCCGAACAGATCCCCCTTGACGGCGTTGAAATCCTTGCGCAGGTCCTGGTCCGACAGCCACTCGCCCCCGTCGGGGTTGATGTCGACATGGTCATACCAGGAATCGGCGTTGATCTCGTCGGTGTGCCCAAACCAGGCCAACTGGAAACGGCCCCGCGCCCAGTTGGCGGCCACCCGATCCCAACCGGCGTGCTGCATCATCAGCGACGCCTGCTTGTCGGTCGGGTCCAAGGCAATGCGGTGTGTCTTGCACAGACCTGTCAGGACGCCCTCCTTCACGACTCCACCTCGTCCACGGCCGCATCCGGCGCCCCGGACTCCGGAACCTCGATCAGCCTGCGGGACTTGTGCGACCGCCGACCGTACAGCCGGGCACTGAACACGGTCATGATCTCCATCGCGTCCTGCGCCGGTTCCTCATCGAACGACGGCGAATCGGTTTGGTGAATCACCACAACTTCAATGCCCTGCGATGCGCACATGGCAAACACCGGATCGGCCGGCGCCGAAGCGCATCAGCACCAAACGCCCCATCCGCCGGCGCAGAATCAAGTCCGTCAGCCTCTGCAGTCCGGGCTTGTCGTACTTCAGCCCACTGCCGAGATCGCGAATGATCCCGGTTGGCCGCCCTTGGGCCGCACAGTAGGCTTCGAGGGCTTCGTGCTGCCTGTCCGGATCGGCTTTTTGATCGCGGCGGGACACCCGCGCATGGCCGACGGTCGGGTTCGCTTCGTTGCCACCCCGTCCCAGCAGTTCGGCACGGTCATGGTAACGGTACCCCGACGCGGTGCGCCGCGTCGGAACCAACTCGCCGCTGGCGTCCCGGGTGCGAAGCGTCTGCGGGTCAACACCCAACAGGTCCGCAGCCTCTCCGATGCGGACCAGCCGCTTGTTTCGCCTGCCCATAACACATAAACCATATCATGCTTTCACAATCTGTTTCGAGCTGTTACTACCCCAATATTCGCGAAGTACGGCCGCACGACGACCACCTGGTAGGTAGCCTCGAGTACGGACAGCCATGCCTTGGCCGTGTTGACTGCCACCCCAAGATCGCGGGCCACATCGGTCAGGTTTAGGAGTTGGGCGCTGCGCGCGGCCAGCACGCGCAGGAAGTTCTGATACTGGGTCAAGTCGCCGACCTGTCGCACGGTACGTACATCCCGCTCGAGATAGGTTTGAACGTAGCTTCCATGCCAAAGGAAGGCGTCGCGATCGGGCTGGACCGCAAGTTCCGGGTAGCCTCCACGGATGAAGCTTTGCCACAGGGCACCGAATCCCCGGGACTTTCCGGCAGACGAAATGCCCTAGCGTTCCCAGACGAGGGGAGCGCGTGGTTTCCCCTCAGCCTCCCTCCTTGACAAAGGCAACAGGCGCAGCATCGCGGCGCGGCCCGCCAGCGACTCCGACGTAGGCATACCCTTGCCCGAAGACATGCTGCAGGAGTGTCGTTTTGCCGGACTGACGCGGTCCGGTCAGGACAACGACCGGGAACTCCCGGGCTGCCTGCTCAAGCACCGGTTCCAACGAGCGTTTGATGTAAGGCTGGCCCATAGCTGGAAATTATGCATTCGAAATGCAAAATATTAACCTGAAGTCAAGTGAGTTGTGCCGTGACTTGCTTGATGCATGGGAAGTTGGCGAGGGCGGCCTACGCGATTCCGCAACAGGGCCTGACCGGGAATGTGAATCATGTCGCATCCCGGATGCCTCGGGGTTGGTGACTTTGCCGACTATCCGGCGAATGCCAAAGTCCATGGACCGTCTCTGATTTCGGCAAACGGTGAATTAGGATCATGGAAGTGGATGGCGAACAAATCACCCACCGGCTCCGCTCGGACTCGTACAGGCGGGTCGCAGTTGCGGGCCGTGTCTTGGACACGGGCGCGCAAGGTGTTGGTGTCCTGTACGCCGACAATGGAGCCGGCGTCACCCACTCCCAAAAGGATCTTGCCGCCGATGGTGTTGGCGAACGCCACCAGTTCGCGTGCAAACGACGACGAGAGACTCTCCTTGAACTCAAGCGTCGTCCCTTCTCCCTCCTGGATGAGGATGTCGAGGTCTTCGTGTCTCATGCCTCTGTCTCGGATTTCCGCGTAGCCCCTTCGCTCCCACGGAGAGTCCCTGCATCGGGGACGAACACTTCAGTGCTCACCTACACATTGCCCATCTTACGGCATTGCTTGGTTGGGGCTCCGACGTGCTTCGCTCATCCCGCCTTGTAGGCACGGACTGGCAAGTCCTCGGTTTCGAGGGTAGCGAGATCAAGACGCTGGGAGGCATGGTCGATGTCGAAGCCGACGACCTCACCCTTGTCATCAAGGTCGACATTGAGCCCGTCAGCCACTTCGAGGGTCTCCGCCCCGGGGGCGGCCTTCAATTCGACGTAGAGGCTGTCGGTTTCAGGATAGTAGTGCAGTTTCATGACGTCTCATGCGTGCTTCTCGGTGCTCAGTTCGGGCAATCTACGATTCCAGTTTTCCGTACACCGGCAAGACGACGGTATGGTCCGTCGTCTTCTCCGCCAACGCCGGGAGAGTGAATACGCCGGTGTGTCCCGCAGCACGCAGTGCCTGCACCGCGTTCATCCTTGAAACAGCGCGGGATACGCCAAGGCCCCGAAGGACGATCCCTTCGGGGCCTTGCATTCACTCCCGAACCAATGTCCGGTTGAACTTGGCTCCTCGGGATGGACTCGAACCAACAACATTGCGGTTAACAGCCGCACGCTCTGCCAATTGAGCTACCGAGGATTGACAGGACGCGGATTGTACATGGATGGGTTCGCTGAACCCAAGATTCCCATTCGTTTCCGCGCGGTCAGGATTGGGCCAGCCGCCTCTTCTTGCGCCCGATCCGCGTCAGGCGGTGTTGCAGTTCGGCGGCGGTTTGCGGTGGATGCCGGAACGGGCTGCTTTCCCTGACGTACATGGCCCACCGGGTGTAGGTGTCGGCCTGGTCGAGGTCCTTCGATTGCCATTCGTGGTACTTCGCCAGTTCGATGTACGGATGCACGGTGTCCACCGTGGCGGTGCTGATCCAGCGTTCCCACAAGCGGACTGCCCGGTCCCAGTCTCCTTGCCGCTTGTAGTGCAGAGCCAGCAGGCGGAAGGCGTCCGCCTGTGCCGGCTGGCTGTGCAAGGCTTGGATGGCCGCATGGAGCAGGGTCCGGGCCCGTTCCGGGTTGCCGTTGTTGGTGGCCACCACCGCCAGTGACAACGCATCCTCGCCGGTCAGGTCCGCACCGGCTTCCGCAGCCTGGACCATGCGCTCCAGCAGAAACGGCATGGTCACGATGTCCTGGCGGTTGTGATAGAAGACTCGGACCATGTCGTGAACCCGGCCGGTTTCGATGTATTGCCGGTACATGCCGGGAATCAAGGATCCCGGAACGTCCTGTTGGGTACGGGCAAGTCCAAGGACTG
>DAOUIC010000171.1:0-1893 GCA_034428255.1 Anaerolineales bacterium
ACCGCCTCCCGATCCGAGTCGTCCAGCGACACCTGCAAGGCGCCAAGGTTGTCCTCGAGCTGTTCCAGCGTACGGGGCCCAATGATGGGACTGGTGATGTTGGGCTGGTTCATCGCCCATGCCAGGGCAAACTGGGCCACCGTGCACCCCTTGCCGGCCGCTAGGGGCTCAAGACCCTCGATGACATCGTAGATGCCTTCGGTCATGCGGCGGGAGCGATCGGGCCGCGCGGCGTACCGGCTGCCCTCGGGCGCACCTTCGCCGCGCCTGTACTTCCCGGTCAACAGTCCACCGGCCAAAGGGCTCCAGGGGAGAATGCCTACGCCGTAGTTTTGGGCCATGGGCAGCAGTTCCCGCTCGATGCGCCGGTCCAGGATGTTGTAGGGCGGCTGTTCCGTGACGAAGCGGTTCAGGCCGTATTCCTTGGACACCCACAATGCTTCCACGAACTGCCAGGCGGCGTAGGTGCTGGTACCGATGTACCGGACCTTGCCATCGCGCACAAGGTCGTCCAGCGCCCTGAGCGTCTCGTCGATCGGGATGTCAGTGCGGGGCCGATGCAACTGGTACAGGTCGATGTAGTCGGTCTGCAAACGCCTGAGACTGGCGTGGCACTGCTCAATCACGTGCCGGCGCGATGTGCCCCCCATATTGGGATCGTCGTCGGCCATGGTGCCGTGTACCTTGGTGGCCACTACGACCCGCGACCGCTGTCCCGACCGCTTGAGGGCTTCCCCCAGAATCTCTTCGCTTTGGCCGCGGGAGTACACGTTCGCGGTGTCGATGAAGTTGATGCCGGCGTCGAAGGCAGCCTGCAGCATGCGGGTTGCACCGTCCACGTCGATGCCGCCTCCAAGGCGGCCGTGGCCAAACAGCATGACGCCCAGGCAGAGGGGCGAGACTTTCACGCCGGTTCTGCCCAACAGTCTGTAATCCATACAATGTCTCCGAAGTGTCTTGGTACGGGAGCCGGGTTTGGCTTGTCATCCAACCGCGGCACACCTGTTCATCTTAGTCGTTATGCCCCATGTATAAGAGCTTTGCTACCTCCTTGTGTCAGTTGACAGCGGCCTTCCGTTCCCTGGACCGGCACCTGAACCTTGTGGAAGAACGTCTCGCGCGGGTTGGCAACGTTTCCAAGGCGGAATGTAGTCACGCGGCAGTAGTAGAACTCAGCCGGATGTACCTCGACTGCCTCCGGACCATCCCCGGTGCAGTCATCCCTAATGGCGCGGACACCGGGCAACAGCCCACCGATCATATGCTCCTCGCCGCGCGCCACACAGTCTTGACGGACATGTGCCAAACGTGGCTGGATCAGGGAGCCGTACCGGATATATTTGACATAAAATGGCTGCATCAACTGACCGGGGCGATTGGGGAGGCCGATCGTGCGATCCGGCCTCAATGGGAAGCGTACGCCGGGTGGGGCCGGCTGGCACTGCGTGGGTTTGTGGCGGACCAGTACGACTGCCTGTTGGACAGCGTCGGGGGTTTGACAGAGGAGGAACTTAACGAACCGGGAGTCGTGGGCAAATGGAGCGCCAGGGACACGCTGGCCCATGTGTTGGCGTGGGAAGAATATGGATGGGTCATCCTGTCCCAGTGGCCTGAGCCCAAGGCAGGGACTCTGACTCGGTGGGAGGTTGGCGAGTCGGAGGAAGAGGCGAACGCACTGTTGTTGGACCGCTACGCGGAATCGAACCTGATCGACGTGCTCGGGGATCTCTATACGTTTCGGCGCCGTACATTGCGTTTCATCGATGACTGCGACGATTCCAGGTTCGATTCAGTCGGTTCCTATGGTCTGGGCGAAACCGGCAGCCTGACACTGTTTCTCCTGTCCATGGCATGCCACTGCACCGAACACGCACTGCAGATCCTGGATGCCCG
>DAOUIC010000172.1:0-5050 GCA_034428255.1 Anaerolineales bacterium
ACCTGCCGGTGATTCCGATTACCGAGGCCAAGAAGATCATTCCGTTCATGGAGACCTACTGGACGAACTGGCCCACCTACGACAACCAGTACATCCACCCGCCGACCTGGTGGCAGCACACCCACTACATCATTCACGAAGTCACGGCCGCTCAGTAAGGGCTGACGCCGACAAGTGATTTGGATACGGGAGCGGGGGTCTCAGGGCCTCCGCTCCCGTTCAACTGCGTTGAATTGGCCGCCATCGGGGGAATGCGCACATGAGCGAGTTGACACTGGGGTACTTCCTGCGCCGACTTGGCATGTGGCTCCTCACCATCTGGATTGGCGCCACCCTAATCTTCACCATCCCCCGCCTGGCGCCGGGCGACCCAATCACGGCGATGGTGGAGCGCATGATCCAGCAGGCCGGCTACATTGAGAACTCGGCCGACCTGATCGAGGCTTGGCGCGCCCGATTCGGCCTGGACGGCCCCTGGCACGTCCAATATCGAAACTATCTTCTGAGCATGGTGCGGGTTGACCTTGGCTATTCCCTGGCCAATTTCCCCGCGCGGGTTACGGACATCATCGGCCGGTCCCTGCCGTGGACCTTGGGCATGGTGTCCATTGCCACGATTCTGTCATTCTGCGCCGGCAACCTGATTGGCGCGTTGATGGCTTGGCGCCGGGTGCCGGCGTTCATCCGCAACATCCTGCCGGTATCCCTGACCTTCACCTCCATCCCGTTCTTCATGTTCGGGATCCTTCTGATTTCGTTCCTGGCCTTCAAGTGGAAGATCTTTCCCGCTTTCGGCAACTACGGCCGCGGCGTGGAACCGGGATGGAACCTGGACTTCATCCTCAGCGTGATCCACCACGGCCTGCTACCGGTGCTCTCCATCGTGGTCACCTCGATGGGTTTCTGGGCCCTGGGCATGCGGGGCATGATGGTGACCACGGACGGCGAGGACTACATGATTCTGGCGAATGCCAAGGGCCTGCGCTCCCGGCGCATCTTCTGGTTCTATGGCATCCGCAACTCGATGCTGCCGCAGGTCACAGCCTTGGCACTCAACCTGGGGGCAGTGGCCGGAGGTTCGCTGCTGGTGGAACTCATCTTCGGCTATCCGGGCCTGGGCTACTTCCTGTACCAGGCCATCATTTCGGCGGACTACACCGTGATCCAGGGCATCGTGTTCATGCTGATCGTCGGCGTGGCAACCGCCGTCCTGATTCTCGATCTGCTCTACCCGATGATTGATCCGCGCATCACCTACAGCAAGGGCCAGTCATGAGCGTCGCCACAGCTGCACCCACCGACGAAAGCCAGGACTCGCCCCGCCGAGGCCTCAACACCTGGGACTCGCCGTGGCTGAACCTCAAGTTCCTGCTCGGCCTGTCCATGATTGCCATCATTCTGCTGATGGCGGGAGCCGGCCCCCTGGGTCTTTATGACACGACCCGGGCGCGGGTTGCCTCCGCGCCATTGAACCTGCCCCCGGCTTGGACCAACATCGACAATCCGTTCTTCGGCAAGCCCGATCCGGAGTATCCACTGGGGACCGACAGCGACGGCCGGGACTTGACGGCGGTGCTGCTGGTGGGGGCGCCGCGATCGCTGCACATCGGCCTGATCGCGGCCGGTGCCGGCATGTTGATCGGAGTGGTCCTGGGTTTTTCGGCGGGTTTCATCGGTGGGTGGTGGGATGCCTTCGTCCGTACCATCAGCGACTCGATCATCACGATTCCCGCACTGGCCGTCCTGATTGTGATCTCGGCCTTCATTTCGAATCTGGATGTAGTGGTCCTGGCCCTCCTGTTGGCGGCCTTCGCCTGGCCGGGGCCAACGCGCCTTCTGCGCGCCCAAGTCCTGTCGATGCGCGAGCGCGGCTATGTGCAGATGGCCCGCCTGTCCGGCGCCAACACCTTTTCCATCCTGTTCCGCGAAATGCTGCCGAACATGCTGCCGTACCTGGCCGCGAGCCTGACCGGCAATGTGTCCGGAGCCATCCTGGCCGCCACCGGCCTCGAGGCCCTGGGATTGGGACCAACGCGCATTCCCACCATGGGCATGACCATCTACCACGCCATGTATGTCTCGGCCCTATTCCGCGGCATGTGGTGGTGGTGGGGCATGCCGATTGTGGCCCTCGTAATCGTGTTCACCGGACTGTTCCTGATGACCGTGGGCCTTGACGAAATCGCCAATCCGAGACTGCGGGGGATCCGCGAGCAATGACCGCTGCGACGACCATCGACCCCTTGGACACCGCCACGGTGGACCGCAGTCCCGCGGAACAGGACACGATCCTGGCCATCCGGAACCTGCAGGTTTTCTACTCCACGCCGACCGGCGATGTCCGGGCGGTCGACAACGTATCCTTCAAGGTGCAGCGCGGCGAGATTATCGGCCTGGTGGGCGAGTCCGGCTGCGGCAAGACCACCACCGCCATGGCAATTTTGCGCCTGGTGCAACCCCCGGGGCGCATTGCGGGTGGGGAGATCAACCTGGACTCGGTCAACCTGGCCGACTTGGAGGGAGACGACCTGCGCGAGACCCGCTGGACCAAGCTCTCCTTGATTCCACAGGGTGCCATGAACTCGCTGAACCCGGTAATGCGCATCAGTTCGCAGATCAAGGACACCATTCGCACCCACGAAGGCAGGATCTCCAACCGGGAACTCAAGGAACGCATTCTCCAGCTGTTGCAGCTGGTGGGTCTGCCCAGCCGCGTCTACGACATGTATCCCCATGAACTGAGCGGCGGCATGAAGCAACGGGCCTGCATTGCCATGGCAATCGCCTTGGACCCGGTGCTGGTCATCGCGGACGAACCGACCAGCGCTCTGGATGTCGTTGTGCAGCGGGTGGTGGGGGAAACGCTGCTGGACGTCAAGGAGCGCCTTGGGGTCTCCATGATTGTGATTGGCCACGACATGGGGTTGATGGCCCAGCTGGTGGATCGCCTGGCGGTCATGTACGCAGGCCGCATTGTCGAGTTTGCGCCGGTCGAATCCATCTTCAACGAGCAGTTCCACCCCTACACGCAGCTTCTCATCGAGTCGATTCCATCGATCAAGGAGAAGAAGCCGCTCAAGTTGACCGAGGGGCTGACCCATGACCTGCGCACGCACATGCAGGGCTGCATCTTCCAGCTGCGGTGCCCCCACGTCATGGACATTTGCCGCGAGGAGAACCCGCCCATGCGGGCACTGCGCAGCCGGCACGAAACCGCCTGTCACCTGTACGACGACGACGGCGTGCGCCTCCACTAGACCCGGACGCCGCCAGACCGGCACACACTCGACCGAACACAGAGCCGCGAGACACATCCGCCATGGCGCCACTGCTGGACATCAAGAAGGCCACCAAAATCTATGGCGGCGGCATGCTCAGCGCGGGGCCCGTCACCGTGGCCCTGCAGGACTACGACCTGACCATCGAGGAGTCCCCGGCCACCATCACCACCATTGCCGGCGAGTCCGGCAGCGGCAAGTCGACCCTGGCCAACCTCGTGCTGGGGTTCACGGATCTGACATCCGGCCAAATCATCTACCGCGGCCGGGATTTGGCGGAGATGACAGCACAAGAACGGATGGACTATCGGAGAGAGGTGCAGGCCGTCTTCCAGGATCCGTATGCCGTCTACAACCCGTTCTACCGCGTCAAGCACGTGTTCGACCTGATCATCCGCAACTTCAAGATGGCCTCGAGCAAGACCGAAGCCAGGGACATGATCGAGGATGCCCTGAACGTGGTGGGTATGCGCGGCGAGGAGGTGCTGGAGAAGTACCCGCACCAGTTGAGCGGCGGACAACGCCAGCGCATGATGATGGCCCGGGCCTACATGCTGAAGCCCAAGCTGATCGTGGCCGACGAACCCGTTTCCATGGTGGACGCCTCGCTGCGGGCCATGATTCTGGACATCATGCTGCGCCTGCGGGACGAGGAAGGCATGTCCTTCCTCTACATCACCCACGACCTGAGCACGGCCTACCAGATTGGAGACCACATCTACCTGCTTTACCAGGGCTCGGTGGCCGAAAGCGGTGAGGCCGCTGCGGTGATTGAGAATCCGAAGCATCCGTACGTGCAACTGCTGCTCGATTCCATTCCGGTGCCCGATCCGTCCGTGAAGTGGGGCGGCGACGAGGCCACCACCATCGACGACGAGGAAATGCGGGTCAGCGTGGACAGCGGCTGCCGGTTCTATCCCCGTTGCACGCAGCGGATGGACCGCTGCCTGGAGGCAACTCCCGTGCCCTTCCCGGTGGGGGCCAACAATCACAATGCCTCCTGTTTTCTCTACGACGAGGAAGAAAAAGTCCTGGTCTGACCGTTTGAGCATCGCTCGAGAGCCGAAGACGATTTGGTGCATTTCGGCAGGACCATGAGCCCGTGACCACAGGCAAAATCCTGACGGGGCGCGTCTTGGCCATCGGGTACGCCTGCTGGGACCTCACCTTCACCGTCGACCACCACTTCGGTCCCGACGAGAAGGGCACGGCGCGGGACCTTGCCCAGTGCGGCGGCGGGTTGGCTGCCAACGCCGCCGCGGCATCCGGAAGGCTGGGCTTCGACACCTGGCTGGCATCCTATCTGGGCCGGGACATGTTCGGGGACGCCCACGCCGCGGAACTCGAGGCCCACGGCGTCCATACGGATCTCCTCTTGCGCGGCGAGGTACCCACCAGCATCTCCGCGATCATGGTCAAGCCGGACGGTCGCCGCGCGCTCGTCAACCACAAGCTGCCACAGCCATCGATTGCACCGGACGCAATTTCCCTCGCCGACTTGCAACCCGATTGCGTATTGGTGGACGGCCGACAGTTGCCCGTTGCGCACCGGGTACTGGATCAGGCTGCACGGTTGGGAATTCCATCGGTGATTGACGCCGACAGCGCATCCCGGGACATCCTGGATCTGGCGGTCCGCGTGGACCACGTGGTCGGCTCCGAGCGGTACGCGACCGAACTGGCGGGACTGGCGGATCCGGTTGCCGCAGTCGTGCGGCTGGCCAACAACCGGCAGACGTTGGTGGTGACCTGCGGAGACCAGGGGCTGCTGT
>DAOUIC010000173.1:0-8382 GCA_034428255.1 Anaerolineales bacterium
CTCCCAATGTCTGGCTCCGCCATCCGGATCGACTCCATCCATGTAGGACAGCCGCGCGTGGTCGACGGTCTGCAAGGAGAGATGACCACGTCCATTTGCCGGACGCGGGTTTCGGGTCCCATACAGCTCAACCTGCGCGGCCTCGAGGGCGACGCGGTTGGCAACCGGGAGGCCCATGGGTGGCCCAACATGGCCGTCTGCTGCCATACGCTCGACGACTACCGGTATTGGAAACAGACGCTCCAGCTGGACTTGCCGCCTGGATGGGTCGGCGAGAACTGGACGCTGGAAAACGCGCGCGAAACCGAAATCTGCTTGATGGACATTTACGACGTGGGCGGCGCGCGCGTGCAGGTGTCCAAGCCCCGCGCGCCTTGTCACAAGCAGAGTTGGCGAGTCGGGCGCCCGGATTGGATCGATCACGTCATCAAGGCATTGCGTACCGGTTTCTACCTCGAGGTGTTGTCGCCGGGCCAGGTCAGGGCCGGCGACGAGTGGCACCTCGTGGAACGGCCACTGCCCGATGCCACCGTCACCGCGGTGAATCGGTGCTGGTACCACGACTACGACGAGGATTTGGCTCGACAGCTGCGCAAGCTGGATCCGCTTGATCCGTCTCTGGCCAAGATGCTGGACAGTGCAGAAAACCGTTTCACCCGGATGGCCTGAACAGGAAACCCATGCCCGACAACAAGACCTCCAACAAGCCGAGCACTACTGCCGACCTGGTCGCGGCTGTCCGTGCCCTGCATGTTCGCCAGTATTCGCCTCCGGTGTTCGACGACAGCCTGGCCATCCACCTGTGTTCGTCGTTCTGGAGGATGGTTATCCGCAATCGGTTGCTGACGCGGATTGTCGTGTACGGGATCCTGGGCAAGCTGAATCCAATCATGCCCGAGGTCTATGTACGGGCCCGTTGGGCCGAGGACAATGTGGAATCGGCAGTGGAACAAGGCATTGATCAGGTTGTGATTCTGGGTGCCGGCTATGACTCGTTCGCCTTGCGCCGTCACGATTTGATGGCACGCATTCAGCTTTGGGAAATCGATCAGGCGGCCACCCAGCGCGAGAAGTTTCGCCGGATGGACAAGCATGGCCTGGAACGGCATGCCAACGCCCACTATGTGGAGGCCGATTTTGAAAGGGATGCTCTCGAGAACGTGTTGGAGTCGGCCGGTGTGGATCGGGACCGGCCGGCCGTCTTCATTTGGCTGGGCGTTACCTACTATCTGACCGAAGAAGCAATCAAGAAGACGCTCACTTCGATCTCAGGGCACATGGCCGCGGGCACGGTGATGTTGTTCGACTACATGGTCAACGAGGAACATACCCCGGACGATTGGCGGGAGCTGCGGGCCGGTTGTGCCGTCTTCGTAGCCAAGCGCGGCGAACCCTGGGTGACGGACTACGATCCCGCAGCGTTGCCTGTCTTCCTGCAGGCCTCCGGTTTTTCGTCGGTGGACAACATGCTGCCGAACCAAATCGCTCCCCATTACATGCATCAACATCCATCCATTCCCTACCCGGAAATCATGGGGTTTGCCCGAGCCGTGGTTTGATTCGGTTCCGGTTGCGGGCGGCTGCAACGGCCGGGCCGGCAGGCGCGCGTCGGGTCGCAGCCAGGTTTCAGCACAACCGTGCGGAATGCAAACGGGGCTGCTGAAGCATCCCTGAAATCGTGTAGTTCGCCTGCTGCATGGGACCTGGCCAGCAGAGTCCGGCCTCCCCCTTGTCCAGGAGACGGACTGCCCGCGGCCTGGCTATGGCAGTCACATGCTCCTGACGACTGAAGACGGCTAGTTCGTCCGGTTGGCGGACCGCCAGAGCGCGATGGCTTCGGCAACCAAAACAATGACGACAATGGAATCGAGGTATGCCCACAGCCCGTCAACCGGTTCCAGACTGGCTGCCATCTTGTCGACATATTGCAAGAGGTAGCGGAAACCGACCATGGCCTCCAACGCGGTGATTATGTCCCGTGGCAACTGGGTCACATGAGTTCCCGGGTTGTTGCGAACCTGCAGCGAATCCCTCACGTTTACCAAGACTGTCAGTCCAATCAGTACCAATACCGCCGGGTCCGCGACATAGTCCCAGATAATCTGACTGGCTTCCTGGTTGACGGCGAAGAATAGCCAGTTGCCTGCAACCGTCAAAGCCGTCAGGCCGCACAGCAACGACAATCCCTTTCTCCACATACGCATTGGACCTTCCTTGGCAAGGGTGAGAAATCAGCCGATTGGTCTTCAGCATCCGTGTAGTTGGGGTTGCCGTGCGGACGAAGCAGATTGCGAACTGCCGGACGAGGGGCGGCTCAAGCGGTCCCAACCGGACTGCAGCCATTCAGGCACCGTGCCCGTTGTGACACAGTCCGTCGGCCGCGGTGTCAAGTCGGGACCAGCCCGCCTGCCGTTTCCATGGCATCAGCTTCCCAACAACTCCTGCAGCCTCTCAGCCACGATCTCCGTTTCGCCTTCATACAGCTGGTTGACCACCACGTCCAGGCTGTTGCCGTCGGCCAGCGTGACAATCGAGGGACTGCCGTTGGCCAGTGCCTCGCTCAGTTCCTGGGCGGACATGGAGGCTCCTTCGTCCAGTTCCAGCCGAACCGTGTCCATGATGGAGGTCAGGCGCGTTTCCCAGTGGCTGGTAACCCCTGGACAATTGGCCACCGTGCGCCGCAGTACCCGGCCCTTTTCCTCGTTCTGGGCCATGCGCTCCTCGTGGTCCATCTCGAACCATTCGGTCAGGGCGGCCACCACCCCCACGATCTCCTGCCGGTCCAGCTTGAACGGACGCCCGAACGCCCGGTTCTGTTCGGTTTCGAAGTTGACAAACGAATGCTCGATGGCGGCTTCCATGTACTTGCGCCTGCCGGTCAGAATGCCGCTGCCGTTGAAGGCGCCGAAGTACTTGGCGCCGAAGCAGACGATGTCCGCACCGTTTTCGGAGAACCAGGTCATTCGCTCCAAGGGAAAGACCACGCTGGCCGCGTCCACGATCAAGGGCAGGCCGTGGGCGTGGGCAACATCCCGCAGGGTCTCGAAAGACAGGGAGTGCTCCTGGACACCCCAGAAGTCCACGCCCAGATAGTGGACCGCAGCTGTCCGGTCTGTGATGGCGGCTTCCAGTTCCGCCTCCGTGACGCCTTCCGGGCTGCCGGCCTCGACCAGACGCGCGCCGCACAGGGTCAGGGCGCGGTCGTAGGAATACCGCTGGCAGGCCTGGATTACGATCTCGTCCTTCATGCCGGTGGTGTCCGGCAGCTGGGCGATGCGCTCGCGGTCCGTACCGCTCATGATGCCGGCC
Source organism: Anaerolineales bacterium (assembly GCA_034428255.1). Classification (GTDB taxonomy): domain Bacteria; phylum Chloroflexota; class Anaerolineae; order Caldilineales; family Caldilineaceae; genus Bin34. The sequence continues at coordinate 3,310 of DAOUIC010000173.1, forward strand.
ACGGCCAGGGAAAGGGCGGCCGCGCACCCGGAGGTGACCAGCGCCATCTCGGAACCCAGCATCTCGGCCAGATGCTCTCCGCTCCGTGCCTGAAGATCCTTCATCACCACAAAGTGGCGGTTGGCGGCCTGGTAGGCCTCCGCCACGGCGGGCGACAGGCGGGATCCGCCCATGACCGTGCGGGGTCCGGCGGCGTTGATCACGGGCGCCACGCCCAGATCGGTGAAAATCGACGACTCGAGCTGGCTCACGGCAATGCTCCTTGGTGGCAAACTTCCGGCAAGTGCGGGATTGACAAATCTGCGTATATTGTAGGGAAGGCCGCATGCCCAAGCGCCTGCAACGCGGTCGGACGCGACCGGCTGCAGGCAGGTGCGGCAGCCCTGCTTCTGCGGAATCGTACTTCCTTTGGCACAAGCGTACGGGTTGCGGCAGCCGTCTTCCTCCAAAACACCTTCAACAGACCAGCCGCCATACCGGACACAGAGCAGCATCCATGAGATCTCGCATGCGGGCACCGCGCAAGGCCACCTGGGAACGGATTTATGCGACGGTCCGCAAGATTCCCTACGGCCGGGTGGCCACGTACGGACAGGTTGCCCGATTGACGGGGCAGTGCACGGCCCGGATGGTGGGCTATGCCATGGCCGGCCTTGAAGCCGATACCGATGTGCCTTGGCACCGGGTCATCAATGCCAAGGGTGAAATCAGCCCGCGGGCCGGCATGGGCGCGGAGCATCAACGGCAGCGCCTGCTGGAGGAGGGAGTTCGTTTCAATGAACAGGGCCGCATCGATTTCGGCCGCTACGGACTCTTCCCCGTCTCTCGCAGTGATGCCGCCAGACAGCTTTGAGGTTCAGCCCGCGGACCGGAACTCCGGCCAGCCGGACAGGACGGGTGTCTTTGTAGCAGGGGGCGTGGTCACAGCCCACAATTCCGTGTGAATCGCCTCATGCCGGTTTAGTAGCATAGGGTGACAACTCCTGCACAACATCCGGTCTTGCGCACCGCGAGGCAATCCTCCCACAGCGGCACGTCATGTATCACGGCATCGAAATCATTGATTTTCACGTCCATTTTCCGTCGCAACTGCCCTGGTTCGGCGACATGGCCGGATCAACCGAGCCACCCTCGGACGCGGATCTGGCCAAGCGACGGATGGTTCAGGAGATGTCGCGCCCCTACAGCGCGCAGTGGCGGCGCATGTGGGATTTCCCGACTCCGGAACCTGCCGCGGACCATCCGGGGGACGAGGTTCAGGCGGACCGCTGGCTGGAGGAATTGGAGACCCACGGCATCCGCGCGGTGGGCTTCGTCACCGGCGGCGGCAACGACAATCTGGCGCGGATCTGCGCCCTGCACCCGGACCGGTTCGTTGGCTTCGCCCACCACAACCCCTTCCGGCCCGATGCCGCGGCCGAGTTGCGGCGCGCCGTTGAGGAACTGGGCCTGCGAGGCTACAAGCTGCTGGCACCCAGCATTGATCAGCCCATCGAGGACAAGACGATCTATCCCGTGTGGGAAGCTTGCCGGGACCTGGGGATCCCGGTGCTGATCCACTTCGGGATCCAGGGCGGTCCCGGAGGGGTTGCCTACCACGAGAACATCAACCCCTTCAAGCTGCACGACATCGCCCGCGACTTTCCCGAGGTGACGTTCGTGATACCGCACTTCGGCTGCGCCTGGGAGCGCGAAACCCTGCAGCTGTGCTGGGCTTGCCCCAATGTATGCGTGGACACGAGCGGCAGCCTGCAGTGGATCCGGTGGGTGCCCGGCGAGGTCACCATCAAGTACCTGTTCCGCAAGTTCTACGAAACCGTGGGGCCGGCGCGCATCCTGTTCGGATCCGACTCCAGCTGGTTCCCGCGCGGGTTTGCCCGGCGCTACCTTCAGGATCAGTTCCGCGATTGCGTCGACCTGGGCATGCCCGACGAGCACCTGCAATTGATCTTTGGTGCCAACGCAGCGCGGCTGCTGCGCATTCCGCTTCTGTGTGCGGAACATGAAGAGTGAGCATCGCGAGGGCGGCCTGATCGCCTCCCGTTGGATTTTGTGTCAACACAAGGAGAAATGGATATGAAGACACCACGTCTGTTGTGGATTTTGGGGTGCCTGACCATCGCCCTGCTGGGGCTGGTCGCCTGCGTTGCGCCGGAGATGGCGGATGACGCGGAGCCCATGGCCGATGCAGCACCCGAGATGGTTGAGATTGAGTACTGGCAGTACAACTTTGAGGCCCGGGTCCTGGCGATGGACCGTCTCATTGAGATGTTCGAGGCGGAGAACCCCAACATCAAGGTGGTGCACAACTCCGACGTGCCCTACGCCGAGTACCGGGACAAGATCGCCGCCAGTGTGCCCGCCGGCGTGGGACCCGACGTGGCCACCCTGTTCTACGGTTGGCAGACGGTTTGGCTGGACGCGGACTACCTGGTGCCCCTGCCCGAGGATGCCTTCCCCACGGCTATGATTGACGACGAGTTCAGTCCGCTGGTGCAGGCCAGTTTCGTGGACGGGACCCTGTACACGATCCCGACCGCCGTGCGCGCACTGGCCATGTTCTACAACAAGGACTTGATGGCTGACGCGGGATTGGATCCCGAATCGCCGCCCACAACCTTGGACGAGCTGGCCTCCCAGGCGGCCGCCTGCACGGTGCGGGCGGACAACGGGGACTACGAGGTGCAGGGGTTCGTCGTGGATTTGGCGGCCCAGGACCACCACTGGTTCCGGGAAGTGCTTGTGCGCCAGTTCGGCGGCGAGCCCTTCTCCGCGGACGGCCAGTCCGTAACCTGGAATTCCGAGGCCGGACAGCAGGCCTGGGACTACCTGTTGAAGTTCAAGACGGAACTGGAGACGGGTGACCGTGATCTGTTTGACGGCAGCACCCAGGCCTTCCTGGCAGGCCGGGCCTGCTTCCATATCGACGGGTCGTTCCGGCTGGGTACGATTGCCAACAACGCTCCCGACCTGAACTTCGGTGTGGTCGAACTGCCCTCCCACAACGGAGTGCAGAGCACCTTCGGCAGCTACTGGACCCACGGCATCACCCAGAAGGGCGCCAGCGACCCCGCGCGCCTCGATGCCGCCGTCAAGTTCCTTCAGTTCGTCACGTCGGACGAAGCCGGCTCGATCTGGGTGGACATGGTGGGCGAACTGCCCGCGCGTCTCAACGCCGGATCCGATCCCGAACTGCTGGCGGACCCGAAGCTCGGTGCCTTCGCGGCCGGATTGGCCTACGCCCAGGCCACCTTCTTCGTGAACGAGTCGGATCAGCGCCAGGCACTGATTGACGCCTACGACATGGTCGTGCTGGGCGGAGAGGATCCGAATGCGGCGCTCGACATCGCGGCGGAGACCGTGCAGGGCATCCTGGACGGCCACTACGGTCAGTAGCGGAATCGATTCGTTTGGACGGCACGGGGACGGGATGCGGAACGCGTCCCGTCCCTTCCTGCCGGGACGAGGAACATGAGACTGACGCTTCGGCAACGGCAGGTGCTGTGGGCCTACGCGTTCCTGAGCATCGCGTTGGTGTTCTTCGTCATCATTCGCTGGTATCCGGCGCTGCTGTCCTTCAACATTGCCATGCGTGACTGGAATACCTTCAAGGGTTCCGGTCCCTGGGTGGGCCTGGAGAATTACGCGGCCATCTGGGACGACATGTGGAAACCTCGCAGCGATGTTCGGGCCGCGTTCACCAACACAATTGGCTATGTGCTCTACGGAGTACCGGCCCAGATGGTGTTGGCCCTGGCCGTGGCCCTGCTGCTGGACCGCATTCGGGTGCTCTCCACCCTGTTTCGGGTGGCGTACTTCGCCCCCTATGTAACGTCGGCGGTGGCGGTGGCCTTTGTCTGGAACTGGCTGTATCTGCCCCAGAACGGCCTGCTGGCCCAGGTGTTCGATCTGCTGCGCATTCCGGAGCAGCCCTTCACCAAGAGTCCCGACCAGGCGCTGGCTTCGATCGCCGCGGTGGCGGTCTGGCAGACCCTCGGCTACTCGGTGATCATCTACCTGGCCGGCATCAAGCAGATCCCCGCCACGTACTACGAGGCGGCGCGCATCGACGGTGCCGCCGGCGTCCGGCTGTTCCGGCACATCACGCTGCCCCTGCTCAACCCCGTTATCGTCTATCTCACGGTCCTCTCCACGATCTCGTTCCTGCGGCTCTTTGCTCTTGTGCAGAACATGAGCCCCCAGGGCACGGGGGGACCGCTGAAGAGCACGACCACCGTCGTGCTGGAGGTGTACCGGAAGGGTTTCTCCAGTTATGACATGGGTTATGCGGCAGCCCTGACCGTTGTGCTGTTCTTCGTGATCCTGTTGATCACGGTGGTGCAACTGCGCTTCCTCACGCGGCGGTTCGAGTACTGAAGACGGGGACGTGCCGTGGCCTGTTTGTGTTCCTCGGATGATGTCGGCCATGACCGATGGGTCGGGAAGTTTCCTGCCGCGGACACCGATGAACCTTTGGGTGCGCGCCGCCTGCCGGATGATTGGATGACGTAGCGGCATGTCAACGCTGGCTTCATCGGGCGGCACCCTGGCCGCTTCGGGTTCCGGACGGCTGGGCCGTTGGGGCATCCAGGGGGTGACCTACGCCCTTTTGTCGGTGGGCGCCCTGATGATGGTCACGCCCTTCCTATGGATGCTGATAACCAGCTTCAAGCCGGCCCCGGAACTGGTGGAATTTGCGTGGTTGCCAAAATCGCCCACCCTGGCCAACTACGAGCGTGTGCTGACCACCTCCAACTTCGTGCGCTGGTACTTCAACAGCATTGTGGTGGCCCTGTTCTCCACAACCTGCGTCGTGATCTTCGACTCGCTGGTGGGCTACACGTTGTGCAAGTTCGAGTTCCCCGGCAAGAACCTGATCTTCCTCGGGATGCTGGCCACGCTGATGGTGCCCACCGAGATGTTGATCATTCCGTGGTTCGACATGAGCGTGCGCTGGAGCTGGAACACGGGTCTGGCCCAGTACTGGGGCATCGCCTTTCCCGGGGTCATCACGGCCGCCGGCGTATTCCTGATGCGCCAGTTCTTCAACGGCGTGCCCAACGACCTGCTGGA
>DAOUIC010000174.1:0-3996 GCA_034428255.1 Anaerolineales bacterium
CTTATGTACCAGGAACCCAAGATCGGTCGCAGGCCGATGCGTGGTGGAGACGGTGAGCAGCATTACGCCTATAGTGGGACGGACAATTCCAAGTTTGCAAGGCCAGCCTACACGGCAGGTCACTGCAGATTTATACCCTAAAGCGGCATACTTTCCGGTACGGTAACAGGGAGGAAAACGGCGTGCGGCGTTTCACCGATGAGCATGGAAACGAAGTCCAGTTTGCCGAAACCCGCGCCTGATCGGACGCGGTGAGTCCCTCCAGGTCCGGTCCGGTGGTCCACTTCTACCCGGACCGGCAAGTGCCGAACTGTCTGTCCTTTGAAGAGCCGGCAGGCTTCATCCATTCGGCGTTGAATCGCAGACCGCGCCCGGCAGTGCCGGGCAAATGAAGCACGCAAGTCTCTTCTCGTCGGTGTCCATAGTCATGAGCGGATCACATCGGCGAATGGGTTGATGACCTGCAGGCCGTCGTAATCCTGCTCGGCACTCAGGTCTTCCGAGTACACGGCTTCGCATCCGAGAGTGCGTACCGCTGCGAGAATCGCACCATCCCAGTACGACAAACCAAACCGTTGGCTGATGGCCACGGCAGCGTGGAACACTTCAAGGGTGATGTCCTGTACAGGAAACCTGGTGATGGCCTCTATGAACAGCAGTGCTTGGTCGTGGGTAATTGCATCCGGACGACTGGGACGTGTTGCTTGGTGATAGAACTCCTGCACCTGCACAGAGAACGCCAAGTCGCCAGAGTCCAATACATGCTGAGCAATATGCTGTTTGTCGGCTTCGTTGGGAGCGGGAGTAGCAGCGTATATCAACACATTGGTGTCGACGAAACGCACGAGATTCACCTGTGCCCTTGAACTTTGTGCTCACCGGCAGCTGTCCCCGTGACCTCCGTCCGGGCTCTGGCGCGGTCGTACAACTCTTCTCGGGTCAGGTTGTCAGCTGCCCTGAATCCGCTTCGCGTAGCACGAATGTCGTCAATTACTTCACCCATGAGTTGTCGACGATGCTCAAACTCACGCTCGCGAGCTTGTTCCATGGTCACGGACTTTTTGGAGTGATCCCCGGCCAACGCCCTCAGGTAGTTGCACACCAACGCCGAAACCGACGTATCCAACTCCGCCGCCCGAATGCGGGCCAGCCGATGGGTCTCCTCGTCAACGGATACGGTTATGTTCTTCATACCCACGACCTCGCAGTTACTCAGTTACCAGGATTCCTACTATAGAGAATGGATCAGCATGTTGCAGCGAAGCAAGGCATGATGCCGGAAACATGCGCGGACAGCTGCTCATCACGGCTTTCGCCCCGCAGGGCTGCAATCTGGAGACGCTCGCGGGCATGGCCAGCCGGCACTGGGTCCATCAAGCATGCCTTTGGAGCAGCCAGGCAAGAGGTGGGCCAGTGAGTCAACTTCACTCGAATGTAGGGTACAGATGCAGGAACTTGATGCGGGCATCCTCGGTCGTGAACTGCCAGTTGACGGGCATGCCCAGGGCATTGCGCTCGCGCACCCAGGCCTCGATTGCGGCCCGCAGCACGACCTCGCTCTCGATGTGCCGGTCCAGGCACTGTGCGGCCAGGGCCGCGAACTCGATTTCGGCGATGTTGATCCAGCTGCCGTGCTTGGGCGTGTAGTGCCACTCCAGGCGCGCGGCGATGCGCCGCGCCTCGGCCGGCGGGAAGGCCTCGTAGAGCACGCTGGGGTGGTGCGTGTTGAGGTTGTCGCAAACCAGAATCACTTTCTCGGCCTGAGGGGGCTAAGCTGGACTTTGTACAAAGCCCGCGCGGGCGGTGAGCAGTTGGGAGCGCGTCAGGCCGAGTAGCAGAGGGCGGCCAGGAGCGGCTCGGGCGGCGGCTGGGGAAGTTTGCGAATGTCAGGGGTGGCCGGGGACATGGAAAAAGGCGGGGCCTGCATCCAGAGGACGTGGTGGACGCCGGCCAGGACATCGGCGAAGGCGGGGACGGTTTTGGCATACCAGGCGGCCATCGTGCAGGCGTTGCGGGAGGCCGGCGCCGACTACGTGCTGGCCGTCAAGCGCAACCAGCAGACCCTGCACCGGGAGGTCAAGGCGGCCTTCGACGATGCCAAGCGGGGTGCCTTCCGGCCTCGGGTCGAGGACCGCTGCGAGACCGTCGCGCGCAACGGCGGCCGCCGCGAGCGGCGTCGCTGCACCGTCCTGGGCGGCCCCGGTCTGGGCGAGTGGGTGGCGGACCCCGCCGCCTAGCCCGGCCTGCGCAGCCTGATCCGGGCGCAGGCGGAGCGCATCGGGCCCCGCGGGCGTCGGCAGCGCGCGGTGGGCTACTACATCTCGAGCCGGCCGGCGGATGCGGCCGCTCTGCTGGCACTCGTCCGCGGCCACTGGGGTGTCGAGAACGGCCTGCACCGCACCCTGGACATGCAGTTCCGGGAGGACGACTGCCGCATGCGCACTGGCAACGCCCCCGCCGTCATGGGCATCCTCAGACGGACCGCCCTGAACATGGTTAAGACCTTTCAGCAACAATTTGATCCGGATGTGTCCATTGGGCTGTTGCGCGACCGCATCAGACGACACCCTGGATCCTGGCCGCCGCACTGCCCTGAATCCGACTTTGCGTTTGCCCTGCCGAGGTGAGGGGATTGCAACGGTTTCTTCTCTTCGTCCTCCTTTGGATCATTGTCAGGCCCTCAACTGCCGACACGCGAATCCAAACAATCCCGTCAATCTGCTCAATGTGGCTGTCCACTGAAATGAGGTCCACGTCCCATGCAATAGATGGGCGACAAGCCAGACATCTCATTGGCGAGAACGGGGCGGCATTCTGCTCGAATTGGGTTCCTCACCCGGCACCATGCATCAACTCACCCACCACGATGGTGGAGAACTGCTCACTGTACCAACTCGGCAACCTACTCATGTTCCCGCATGACCAGGGAATGTGCACCGAAATCCAGTAGAAGCATCATTGCCAAGCCGTCTCGTCGATGGTCTCGAATTCCTCCAGGATGCAATCCAACTCGTCCGCCTCCGTTGCAGTCCAAGTACCCATCAGATGGTCCAATGAGGAGCCGATGGTATCCGTCCTTTCCGCACCATCTGCCAGGCCAGCCCCTTTCCGCATCAATTTGAGGGCGGCTTGATTCAGGGAGATTCCTTCCCGCTTTACCAAACAGCGCAAACTGGCGTTCAGGTCGTCGTCGAATCCTCTGACCGTAATTTGGTTCATTGGGCCATCACCTTTGAGGCATGAATGATGCAATATGCATCACTCTATCTCGGTGCCGACAGGTGGATCAAGGCTGGAGTAATCAGCAAGCACACCCAGGCTCAGATTTCGGTCTCGGCCTCGCGTCAGTCGTGCCCGCGGCCTGACCACCCAAACTGGTTCCTAGTCGGTTGCTCCCTTCGGGGATGGTGTTGCCCTGCGTGCAACACACCAAATCGTGCCAGTAGCCCGTTAGGCGGACCAACGGGTCGCGTACAGGCGGTGCCAGGCACCGCGGGCGTTCCTATCCAAGGATCTGCATGCCATTGGATAGACGAGATCGTTGTCGGTCACCACGCACGCCAAATCCAGCCAGGCGGCACGGCTAAACAGCCATCCCTGTCGAAAGTCTGATCCTTTCAGGCAATTCCTCCGTCGCGGATCCGAAACTGCAACTCGCTGGCGGTTGGTCAAGGCGGTTCGCCCGTCTACATCATGCCCAATCAATCCAAGCCATGGGTATTGACCGCTCCCCAATCGACAGCCACCGGTCTCCAATCCCACCCCTATTCCTGATACCGGCACAGGGCTACAGACCGGCTTTGTTCAACTCATCCTGCAACGCGCGCAACCGACGGTGGCGCTCCCGCAACTCGGCTATGAAGTCGGTCCACGTCGATTCCTGCGACATCTGTCGGTAAAGGTCCCGCACCTTGGTCAGATGGATACATGCCTCCTGGTATCTTTCCCGACCGCGAGCCTCAATCCACTTCTCCGCCTGTTCCTGGTAGATTTCAA
>DAOUIC010000175.1:0-4899 GCA_034428255.1 Anaerolineales bacterium
GCATGTCCACCAGATAGTTCCCGTACGGTTCCTCGATGCCCGACAGCACGAAGGGCCAGATGCCTCCGTTGCTGGCCTGAACCCGGTCTCCGAAGACGGCATGCAGGGCGCCAAAGATGCACTGGTTCAGGTTGTTGGTGGTCTTGGCCCGGGCCTTGACCGGGGCCGGAAATTGGGCGTTCAGGATGGAACCGACAGGGGGATTGACGGCGATGGGCCGAAACAGGCCCTCATTGTTGGGCGTGTCGGGCGCCAAGGCGCACTTGAAGGGGAAGACCACGGTGGCGTAGGTGGTGTTGTACGAGGCGTTGATGGCCGCTGACTCCGTCTGGTCGGAGGTACCGGCGAAGTTCACCTCGATTTCATCCCCCTTTACGGTGACCTGGGTACGCAGCCAAACGCGTTCAAGGTAGCCGTCAATCTCCAACTCGTGCCGATAGCAGCCGTCGGGCAGTGCCGCGATCCGGTTGCGCATCAGCTGCTCGGAACGGGTCAGGATGGTTTGCGCCAGGTCGTCCAGATCCGTCATGTCGTAGTCGTCGAGGAATTCCTCGATCCGCCGGGTCGCTATCAGTGCGGCCCCGGCCATGGCGCGCAGGTCCCCCAGAAGCAGGTCGGGCGCGCGGCAATTGGCTCCGATCAGGGAGAAGGCCAGATCGTTCTCCCGTCCGGCCTCATACAGCTTGAAGGGGGCCATGCGCAACCCTTCTGCGAACACATCGGACCCTTCAATCTCGTTGGGATGGCCGCCGACATCGGACATGTGGGACACGGTGCCCATGTAGGCAATAACCTGTCCGGCATGAAAGATGGGCATGAGGAGCACATAGTCCGGCAGATGACCGGTTCCCTGCCATGGATCGTTGGTTGCCAACACGTCGCCGGGCCGCAGGTCGTGGACAGGAAAACGGCGCAGCAACTCCCGGGCGGTTCGGGGCAGAACCACACAGAAACTGGGTGAGCTCCATGTGGACTGGCAGAGCGACGCCCCGTGACAATCCGTCAGGATGCAGGCAAAGTCGCGGCTTTCACTGAGGATCGTGGAGAACGTGGTGCGCACGATGATCTCATCCACTTCGTTCAGGATGCTGATCAGGCGCTGCCACAGAACCTCCAGTTCGATGGCGCTGAAGTCCTTCATGTGTTCAATGCGTCTTGATATGCCTGACTTTGATCTTGAGGTGCCACTCAGTCCCAATTACGGTACCACCATCAAAGCGAAACTTGATGGCCAGCGGGTTGGTTTGGCAATCAACGACTCGGAGCATGGCGACGAGGATCCGGGTTTGTGTTCGGGATGCCATGCAGCCGCACGTTGCCAAGGCCCCGAAGCCGCGCTGTTGCCGGTTGGTCGTAAGGATCCAAAACCAATTGGGGCAACATGGCAGTGTGCAATTCACTGTGGTAGCATCAACGCCAAACGTTAACCCGGATTCCGCACTCCGCATCAAGTTGCCACGATTATGAAAGAGTACTTGAAGCAGTTTGAAATCAAAGGTTTCAAATCCATCAAGGACCAAACTGTCAAACTGCAGCCGGACCTAAACGTGCTAATCGGCGCGAATGCCTCGGGCAAGTCGAACTTCATCGAAACCTTCGTGTTTGTCCGACATATTGTTGACAAACAATTGGAACGATATGTTGTTGAACACGGCGGTGCCGCTCAGTTGATGCATTATGGGAGTGCGACAACCCGGTCATTAAATCTGTCAATGATATTTCAGGAACAACAGGAAGACAGGACTCGATCCTACGGGATTGATTTTATCTCCACAGCGGACGACCGTCTTGCCATTGGCCAAGAAACTGTTTCCTACCATGAGCAGGATCGATACAAGCATCCCTACTCGCGCGTCATTGCTCAAAACAAACTGGAATCCCGTTTGCGTGACGTCAAGGCACCCGTCTCAACCTTCATGTTGGAGCACATTGATGCCTACAAGGTATTCCACTTTCACAATACGGCGAGCAAGGCACCTCCGCGTCTGACCCGGAACCTGCACGAAACGGCCGAACTGCATGAAGACGGCGGCAACATTGCCGCGTGGCTGTACGGACTGGAGCAGAGTGCTCCGGGCACACTCACCTTGATTGAGCGATTGGTGCAACAGGTGGCGCCGACGTTCGACGTGTTTCATCTCAAGCCCAACATGGCAGCCCAAGGTCACATCAGACTCAGATGGCGGGAACGGTTCAGTGCGACACCCATGGATGTCTCGTCCATGTCCGACGGGACACTTCGGTTCATTTGCCTGGCGGCCTTGCTGTTGCAACCCCATCCTCCACCCGTCATCATCATTGACGAGCCGGAACTTGGCCTTCATCCGCATGCGATCAGGATTTTGGCTGAAATGCTGAAGTCAGTCGCAACGAAGTCGCAAGTGATCGTGTCGACACAGTCAGTGACGTTGGTCAACCAAATGTCGCCGGAGTCCGTGTGGTGTGTCGACCGACACGAAGGCGCATCGGTGTTTCGCCACTTGGATGACGAGCGGTTCAGGATCTGGTTGGCGGACTACGCGCAAGAGGACTGGGCACTGGGCGAGCTGTGGGAATCCAACCTGGTGTGGGAAGATGGTGTGCATTCCACCGTCATAGGCGTCCCATGATGCGTGTGGTGAACATGCTTGTGGAAGGACAGACGGAGTACCAGTTCGTCAGACAGGTTCTCAAACCGTACCTGATGAGTTTTGAAGTGTTCGTTGTGCCTACGATCGTCAAAACCAGGCAGACTCATCGAGGTACTTGGGCGCGGGGTGGAGCACCTCCGTATCGCATGTTCAAGAAGCGCCTCACGGAATTGCTCGGAAACCAGGCGCGTACCACCACGATGATGTTTGACCTGTACGGTTTACCGGATGACTTTCCCAATCGGGATGTTTCAACCGGTTCGGTGCTGCGTACCGCGGCCGCGGACATTCAGGATGGCATCCGTGATGATTTGGGTCGGCCGGCCAATTTCATTCCATTCGTTGTACGACACGAATTTGAAGCATTCGTTTTTGCCTCGGATGACGAACTGCCTTTCATCATCGGTGCCAATGCGAGTCAAAAGTTGCGTTTTGAACAGGTTTGCAAACAGTTTGCCTGTCCCGAGGACATTGATGATAGTCCGGTGTCAGCACCTTCCAAGAGACTGGTGGAGATTTTTCCGGAATACAATAAAGTCGTCCATGGCGTTGCCGCGGTCAAAGGCATTGGCCTAGAGGCCATTATGGAGCGATGTCCACACTTTCGCGACTGGATGCAACGAATTGTCGAAGCCGCACTGTAGGGATTTGGGATTCGTGTTGCGACCGCAGTCCTGACACATCAGGTATGCGACATTACAGTGACAATCGTCCACGCGGCAAGAGCCCCCGGGTGTGACGGTTCAGCTGCTTGTCAAGCGTGTGGTGGGTCGCTGGCTGTGGCTTGTCGGGGCGGGAAGGGGTTCGGTTGCAGGTTCACCAAGAGGTTGCAGTCCTGCTTGCGTGCGGTTTTGAGCAAGCCCCGCACCTGGGCGAAGTACTCGGTCCCGGCCACGGAGCGGAAGCCGTCCGAGATCGTGCAAGCCGATGCTGCAGCAACAAAGTCTCCAGTGCTTGGCTTGGGATCAGTGGGGACGTTTCCCAATGAGTGCCTGCGCCGCTACTGCCCGTCGTTCGTTCAGAGAGACATCCCGAAGCTCGTGATGGCGTCTGCGGTCCGATCAATCCAGGAATGGGCCTCCGTCACCGTGCACTGGTGGCGGGCATCATAGTTGGCAGCGTGTCGGGCGTCCTACAGCCTGGTGAACCTCGTTACGAACTCCTGTACCGGGGATGAGAGCCGATGGCGATCCTGTTCGAGGTTTCTTCCGGCTTGGTTGTGGTCGAGGCCGCGTCGAACGCGGTGCCATGCGTGTTCCAGCAGCGGATTGGTCGGCGGCCCGATAGACAGTCGGCGTTGCTGTTTGCCAAGGTATGGAACACGGTGTAGTACGCCGTGCTCACTGCTCTTCTCAGGGAATCCGGTAGCGGAACGGTATCCGAGTCCGATACGCTCGCCAGTAGACGACTGGCTGCGATGAGGTCCCGCCACTGAATCACGCATTAGCCTCCGCGTGGAGATGCCGATACCGACTCTGACAACTCGCGGTCCTCGGTTTCCTCGCGGTAGGAAATCGATGGGAGCTTTTCGATGCCGATGGCCCGCAGGTCGTCCTCGATGGTTCCGTACAGGGAGTTCAACAGCCTGGAAACTCAGCTGGAAACCCCTGTATGGGCAGAGGGCCAGCGACAGCATGGGCGACCTGAGCCAAGCCAATGTGCAGGGCAGCAGGGGATGCCGGCACCTTGCTCGACGACGACCTCTTCCTTGTCGGGCCGCCAGACGCTGCGTATGTTCAGCGGCCCAAATCCCCCAGTACGACGTGGGCTGCGTTGTGTCCTGGCGCACCCGTAACCTCGCCGCCGGGATGCGTCCCGGCTCCGCACAGGTACAAGCCTTCGACCGGCGTCCGGTAGTCGGACCATCCCGGCAGCGGACGTCGTGACATCATCTGCTGCGGGATCATGTCAAGATGCCTTATGTTGCCGTCTGTCAGGCCGACGCGCTCCTCAATGTCCTCCGGAGTCAGCAGGACCCAGTCGATGATGGCGTCCCTGAAATTCGGGGCATACCTGCACACCTCGTCGATGAGGCGCTCCCCGAACTGCTGGCGCATCTCCGGCCACGAGCCATCCCGCACGTGGGACGGCACAAAGTAGACCCACAGCGACAACACGTGGCAGCCCTCCGGGGCGACCGTCTTGTCGTACACAGTTGGGATTTGAAGGTGGATGATGGGCGTGTCGGGTATCCGACCGTTCTTGGCATCGTGCCAGCTGCTCTCACACTGGTCAACCGTGGGGCAAAGCGTAATCATCGCCAAGTGCT
>DAOUIC010000176.1:0-2207 GCA_034428255.1 Anaerolineales bacterium
TGCGGCATTGGTACGAGCATCACACGGGCCTGCCCTGGCACGCCTACAGCATCACGCATGACATGACCGAATACCACATGCACGCCAAAGTGGCGGGCCACACCCCTTCCGTGATTCTGGAAATGGGATTCATGGGAGGGGACCAGGAGCTTCTGTACGAACGTCCCGAAGTCATCGCGGACGGCATCATGGACAGCATTCGGTGCTTTCTGACCCCGACCGACATGCCGCCGTTGCCGGAAGCATCCTCCTGACACCGCGCACCGCCCGATCCGGGACCCGACACACCCATGGGCCGGCTGTGCTTTTCCGTACAGCCGGGAGTAGTGTGATTCAGGTTGACCACGATGACTTCAAGGGCCGCAGGGCTGGATGTGGCGGGCCGACCGGATGGACAACCGATTGACGAACACAAGCACCACCCCCAACCGCTTGGTGCATATGCACCAAGCACTTCGCATGAATCATTGTGTGTAAAGTGCAGGGCATCCTGCAGGGGCCTTGTCGCTTGCCTGTGGCACGGAGGATGTCGGCCATGACCAACATCCTGCACGCCACCCTCTCGTCCTCCCAGCATCGGCGGTTGTATGCGTTGCGCCACGACCCGGCCCGGAAGCCCCGCGAGCGGGATCGGGTGGAAGTCCTGCTGCTCTCGGCCGACGGGATGCGAGTATCCCGACTGGCCCGCCACTTCGGCTGCTGTCAGGCCACCATGCGGCGCGGGCTGCACCAGTCCGCGGACAAGAGACTGCAGTCCCTGTGCCACCTGCGACGGGACCTGGGTCCGGACGCGGCCCGGCGGCCAACGGTACGCCGGACCCTGAACCGACTGTCATCCCGGAAACGCACCTGGACGGTCGCCCAGCTGGCGGGAGCCCTGGCGGCAAAGGAGCTCATGCAGCCGCACACCGCGTGCCAGTACCTGCAGCTGATGGCGCCCGCTCCGTGCACACGAAGTATGGTCCTGCGCTACCAGCAGGACCCGAAGGGGACGGCGCAGGTCCGCACGGAGCTGGACGACCTCAAAAAAGCCGCTGCAGGAGACCTGGATCTCTTCTTCCCCGACGTGACCGGCTTCGCCCTCTGCCTGTCCCTCCATACCTGGTATCGCCGTCGGCAGCAACACCGCATCGCCCACGAGAGCCTCCCAGGGCCAGCGCGTGAACATGTTGGCCCCCCGGCCGTTCCAGACACTGCTTCCAAGCAACCCCTGACCCTGTGGGCGGCCCTCCGTACCTGGGAGAGCACAGACTGCCGGGGTTCCTGCGCTCCGCCTCTCCCGAAGGACGGAGCGCCCACGCGTGGTCGTGCTGGACTATGCCTCCATCCACCGGTCCCACGACGCTCTTAGGATGCCCGGGACGAGGTGGCCGAGCGGCACCGTAAGACCAAGCACAAGGCCATGTCCCCATGCATGCAGCCGCGCCAGCGCGCCCTCCTGGCCACCGTCCACGCTGGTTTCCGGAGTCCCCGAGACCGGATCCATCTTGATTGTTTGTCCATGCGAAGTGCTTGGGGACCGACTATTCGGGTATCCAAACAGACACGCGCCCAGACCAGGGACCATCCAAATAATCGGATGTTGTCACTGCTTTGGCCCGCACCCGGTAATGACACGTGCTGTTCGATGCGCAGGCATGGGTATATGAAGTTTCCGTAACGTCGTAACCGACGGACGTTGAACAATCCCCTGAACAAACTTCGAGCCTGTATTTGTCAAACGCCGTGTGGGTAATGCTGTCCCAAGTGAGAGGCACGCCGTCGGAATCGCCGCCGTTGTTGCCGACCGTAAATCCCGTGATTGCAGGAAGGGGTTGTTTTGCCGTCGTACACGAGACCGTCTCTGACCAGTCCGAATCGAGCCAACCGTTTTTGCCAATGGATTGCATGCGGAAATAATAAGTTGTGTTGGGGGACAATGACGGAGCATCAAATTGACCCCAATTCCACGTTACTTGGTGGGTAGCCACGATGTTGGCACAGGCGGCATCACTGCAAACCTGGAGAGAGTAGTGAGCCACATCCCTATGCCACAAGGCGGGTAAAACCCACCACAAGGTCGCTTGATCCCCAGCGCACTCCAGGGTTTGCAGATCATGTGGAGCTGCCAAGGCAGTGTTGGCCTCTACCATGCCGCTGGAAGTTTCACCGTCGCTGTCAGACCCGTCTGAGGTGCTCCCGCGGGAAGCCGCAGGATCGGAATCCTG
>DAOUIC010000177.1:0-3667 GCA_034428255.1 Anaerolineales bacterium
GTCAACGAGTTTCTTCACCTTGGGTCAGCGGTTCACGGAACTGCGCAACGACCCGGACCACGCCTGGCTGAAGGACTACCCGTACAAGGTGGTTCGCTACAGCTTGAAGTACCTGGCCGACGCCTACGCGCGGTACAAGGCGGACCCGGTGAACGAAGGCAAGCCCCGGTTCAAGGCCCGGCACTGCACCGTGCCGGCGTTCACGATCCCCGAGGCCGTCCGGATGGACGGGGACCGTCTGTACGTGCCCAGGGTCGGTTGGCTGCGGCTGGCGGGATCGAACCCGTATGCGGACAGCAAACCGCTGACTGTGCGCGTGCGCATGGAAGGCACGGAACAGCACCCCAAGTGGTACGCGTACGTCTGCTGCGAGGTGCCTGCGGAACAGGTGAAGCAACCCGCCGCGGAGGGCGCGCTGGGTCTGGACCGCAACGTGGGACAGGCCACGGACAGCGAGGGCACGGTGTACGCGATGCCCGACACGAGCAAGCTGGACGCGCAGATCGCGCGCAAGCAGCGGGAGCTGAGCCGCAAGCAGGGCTGGGGCCCCAAGGACCGAAGGCCCAAGTCGAACCGGGGCCGGCGCGTGAACGGGCAGTTGACCAAGCTGCACCGCAAGCGTGCGCGCAAGCGGGACAATGCCACGCACCAGGCCAGCCGCAAGCTGGCGGACACGGCGCACACCGTGGTGGTGGAGGACCTGAACACGAAGGCCATGACCCGGTCGGCCAAGGGCACGGTGGAGAAACCCGGCAGGCAGGTCAAGCAGAAGTCGGGGCTCAACCGCAGCATCCTGGCCAGTGGCTGGGGCGGTCTGGAGCGCAAGCTGGCCTACAAGGCCGGCGCACTGCGGAAGGAGAATCCGGCCTACACGTCACAGACGTGCAGCCGGTGCGGCCATGTGCACAGGGACAACCGGCCGTCGCAGGCGGTGTTCGCGTGCGGGGCCTGCGGGTTTCGTGTGAACGCCGACCACAATGCGGCCATCAACATTTTGGTGCGGGCGGGATTTCCGTCCCGTGCCCGTTTCGGCCCGCGGGACAGGGGCTTCTGCACGGCGAGAGGCGATCCATTGGGATCCTCAAGGACCCGTGAACAAGGTATGCCGACTGTGTAGTCAGGTATATAAGTCCCAAAACAAACCGCCAATCCGAAACCGGCTCAAGGCATACGCGGATTCCACGGCATCACACGGCTATACTCCCCTGACTTGCGCGTTGGCAGAACCGCACGCCTTGCCGCGGCGGCAGGCCCATTCAGGAACACCGCCATGAAGTATGAAATCATCGGCACGACCATGCAGGCGGTCGAAATCACACTGGCAGCAGGCGAATCCGTAATCACGGAAGCCGGGGGCATGGCCTGGATTTCAGGCGAAGTGGATATGTCGACCAAGGCCGAGGGCGGCCTGTTCGGCGGCATCAAGCGCAAGCTGGCCGGCGAATCCTTCTTCCAGACCACCTATACCGCCCGGGAAGACAACTGCGTCATCAGTTTCAACCCCTATGCACCGGGCAAGGTTCTGCCCTTGGAACTCACCGGAAGCAACGAATACGTGCTGCAACGGGATGCCTTCATGGTGTCGGAGACCACCGTGGAACGGGACATCCATTTCCAGCGGCGCCTGGGTGCCGGCTTCTTCGGGGGCGAAGGCTTCATCCTGCAGCGGGCCTACGGAACCGGCATCGTGTTCGTTGAGGTACCGGGCGAGGTCGTTGTCAAGGAACTGGCCCCGAACGAGGAATTGAAGGTGGATCCGGGCCACATCGCCCTGTACGACTCGACCATCGACTTCGACGTGAAGCGGAACGAAGGCGTGCGAAACATCGTATTCAGCGGCGAAGGCCTGTTCCTGGCCCACTTGCGGGGACCGGGCCGTGTCTGGTTGCAGACCATGACGCTGCAAAACCTGGCCGCCAAAATATCTCAGCACTCGCCGTCCAGCTGATCCGATTCGACGAAACAGGTATTCGGTGTGCGGCCGAGACCCGCGACACCCGCCTCAAATCCATGCAAGAAAGGAACAACAGACCAATGGGAAACCGATACGAGCTCAGCGGCTGGCAGCTGACGGACCTGCTGCCGAATGCCGAGGATGCCACGGTGCAGGCGCATCTGGCCGCACTGACCGCCGCCGTCGAACAGTTCGAGGGCCAACGCGCGGCGCTGGAAGCCTTTGAGCAGGGCGAACAGGATTTGGATCTCGTGCCCTTGATGCAGCAGCTGGAGGCCATCTCGGAACGCATGTATGTCCTGGGGGCCTACGGCAGCCTGTGGTTCTCGGCGGACACCCAGTCCGAAGAGGCCCTGCGCTACGAGGGCTACATGCAGCAGGAGCTCACCAACCTGCAGAACCGGGTCATTTTCTTCGACCTCTGGTGGAAGAGCCTCGACGACGAGCAGGCCGCCGCCCTCCTGCCGGACCCGGAACAGTACCCCGACTACGCCTATTCCCTGCAGAGCGACCGCCGCTTCTGTCCCTTTACGCTGGACGAGCAGTCCGAGCAGATCATCAACACCAAGGATGCGAACGGCATGAGTTCGCTGATCACGGTGTTCTCGATGCTGACCAACCGCCTGGAGTTCACGCTGGAGGTGGACGGCGAAACCCAAACCCTGACCCGCGAAGAGCTGATGCAGCACGCCTATTCCCCGGACGGGACACGACGCGAGGCAGCCTACCGGGAACTGTTCCGGGTCTACGGACAGGAGAACGGTATTCTGGGACAAATTTACGCCGCCCGGGTCAGGGACTGGCACTCCGAGAACGTGGGTCTGCGGAACTACAGTTCGCCGATCGCCGTCAAGAACCTGGGCAACAACGTGCCGGACAACGCGGTTGAAGCCTTGCTGCAGGTATGTCAGGACAACGCCGGCCTGTTCCAGGAGTACTTTCGGCTGAAGGCCAAGTGGCTGGGCCTGGAGAAGCTGCGCCGCTTCGACATCTACGCGCCCCTGGGCGGCTCGGACAAGCAGATCGACTACGGCGATGCCGTGGACATGGTGCTGGAAACCGTCGGCGCCTTCGACAGCGGTGTGGCCGCCAAGGCGGAACGGGTCTTCCGCGACGGCCACATCGACAGTGAAATCCGCAAGGGCAAGCGCTCGGGGGCCTTCTGTGCCACCGTCCTGCCCTCGCAAACGCCCTGGATTCTGATGAACTACACGGGCCGCGTGCGCGACGTGGCCACTCTGGCCCACGAACTCGGGCACGCCATCCACAGCCTGCAGGCGGAGGACCACTCGCTCCTAACCCAGCATGCCCCCCTGCCCCTGGCCGAAACCGCCTCGGTCTTCACCGAGATGCTGTTGACCGACCGGCTCATGCAGGAGGAGACCGATCCCCTGGTCCGACGCGAATTGCTGGCCACCGCCGTGGACGACATGTACGCCACGGTCATGCGCCAGGCCTATTTCGTGGTGTTCGAGAAGGCGGCCCACGAAGCGGTGCTGCAGAACAAGTCCACCGGCGACCTGAGCGAGATCTACCGGAGTCAGCTGGCCCAACAGTTCGGGGACGCGGTGGACGTGGACGACATCTTTGCCCACGAATGGCTGATGATTCCCCACATCTACCACACGCCGTTCTATTGCTACGCCTACAGCTTTGGCCAATTGCTGGTCCTGGCCCTGTATCGCAGGTATCAGCAGGAAGGGGAGGCGTTCA
>DAOUIC010000178.1:0-3258 GCA_034428255.1 Anaerolineales bacterium
GCCGTACCCAGCATGGCCAAGGCGTAGCGAAGGACCAGCGGCCACTCCACTTCGCCCGCATAAAACGCCGCCGCGCCCGTGAACGCGTTGCTGATTCCGCCCAAGGTCACCACCGCGGCAAACTCTCGATCCGAGATTCGGATCAGCTTGTTGAGAATGGCGGCGCCATAGCTGCCGCTGATGGCCAGAAGCCTTGAATCGTCCAACCGGGGATCCAGGAGGCCCTGCGAGGCAAACTGGAGCATCAGGCGCGCATCCAGGGCATGTTCGGTGACATTGCGGCCCCGAGCACCGATGGGGGACATGGCCACGACGCCGAAACCCTGACTGGCGAATCCAACACTGATGTCCTCCCAGTTCCTGGTGGCATTGGGATAGAGTGCCAGAAGCATCGGGATTGGGTCTTGCGGGCCGGCGTCGAGCGGCAGGTATAGGTACAGCGAATCGTTGACCGCCTCCGCCCGTTCAAAGGTCCATCGGTGCACTTGGGCTCGGGCCCCCTTGGGGAACGGGGTGTCCGCAACGTAGCTGCCGGCCGGTTCAAGACCATAGGTCTCCGCGGCAACCGGGCCCAACACATCCCGAAGCTCCAGCTCCAGTTCGATCACGGGCGACACCGCTGTCACGTTGTCCTGGACGGTACTTGAGACCGGCAATCCCAGAATCGACCTCGGCATCCCGTACTCGAAACCCGGAGCTCCGGCGATGGGTACGTAGGAGCCTTGTGGCAGACCCGTCAGCAGATAGTGGCCCTCCGCGTCCGTGTGCGTGACATGCGGAGTTCCCGCCGGCTGGGCCACCAATACCACGGCATCGGCAACGGGCTTGCCCTCGTACACCACCTGACCAGCCAACATTCCTTGGCCGGGCGGCAGGGGCGGACCAAGATGCGGCTCTCCTCCGGCCATCGCCAACTCAATTGGATTGGTGATCACCGACATGCAACCGGATGCTGCCAACACCGCCCCAACCAGGATCCAAGACAGGCTGACGCGCCACGCCCACCATGCGCGGGATCGCATATTCCCGCAGGCCGAAACCGTGTTCGGGCGCGAACCGACGCGGCATTCTTCGCATCCGGCCTGGGCATGCAACTTGCGGTGGCGGAGGGAGGATTGCATGGCGGGGGTGGCGGGACGTTCCATGAATTGCAGAAGGCCTGAAATACCGGGAACGCGGGCAGCAGCCATGGCAACCACCGGAACCCACCGCGCCTCCCTATTCAATAGAGTAGCAAGCCGGAACGGGAATTGGCAGCAGGATTTGGCACTATCGAGGAGAACCGCCGTCCAACCCGGGTCCCGTTGCGCAGCCACCCGTATCGGACGCTGCCTGTGCTCCGGAGATTCGGGCGCATCCTCGACCAATCTCGGATTTGCACCGGCTTCAGATCCGGATTTCACTCTCTCTTTGCGACAATGGTCCGGTTCCGGTTAACAACCGGGCCTTGTGCCGGAGTCGGATACGGGCAGTGGCAACGCCTAGCCCCATCTCTCCGCATCCGATCGGTGCCGACCGGCGCGCATGCATCCCCGCCTTTGGAACACACACATGCAGGGTTACTACCGACATCCGACCGTCCAGAGAGAGCGAATTGTCTTCGTCAGCGAAGACGACTTGTGGTCCGTTGGCCTTCAGGGCGGAGTTCCTCTGCGTCTTACCAGCAATCTTGGTGAGATCGAGTTTCCCCTGCTGTCTCCCGACGGGTCCCGGATTGCGTTCGTGGCCCGCGATGAAGGCGCTCCCGACATTTATGTAATGGATGCCGCCGGCGGCCCTGCCCAGCGCTTGACGTGGCAGGGAGATGCCATGCAAACGGCGGCGTGGAGCCCCGACGGCGAGTGGATTTACTTCGTGACATCAGCCCGTCAGCCCGTGCGCGGATCGACGGTTCTCAATCGGATTCGAAGTTCACCCTCCCGGTTTGTTGTCGAGGAGGTGCCATTGGGCAGGGCCTCGGCGATCGGGTTCGGACCCGATGGCGCGATGGTTCTGGGCCGCAACACCGGCGATCCGGCCCGTTGGAAGCGATATCGGGGCGGCACGGCCGGCCGGCTGTGGGTATCCCCCCGGGAAGGCGAGCAGTTCAGCCGCATTCTTCCCGGTCTGGACGGCAATCTGGCCTCGCCCATGTGGATTGGAGCCGGCCAAGGCCTGGCGGACGAACGAATCTTCCTGGTCAGCGACCATGAAGGCTGCGGGAACATCTACAGTTGCCTGCCTTCCGGCGAAGATCTCACCAGGCACACCAACCATGACGGCTTCTATGCACGCTATCCATCTTGGGGCTTGGACGGCGATGGCCGGCCCGTCATCGTCTACCATGCGGGAGCCGACCTCCACCTGCTGGACATCCTGAACAACACCGCTGTTCAGATAGATGTGACTTGGTCCTCGCCGAGGGTGCAGCGCAACCGCAAGTTCGCAGAGGCGTCGGGGCATCTCGAGTCGGCCGATTTGCATCCGGAGGGCCATTCGGTCGCGCTGTCTGCGCGCGGCAAGGCGTTTGCATTCGGAAACCATGCCGGCGGGGTCCTGCAGCTGGGGACATCCCAAGGCGTGCGCTATCGCCTGCCTTCCTGGCTGCGGGACGGCAAGCGCATCGTGGCCGTAACCGATACCATGGGCGAAGAGCGTCTCCAGGTGTTCACACCGGGCCGCGCGCCGGCCAAGTCGGACTTGCACGAGGGGTTCGCCTTCGGCCGGGCCATGAATCTGTACGTCAACCCGGCGGTGGACATGGTGGCAATCACAAACCACCGCTACGAACTCTGGCTGTACAACCTGGAGGACCGGACGCACCAGCTGGTCGACCGATCGCCGCACGGCCACATTGAACACGCCGACTGGAGCCCGGACGGCCGCTGGCTGGCTTGGGACAGGGCTCCCACCCTCCACAGCCATGCCATCCGCCTGTACCGCAGGGAAGTGCCGGTACCCGACGGCGAAGAACCCGATGGTTCGGAACCGCCCCTGACCGTGGACCTTGGGACACCCGTACTGCAGGACCACTGTCCGGTATTCGACCCCAAGGGCCGCTATCTCTACTTTCTGAGCAGCCGGATCCTCAACCCGGTCTATGACACTGTTCAGTTCAACCTGTCGTTTCCCGCTCCCATGCGCCCCTATCTGGTTACCCTGCAGCAGGATGTGCCCAATCCGTTCGTGCCGCGCACCGGTGAGGATGCGGATGAGGAAGACGAAGAGGAAAAACAGGAACAGACCAAACCCGACGAAGCCGGCACGTCCGCGGCGAAC
>DAOUIC010000179.1:0-19945 GCA_034428255.1 Anaerolineales bacterium
GACCCCCAGCACGCCAATGACGGCCAGGGCCAGGATGATGAAGGGGATGGACAAAAATGTGTCCAGGAACCGGGACACAAGGCCGTCCCACCAACCGCCCCAGAAACCGGTGGTCACGCCCAGGAACACCCCGGTGAGCATGGCCAGGGCCACCCCGGCAATTCCCACCAGGAGCGAAACCCGCGTGCCCAGGATGATGCGGCTCAATACATCGCGACCCAACTGGTCGGTACCCAGCACATGTCCCACGCTGCCGCCTTCCGCCCAGACGGGCGGGACCAGCCGCTGCTTGAGATCGATCAGTTCCGGATCGTGCGGGGCGATGGCCGTGCCCAACAGGACGACCAGCACCACGCCCACGACGATGATGGCCCCGAGCATGCCGGTCGGACTGTGCCGGAGGCGCCACAACCAGCGGTAACGATACCGCCGGGGCTCGGGCACTGTGGACTCCGTGCCAAGCACTTGCGAACCGGACGCGGTCATGAGGAACTGTAGCGGATGCGCGGATCAAGGGCGGTGTACAGGAAGTCCACCAGGAGATTGGTGCCCATCACGACCAGGGCAAAAACGCAGACCCCCGCCATGACGACGGACAGGTCCCGCACCTTGACGGAGTTCAGCAGGAGACGCCCCATGCCCGGCCAGGCAAACACCTCCTCCACGATTACCGAGCCCCCCAACAGCCAGGCCATCTGCAGGCCGAAGACCGTGATGAAGGGGATCAGCGCATTGCGCAGGCCGTGGCCCAGCACCACGGCCCACCTGTGCAGTCCCTTGGCCTTGGCCGTGGTCATGTATTCCTGCCGAATCACCTCCAGCATGCTGGAACGCAGGATGCGGGCCAGGGATGTGGCCACACTCGATCCCAGGGTGAGGGCCGGCAGGATGATCGAGGTGGTTTCCAGCCTTCCCGAAACGGGCAGCCATCCGAGATGGACCGCGAACAACAGGATCAGCATGATGCCAATCCAGAAGTTGGGCATGGCCCGACCCAGGGTCGAGGTGGTGGTGACCCCAAGGTCAAGGGGCGAGTTCTGGAAGATTGCCGACAGCAGGCCCGCGGGGATGGCGATCAACAGCGCCACCAGCATGGACACCGCTGCCAGTTCCATGGTGGCCGGCAGCTTTTCGAGCACGAGCGGCAGGGCCGGCGAGCGGAACCGGAACGATTCGCCGAAGTCGCCGCGCAGCATCATCCGGAGTTGCTTCAGGTACTGTTCCGGCAACGGGCGGTCAAAGCCGTAGGCTGCGCGTATCTCGGCGATCTCCTCCGGCGATGCCTCGGGGTGCGCCAGGTGCATGACGGGATCTCCGCCCAGTCGCATCAGCGCGAACAGAACCACCGTCAGCAGGAACAGAGACGGCACCATCTGGAGCAGGCGCGAGGCCAGATAGGTAGTCATGCTGAAGGGTCCCTATTGGACGCGGTACCGCTCCACCTTGTCCATGTCCAGTTCCACACCCAGTCCGGGCTTTTCCGGCACGCGCAGGAGCAGCCCTTCCGGTTCGTACGGCTCGGCCAGGATCGTGTCGTTCAGATAGGTGTAGGGCGACGGCCACCGTGTACAGGATACGGCCGCAGCCAGATGCGCCGCCGCCACCGCAATGACATCGTAGTAGATGGCGATGGAAAGATCGAACCCGGCGGCCTCGAAGACGGATGCAATCTTCCATACGTTCAGGATGCCGCCGTGCTTGGTGATCTTCATCAGCGCCACCGTGGCCGCCTTCATGCGAACGACCTCCAGTGCGTCCGGAGGCGGATAAATCGCTTCGTCGGCCATCAAGGGGGTATTCAGGCGTCGGGCCAGCACCGCCATGTCGGCCCATCGCGCCACCGGTTGTTCGACGATGCCCAGTGAGCCGCACGCTTCCATGCGGGCCAAGGCGGGCACGGCCTGGTCCAGCGTGTACCCGGCGTTGCCGTCGACCTGGATAACGGACCGGCCGGCCACGGCGGCGGCCACGGCGGCATATCGCCGGACATCGTCATCCGGATTGAGGCCGATCTTCATCTTCAGCACGGGGAAGGGGGTATGGTCCAGCGTGGCGGTGGCTTCCGCGGCCATGGCCGCGGGTTCGCCGTGGTGCACGAATCCCATCAGGTCGACTCCCTCGCGCACCTTGCCGCCCAGCAACTGGTAGATCGGCACGCCCAAGGCCTTGCCCTTCAAGTCCCAAAGGGCAATCTCCACGCCGGCATGCGACGACCAATGGTCGGGCAGCACGTGTTCCATCTTCTTCACGAGCCGCTCGATGTCCAAGGGACACTCCCCGATGACGGCTGGTGCCAAGTGGGTCAGAATGTTGGCCCGGATGCCTTCCGCCGTTTCCCCGTATGACAGGGGGGCGACGGCGGTTTGGCCAATGCCGACCACACCTTCGTCGGTGTCGAGCGTTACCACCACCGTGGTTGCGCCCGTGGCTTGAGAGTAGGACGTGACCAGGGTATCGGTCCGTGGCAGGGACACCACCACTGCATTCAGGTTCGTGATTTTCACTTCGGCTGACTCCTTTCCTTGCCCATTCTACGAATTCCGCTGGCCCGCTGCCCGCACCATGCGCATCCGGGGATCCAAAAGACCGCGGAGTCCGTCCCCCAGCAGGTTGAAGGCCAACACCACCGACAGAATGGCCAGACTGGGGAAAGTTGAGATCCACCAGGCCTTGCGGAAGAAATCACGGCCCTTGGCTGCAATCAGACCCCATTCCGGGGTGGGTGGCTGCGCGCCCATGCCCAGGAAGCTGAGCGCCGACCCGTAGATGATGGCCTGCCCGATTTGCAACGTGGAGAGCACAATCAACGGGGGCACGATGTTGGGTAGGAAGTGTCGGAAAATCAGACGCACCGGTCCGCTGCCCACCACGTGCGCCGCCTCCACGTAGGCCAGTTCCCGGATGGTCAGGCACAGACCGCGCACGAGCCGCGCGTACTGGGGCACGATGGCAATGCCCACGGCAATCATTACGTTTTGGATGCTCGTGCCCAGGGCGGCGATTACCACCAGGGCCAGGAGAATGCCGGGAAACGCCAGGAGGGCGTCCATGGCCCGCATGACGATGCCATCC
Organism: Anaerolineales bacterium; assembly: GCA_034428255.1. Classification (GTDB taxonomy): domain Bacteria; phylum Chloroflexota; class Anaerolineae; order Caldilineales; family Caldilineaceae; genus Bin34. The sequence continues at coordinate 3,073 of DAOUIC010000179.1, forward strand.
ACCCAACCGCCATAGAAGCCGGCCACCAGGCCCAGTGTGGAGCCGGCCACCAGGCCGATCGACACGCTGATGAAACCCAAGGCCAGCGAGATGTGGGCTCCGGCCAGGACGCGGCTTAGGACATCGCGCCCCAGTTCGTCCGTGCCGAACCAGTAGAGGCTCGACGGTGCCTGCCGAACCGGGGAGTCGCCGGCCCGGGCCGGTGGCAGACCCTGCTCCAAGGGGTCGTAGGGCACCAGTTGCGTTGCGCTCAGGGCCAGAATCAGCCAGACCAGCAACATGCCGAGACCCATAACCCCCTGTGGCTGCGAACCGAACGCCCTGAGCGTGCGCCTGAACATGGTCGGGACACCTGCTGCGGTCAGTGGTCGGCGTCGAATGGGACATCGAGCCCTGCCCGGGTCCGCCAACGGGCGAATATGGGAGCAGAGCCGGACGGCAGCGTCATGTCAATGGAAGCGGATGCGGGGATCCAGCCAGGCATAGGAGATGTCCACCAGCAGGTTTGCAGACAGAAAGAGCACCGCCATAAACAGGATGATGCCTTGGGCCAGGGGATAGTCCTTCCAAAGGATGGCCTGTACCACCAGGCGTCCCAGGCCCGGACGGGAGAAGACAGTCTCCGTCACGACGGCCCCGGCCAGCATGCCGCCAAACTGGAGGCCCACGATGGTGACCACGGGTATCAACGCGTTCTTGAGGGCGTGCCTTTGCACGATGCGGTGGCGGGTCAGGCCCTTGGCCTGGGCGGTCCGGATGTAGTCCTCGTGCAGGACCTCCACCAGGGATGAACGCGTCAGGCGGCTGATGGCGCCCGCAGAGACGAAACCCAGGGTCAGGCTGGGGAGAACCAGGCGATCAAGGCCTTCCGAACCCGATGGCGGGAACCACTTGAGCTGGAAGGCAAAGAGGAAAATCAGCATGAGGCCCAGCCAGAACAGGGGCATGGACATACCGAAGTAGGCCATGAGGCTGAACAACACGTCGGTCCAGCCGTTCGGGCGCAGGGCGGACAGGATGCCGGTGGTGATGCCCAGCAGCAGGGCGCAGGCCAGGCCGCCCAGGCTCAGCTGGATGGTGAAGGCAAACCGCTCCAGGATGACCTCCGTCACCGGCGTCCGGAGCCGGATTGACTCGCCCAGGTCGCCGCGCAGGATGCCGAACAGGAAGCGGCCGTACTGAACGGGCAGGGGATCGTTGAGCCCCATGGCTTCCTGCAGTTCGGCGATGCGTTCCGCGGAAACCGCGCCCCCTTCCGCACCGGCCAGCATGAGCATGGCGGGATCGCCGGGCAGGGCGTGCAGGATCAGGAATACGATGAGCGAAATCAGCAGTAGGACGGGGACCAGCTGCGCCAGCCGTCTGCCCAGATAGGCCAGCATCGGTCATCCACCGGTGTCAAGTCCTGCGGCCCCGGTGCGTGGCACCGGGGCCGCAGGGTGATGGCAGCGGCAAGCGGGATTCGTTCCCGCTTGCCGCCGGTTGCCCATCGAACGATACGATCGCTAGTTGTTGGGTGTGTAGTCGATGTTGCCCAGCCAGATGAACCCGTCCAGGGGCGGATCCCAGGCGAACTTGTCGCTCAGGCCGATGGTGTCCCGCATCTGGTAGAGGTAGACATAGGGAATGTCTTCCGCGATGAGTTCCTGGATCTGAACATACTGTTGACCTCGGGCTTCCGGATCCATGTTCACGGCCGCAGCCCTGATCAGTTCGTCCGCGGCATCGGCATTGGGTCCGGCCCATCCCGAGCGCTCCCGCCGATCCGAGATTTCCGACAGCACCGTGATCCACGGGTCAAAGAAGGAGTTGCCCAGCGCGGTCATGTAAATCTCTTCGTTGCGGTTGGGACGATAGACCTGTTCGTTGAACGTGGTGACGTCCAGAACCTGGAGATCCACGTTGAGGCCCACGGCCTCCATCATGGCCTCCAGCGCCTCGGAGACTTCCTTCTGCGCCAGCCAGCGGGTGCTGGAGTGGTAGGTCAGCTCCTCACCGTCATAGCCGGCTTCGGCCAGCAGTTCCATGGCCCGTTCGGGGTTGTATTCGCCCAACTGGTTGATGAACTGCTCATCCCAGCCCAGCGTGGGGGGTGTAATGCGCGACAGGACAGGAACTCCCATGCCGTCAATCAGGCCCAGCAGAGCCTCGCGGTCGATGGAAAGGCTGATGGCTTCGCGGATGCGCCGATCGGCGGTCGGTCCCGACCAATCCTCCATTGTCGAGGACGGTCCCACGCGCAGTGCCAGCAACATGACTCTGGTCGTCAGGAAGTCCACCACGTTGGTGCCTTCGTTGCCGTTGACCCGTTCCCAGTCCTGGGGCGGGACAGCCACAATCATGTCCACATCGCCGGTCAGCAAATTCGCCACCCGGGTCGAAACCTCGGGGATGTTGCGCCAGATGACCACGTCGACGTCGGGTTTGCCCTGCCAATAGTTCTCGTTGGCGCGCAAGGTGATGCTGTCGTCCTTGATCCAGCTGTCGAACATCAGGGGACCCGTACCCACCGGCATGTAGTCCGCGCCGCTCTCAGCCTGGGCCCGTCCGTGTTCGGGGGCCTGGATGCCGCAGCCGGTGCCTGCCATCTTGCTTAGGAAAGCCGGTTCCGGCGTGGCGGTCACGATCTCGATGTTGTAGTCGTCCAACACGTTCATCTGATCGATGAAGAGCCACTGGTTGTAGGTGATGAACTCGTCGCGCGAAGCCTCGATAATGCGGCTGTAGGTCCACACCACGGCGTCCGCAGTGAAAGGCTCGCCATTGTGGAAGGTGACTCCCTCGCGCAGTTTCAGGCGCCAGGTGGTGTCATCAATGTTCTCGTACGATTCGGCCAGCCATGGCTCGAAATCCGCCGTCTCGCGGTTGCGCCAGACCAGGCAGTCGAACATGTTCGTGTGGATCCAGGTTGCGGCGATCGCCCAGTCGGTTGGGGGATCGAGCGACGTAACCAACTCGTTCATGCCGATGGTGAGGGTGACCTCTTCATCCATCATCGACTCTTCTTCCATGGGCGCCGCCTCCGGCGCCGCGGGTGCGACGCACGCAGCCAACGCCAAGGCCAGGAGCAGAAGCCCGGCAGTCATCAGTAATCCAAGTGCACGTCTCATTCCGAATTCTCCTTGGGTCGGGTTGACAATCTCAGTCCGGACAGTTTAAGACAAGGCCCGGGCTTGCTTATTCGATGTACGTGTTGTGAAGGAAGAAGTAGGGCGATTCGGACGACAGCTGGAAGCCGTGCACCGAATCATCGAGGGCATAGAACTGCGGCTGGCTCAAGGTGGGCAGCATCACGGCGTTTTCCAGGATGATGCGCTGGGCCGTATGGGCCAACTCGCACCGCGCGGCGGGATCGGCCACCTGCAGGATTTTGACCACGGCCTCGTCAAGCTCCGCATTCACGAAACCTGTCCAGGCCCAGCCGCCTTCCACGTCGTTGGCCGAATTCCACACCAATTCCAGCACCGCCGGATCCGGCGTGCGCTGCCGCTCGTACATCAGGTCAAAGTCGCGTGCGTTCCGCCGTTCCAGCTGAATCGGTCCTGCCACCTGCTCGAGTACCAGGTCGATGCCTACATCGCGCCACTGGCCCTGGACCACTTCGCCGATTTCGGTGTGGTGCAGGACGGTCCAGCGCAAACTCAGCGGTGTACCATCCTCGACCCCCGGAACTCCGTGGGCCTCGCGGATGCCGTCGCCGTCACTGTCCGTGTAGCCAACCTCCTCAAGCAGTTCCGCGGCCCGCGCGGGGTCGTGGCCATACATGTCGGCCGCACCCGGCCAGTAGCAGGGATGCACCACATTGACCGGACCGTCGGAGACCAAGTAGAGGCCGCTGTACGCCAGATCGTTGACGGCATTCTGGTCCGTGGCCCAATGCAGGGCCTGGCGCAATTCGAGGATGTTCAGGGGCGCATTGCGAATGTTGATCACCATCTGCAGGCCGGTGCCCGCCTGGTAGCCCGTTATCAACTCAAACCCTTCGCGGCCTTCGTAATCCTCGACGTTGGCGGCGGGAAGCTCACGGATGATATGGGCATCGCCGGTTTCCAGCATGGCGGCCCGTACGGCGTCCTCGCCGATGAAGCTGATGGTGACGCTGTCCAAATAGGCGGGCCCCTCATGGTCCATGATGGGATTCCAGCCACCATAGTCGTCCCATCGGCTGAACACGATGCGGTCGTTGGGAACCCATTCCTCCAGTACGAATGGTCCCGCACCTACGAGGTGCCTGTCGAAATCGGCGAGCCCGTGCTCCTCGGCTGCCGTCGGGGACCAAATCGGAACCCTTCGCAGTGCGTCGAGCAGATTGACGGACGGGGACGTGTAGTGGATGGTTACGGTGAGGTCGTCAACAACCTCGATGCTTTCCACGTCGCCGAGGTCGGCCGCCATCTGCGCCGAAGCCGTCTCCGGAGCCAGGATGCGCTCGATGTTGTATTTCACAGCCTCGGCGTTGAACGGGGTGCCGTCCTGGAACGTTACGCCGGCTTTCAGGTTGAAGGTCCAGGCGAGACCGCCGTCAATGGACTGCCAGCTCTCGGCGAGAGCTCCCTTATAAGTGGCGTCGGGCGCCAGGATCACCAGGGGATCGGCGGTGAAGGAATCAAACAGCCACGCAGACTGATAGGGATCGATGTGGCCATCCAGCGTGGCCGGTTCACTGCTCGCCGGAAACGCGATGACCAAGTCTCCGCCCTTGGGCGCCATCATGCCGTCGCCCGCCGCCGTTTCCTCGGCAGCCGGGGCTGCACATCCCGCCAGGACGAGCAACAAGGCAATCAGTGTCACAAGAATATGGCGGTTTCGCATCGAAGCCCCCTGTTGAAGTGGTCGTTGGGTATCTCCATGATAGCCGAACCACCATTAAAGTAGGCCCGCCGGAATCCTCCAGGGTTCGAGGCACGGGTTTGGTGGGGCATGTGGGATCATCATGTGACAGGTGTTGGCCGCACCACGAAGAATCAGGGAATCCGGCACCGAAAATGCCTTGTAAAGGGGGACAATCGATGTTGAAGGCACGAATCGTCCAGCAACGTTCGAGGGTACAGGGAAGCCTCCGCTCCCGCATGCTCGCGATGGCGTCCGAACTCGATGACGTAATCACTTTGGGCAGGGGGGATCCCGACTTTGATGCGCCGGCGCATGTGGTGGAAGCGGCTGCCGCGGCCATGGCGGCCGGAGACACGCACTACACCCTGCCGGCCGGATTGCCCGCATTGAGGGAAGCCATCGCCGACAAGCTGAGAACGGACAACGGTCTGGACTATGCGGCCGATGAAGTCGTGGTGACGAACGGCTGCCAGGAAGCCCTGTATCTGTTAATTCAAGCCCTTATCGGCCCCGGTGACGAGTTGCTGCTGCAGGAACCGCGCTACAACGCCTACGACCACATGGTGAGTTTGGCCGGCGGCTCGGTAGTGTCCGTCCCGACCACGCAGGAACTTGACTTTGCCCTGACAGCGGATGACGTCGCCGCGCGCATCACCCCCGGGACCAAGGCGATTGCCATCGTCACGCCCAACAACCCCACGGGAGGTGTGATTCCTCCGGCCCGACTGGCCGAGCTCGCCGAGCTGTGTGTTGAACACGATCTCATCGTGATTTCGGATGAAATCTATGAAAAGCTCATGTACGACGGACTGGAGCATGTGTCGCTGGCCACCTTCCCGGGCATGCGGGAACGGACCATCACCGTCAACGGGTTTGCCAAGGCCTACGCCATGACCGGCCTGCGTGTTGGCTACTTCGCCGCACCCAGGGAATTCGCGGAGGCAGTGGTCGAAGTCAAGCACACGATGAGCATCTGCACGGCCACACCCATGCAGCAGGCAGCCTTGGCGGCGCTGACGGGGCCACAGAGCGCGGTGGAGGACATGCGCCGGACCTACGACGAGCGACGCCGGGCCTTGATGCAGGCCCTGGACGACATGGATCTCACCTACGGCCATCCGGGCGGCGGCATGTACATCTATGCCAACGTGGCTTCCACCGGTCTTGACTCGGAGGAGTTCTGCCTGCGGTTGCTGCAGGAGGAGGGCGTCATGATTTTCCCCGGCACCCTCTTCGGCGATCCCAAAACCGACCATGTTCGCATCACATTGTTGCAATCACTGGACGACATCGTCCGCGCCACTGGCCGCATGAAGCGATTCATTGCCCGCATTTAGAGTCTCATTTGCCAACCGGAGTTCCTGATGAAGATCACAAGCCTCAAGGCGCGACTGCTGAATATCCCACGGTCGGCAACCCTGACCACGTCCTACGGGTCGTGGGACCAGGCCCCGACCATCCTGATAGAACTGGAAACCGACGAGGGGATCACCGGCCTGGGCCAGGCGTCGGTTGACGCCCCCTTCTACGGGGAAACCGCGGTCGGCATGCTGGCCAACATCCGGCATCACTTGGCCCCCGTGGTCGTGGGTGCCGATCCCATGCGGATCACGGTGCTCAACCGGGAGATGAAGGCGGCACTGCCCCACCATTACTTCTCCTATTCGGGTGTTGAGATGGCCCTGTGGGACCTCAAGGGCAAGGCCCTGGGTGTGCCGGTATATCAGCTGATGGGCGGCAAGGTGCGGTCCGGCATCACGCTCATGGGTTTCGTGCATCACGGGGCCCCGGAGGAAATGGCGGCCCATGCCACGGCCCAGTTGGACGAGCACGGCTACGGCGTGCTGAAAATGAAAATCGGATTGGACCCGGCCGAGGATGTAAAGCGTTACGCCGCGGTGGCGGAGGCGGTGCGCGGCCGAGCCGTGATCCAGGTTGACGGCAACATCGGTTACAACCTGACCCAGGCCATTCCGGCCCTGAAAGCCATGGAGGACCTGGGCTCCCTGGGTGCGGTCGAGCAGCCGGTGGAGCGCATTGAGGACATGGCGGAACTGGCGGGACGTCTGTACACGCCCATCATGGCCGACGAGGCGATTTACGGTCTGCCGGATGCCATGGAAGTGGTTCGGCGGGGCGCGGCCACACTGGCCCTGATGAAAATCAGCAAGCACGGAGGATTGCAGACCGTGCAGCAGATTGGCCACCTGTTCGAGGCCGCCGGCTTTGGTCTGTCAATCGCAATCTACTACGACCTGATTGCGGTTGCCGCCTGCCATCTGGCATCGGCCCTGCCGTGCGTACGCTGGCCGTCCCCGGCCACCGATCTCGCGGACACGTTCGTGGCCGATGCGCCTGCGCCGGTCGAAGGGATTCTGCCCACGCCCGACGGTCCCGGGCTGGGGGTGGAACTGGACTGGGACAAGGTGGAGAGGTTTACTGTCGAAGCCTGAAGTCCCGGATTCCGGGACCTGCGGTGCGGCGGCCGCGCCGGGTTACCGGGCATCCCCGGATACATCCACGCCATAGTCCCGCAGGGCACCCTCGCGGGTGATGTATCCCCTTCGGTAGTCGGCCATGACAGCCTCTATCGGCCGTTCGGACACCGGGCCGAAACCGCCGCCGCCGGGCATGCGCAGTTCGATCTCGTCTCCATACTCCAGGGGAATCGGGGGGAAACGCTCAATCGAGCTGCCGTTGACCCGCACGGTGCCCACGCGTCCCGGTTCGCCGCCGGACAAGCCGGGCGGTGCACAAAACATCTTGTCCGGGCGCACCCGCGCCGTCAGCGTGGTTTGGGCGATGCTCTGAAACGTCATCAGCTGTCCGGTGCCGCCCCGGTATTGCCCAGGGCCCGCGGAGTCGGGCAGGTACTCCTTCTGCTTGATGAGTACCGGCGATCGCACCTCCATGATTTCAACCGGGGTGACCGAACTGTTGTGCGGAAAGGCAATCGGGATCATGCCGTCCATGGCCTGCATGGCGCCCCGGCCGCCGTGGGGCAGGATATGGACGGAGAAGTTGCCGAAACCCTCCTCGTCGCCCCGCACGGAAAAGGGCCAGATGGATCCGCTGCCGGCCTGGGCATGTTCCCCCAGGATGGGCCATACGGCCCCGAACAGAACCTGGTTGATGTTGTTGGTGGTTTTGGCCCGGGCGCGCACCGGGAAGGGAAATTCGCAGTTGAGGATGCATCCCTTGGGAGCCGTGACGTGAATGGGCCGGAACAGTCCCTCGTTGTTGGGGATGCGGCTGGCCAGGGCGCACTTGAACGGATACAGCGTGCTGGAGTAGGTCACGTTGTAGACACAGTTGATCGACCCGTTGCGCGTCTGGCCGGATGTGCCGGTGTAGTCAACATAAATGTCCGGGCCGCGGATTTCGACCGTGGCATGGAGGTGGACCAGGTCGATGTAGCCGTCGATGTCCAGCCCGAACTCGTGGATGCCGTCCGGCAGTTCCTGGATGCGTTGCCGCATCAGCCCTTCGGAACTGTCGTGGATGGTGTCGGACAGCAGGCGCATGTCGTCCAGGTCGTAGTCGCGCAGGAATTCCCGAATCCGATTGGCGCCCAGACGGTGGGTGCCGACGATCGCCCGCAGATCCCCCAGCACCAGGTCCGGCACCCGGCAGTTGCCCGCGATGACGTCGAACACGAGGGGGTTCGGTTCGCCGCCTTCGTACAGTTTGCAGGGCGGCAGGCGCAGACCTTCGGAGAACACGTCGTAGCTTTCGATGTCGCCGGGGTGCCCGCCGGTGTCCGCCAGGTGGGCAATTGTGCCCACGAAGGCGACCACCTCCCCCTTCCAGAAAACCGGCGTGATGACCACGTAGTCCGGCAGGTGGCCGGCTCCCAGCCAGGCGTCGTTCGTGACCAGAACGTCCCCTTCGACCAGGGATTCCTTGGGAATGCGCGTGAGGATGTGGCGCGTGGTACGCGGCAGAATCACGCAGAAGTCCGGGGGACTGAAGCTGGACTGGCACACGGAGTAGCCGTCCTGATTGACCAGAATGCAGGCAAAATCGCGGCTCTCGCCGACGATCGTCGAGAACGATGTGCGGACGGTTGCGTCGTCGATCTCGTCCATGAGGCTGATTAAGCGTTGCCACTGAATCTCAAGGGTGATGGGGTCGATGGACTGCATGGTTGGTGGAAGGATGTATTCGGGTTGGCCGCCCGGCAGGCCGCGTGGGCCTGCGGTGCTGTCCGGAATGTACCCCAATTGGCTGCGCAGGCAATGATCCGCACGGGCATCACTGTGATACATTCGATCCGGCGCACCCCTGCGCCATCGTGATTGCATCGGCATACAGGGACGAAGGACGAAGAGTGAATGAACGACAGGCGTTCGCTGCGATTTGGCTTTGACATTGGCGGCACATTCACGGACTTCGTGCTGATCGACGAACAGTCCGGTGCCATTCGAACCCACAAGACCCTGACCACGCCCCACGACCCGGCTCTGGCCGTTCTGCAGGGCTGGCGGGAACTGGTGTCCGCAGCGGAGGCGCCGCATGTGGAGTCCGCGATCCACGGCACCACCCTCTTCACGAACGCCTTGATTGAACGCAAGGGCGCCCGGACGGCGTTCCTCACCACCAAGGGCTTCCGGGACATTCTGGAGATGGGCAAGGAGATGCGCTATGACATCTACGACCTGCTCCTGGTCCTGCCGGAACCGTTGGTTCCGCGTCGTTTGCGCCTTGAGGTCGAGGAACGGCTGAACGGCAGGGGCGAGGTGGTTACCCCGCTGCGTGTGCCGGAGGTGGAGCAGTTGGCGGAAGTGCTGGCGGGGGAAGATGTGGAGGCCGTGGCGATTTGTTTTCTGCACGCCTTCACCAATCCGGAGCACGAGCAGGCGGCGGGGGCCTGTCTGGCCGAACGGCTGCCCGGTCTCCAAATTTCCATGTCCCACGAGGTCGCGCCCGAGATCCGGGAATACGAGCGCATGTCGACCACGGTCTGCAACGCCTACGTGCAGCCCTTGGCCGAAACCTATTTGGGGCAGATGGAAGTCCGACTGCGGGACGCCGGATTCGCCCGCGAACTGTTTCTCATGCTCTCTTCGGGTGGCGTGTCCACCCTGGAAACGGCCGTCAAGTTCCCCATCCGCCTGGTGGAGTCCGGACCTGCTGCGGGGGCACTGGCGGCCGTGTTCTACGGGGAGCTTCTGGACGAACCCGATTTGGTGTCCTTCGACATGGGGGGCACCACGGCCAAGATGTGCCTCATCAAGGACGGTCGACCGGCCATGTCCGACAACTTCGAGATCGCGCGGGTGCACCGTTTCAAGCGGGGTTCCGGCCTTCCGGTTCGGGTTCCCACGATCGAACTGATCGAGATCGGTGCCGGCGGCGGCTCGATTGCGCGCAAGGACGAACTGGGCCTCCTCAAGGTCGGCCCGGATTCGGCCGGCGCCGATCCCGGGCCTGCGTGCTATGGCCTGGGCGGTGATCAGCCGACCGTCACGGATGCCGATTTGCTGCTCGGCTACCTCAATCCCGAGTTCTTTCTGGGCGGCCGCATGACGCTGGACCGCTCGGCCTCCGAACGGGCGATTGCCGGCCTGGCGGCCGACATGAACCTGTCCGCCCTGGACACGGCCCATGGCATTTTCCAGGTGGTAAACGAAAACATGATTTCGGCCACCCGTGTCCATGTGGCCGAGCGCGGGGCGGATCCCAGGCGGCTCAAGTTGATGGCCATCGGTGGCGCAGGCCCGGTCCACGCCTATGAAATCGCGCGGGCACTCAGGATGCGCGGGTTTGTCTGCCCGGCCTCGGCCGGTGTGACTTCGGCGCTCGGTTTCCTGACCGCGCCCTCCGCCTTTGAGTTTGCCCGGACCCACATCGCGCGCCTGGAACCGTCCGGCCTGGCCGAACTGGACCGGATCTACGACGAACTGGCCGCGGAGGGAAGGCAGGTCCTGCGCAAGGCCGGCGTCGCGGAAGAGGACATGGTGTTCACGCGGGAGGCCGATCTGCGGCATGTGGGGCAGGGCCACGAGATCGTGGTGTCCCTGCCATGGGATTGCCTGGCGGACACATCGCTCGATGAACAACTGCGGCCCCACTTCTTCGAACGGTATACGGAGATTTACGGCCACGCCCACACCCATCTGGACCTGGAGATCACCACCTGCCGCCTGAACGCCTCCGGCCCCAAGCCGTACATCGCGTTGCCGGAAGCCGAGCCGGGTTCCGATCCCGCGGCCGCCCTCAAGGGCAGCCGTCCCGTGTATTTCGCGGAAACCCGAGCCTATGTCGACACTCCGGTCTACGACCGGTATTTGCTGGGCCGGGGGACCTCGGTTGAGGGACCGGCCATCGTGGAGGAGCGCGAGTCCACGGCCGTCATTGGCCCCCGCGGCCTTGGCGAAATCGATCGGTATGCAAATTTGGTAGTCACCCTGCGGGACTGACAACGAACGCCTTGGCCTTCGCATGGCGAAGGGCGTAGCAACCACCTCTCTGGACAATCAGGACATCCAAGCCCAATGGCCGGACTTCGAATTGGTTTCGACATCGGCGGAACGTTTACGGACCTTGTTCTTTACGACGAGACCAGCGGTCGCATTCACAGCCACAAGCTGGCCACCACGGCGCGCAGCCCGGAAGCCGCCGTGCGCGCCGGCTGGCGGACGTTGTTGGCCGAAGCCGGGTTTTCCGGTTCCCAGGTTTCGAACGCCATCCACGGCACGACTCTGATCACCAACTGCCTGGTCGAGCGCAAGGGTGCAGCGACGCTGCTCCTGGCCACACAGGGATTCAGTGACGTGCTGGATACCCAGCGTGAGATGCGCTACGACATCTACGACCTGCACGCGCCTCAGGTTGAGCATCTGGTGTCCCGGCCGTTGCGGTTTGAAGCCAGGGAGCGCATGGACGCGTTCGGTGGTGTGATCGAGGAGTTGTCCCTCGACAGTCTCGGCGACATGGCCAGGCGATTGGAGCGTGCCGGGGTAACGGACTCGGTTGAATCGATCGCGGTCTGCTTCCTGCATGCCTTCACCAACCCGGAGCACGAACGGCAGGCTGGTGCCTGGCTCTCGGAACACCTGCCCCAACTCCGCGTGTCCTTGTCGCACGAGGTGGCTCCGGAAATCAGGGAGTACGAGCGCATGTCGACCACGGTGTGCAACGCGTACGTGCAGCCGTTGGCCGCAACCTATCTCAGGCAGCTGGGAGAGGTTCTCCGGGAAGTCGGATTCGAGCGCGAAATGTTCCTGATGCTCTCCTCGGGAGGCGTGTCCACGCTGGAGACCGCGGCCAAGTTTCCGATCCGGCTGGTCGAGTCCGGGCCTGCGGCCGGGGCGCTGGCCGCCGTGTTCTACGGCGAGCTTCTGGATCTGCCCGATCTGGTCTCGTTCGACATGGGTGGCACCACCGCCAAGATGTGTCTCATCAAGGACGGACAGCCGGCCATGTCCGATCACTTTGAGATTGCGCGCGTGCACCGCTTCAAGCGAGGCTCGGGTCTTCCGGTGCGCGTACCGGCCATCGAACTAATCGAGATTGGAGCCGGCGGTGGATCCGTGGCCCGGGTCGACGAACTTGGCCTGCTCAAGGTGGGGCCCGATTCCGCCGGTGCCGATCCGGGACCTGCCTGCTACGGCCTGGGCGGGGATGCGCCGACTGTGACGGATGCCGATCTGCTGCTGGGCTATTTGGACCCCGGTTTCTTCCTCGGCGGGCGCATGATCCTGGATCGGGCTGCGGCCGAAACGGCGATGGCCGGGCTGGCGGACCGCATGGGCTTGACAGTCACTGAAACGGCCCACGGGATTTTCCGGGTCGTCAACGAGAACATGATTTCGGCCACCAGGGTTCATGTCGCGGAACGGGGTGCCGACCCCCGCAGTCTCCGCCTGATGGCGTTTGGGGGCGCCGGCCCGGTGCATGCCTATGAGATTGCACGGGCGCTCAAGATGCAGGGGTTTGTCTGTCCCGCGTCCGCCGGGGTCACGTCGGCCCTGGGCTTCCTCACCGCGCCACCGGCGTTCGAGTTCGCGCGCACCCACATGGAACGCCTCGATGCCTCGTCCCTGATCGAGTTGGACGGAATCTATGCCGGATTGGAGGCGGAAGGAAGGCGCGTGCTGAAGACGGCCGGCATCGAAGGCGACGACATGACCTTTACGCTCAAAGCCGATTTGCGCCACGTGGGCCAAGGCCACGAGATTTCGGTTACACTGCCGTGCACCAAGCCCTCCGACATGTCGTTGGATGGGGACTTGCGGCCGTACTTCTTCGCTCGCTACGAGGAAATTTACGGCCATGCCCACACGCATCTGGACTTGGAAATCACCACCTGCCGGCTCAACGCCTCCGGTCCCAAGCCTCAAGTGGTCCTGCCCGAGTTCGCGGCCGGTTCAGGCCCCGACCAGGCTCTTAAGGGAAGCCGCCCCGCCTATTTCACCGAAGCCGGGGACTTCGTCGACACGCCCGTTTATGACCGCTATCTGCTTGGCAGAGGTTCAACCGTTCACGGTCCGGCCATCGTTGAGGAACGGGAGTCCACGGCGGTGATTGGGCCGCGCGGTTCGGCCGAGATTGATCGGTACGGCAATCTGGTGGTCACGCTGGAGGAGTGAGTCTGGACACACCTGTCCAGGCAAGGATACTCTCCAAAGATTGTGTTCCGATGCCTCGAAGTCCAAGGCCAGGATGATGCACATCCGTCGCCATGCTCGGTCCAGGTCGCCTCATGTGCCGCGTTTGCAATTACGATTTCCCATGTCCCGTCCCGGACATCTGCTGCGGCTCACAGGATCGGAATTGCAACGGCCAGTTTCTGCAACGGTTCCCACGATGTGTTGTTGTCCTGTTGTTCCGAACCACCAGACCTAACTGCCCATGAAACTTTCGCATGATCGTTACCTGCCCTACGACGAGTACACGGCCGCCCTGAAGGATCTGGTCGACTCAAGCCCCGGGCTGGCCCAACTTGAGTCGGCCGGCCAAAGCTTCCGCGAACGCGAGATCTGGGCAGTTACCCTGACCAACCGTGCCACCGGCAGTCCCGAGTCCAAGCCCGGCTTCTACATCGACGGCAACAATCATGGCGAGGAAGTGATCACCTCCTCGGTAACTCTGTACACCGTCGATTACCTGCTCAGCGAGTACGGGCAGGACCCGGATGTGACTCGTTTGCTGGACACTCGCGTCGTGTATGTGCTGCCGCGGGTAAACCCCGACGGCGCGGAGATCTGCCTGACGACGCCGTACCGCACGGTCGGCACCGGCCGTTACCACCCGGCCGACGAGTATCCAACGGGCCTGCATCTGGAGGATTTGGACGGGGATGGCGAAATTCGGCAGATGGCCGTTCCCGACCCGCGGGGCGAATGGCGCCGATCATCCGCGGAACCGCGCCTGCTGGTGTTGCGGGAACCATGGGAAGCCGACGGCCAGTACTACCGCATGCTGCCCGAAGGGATGCTGCGGGACTGGGACGGGGTCAGCCTTCCCATCGTGCCCCCTCGGCACGGCAACCTGAATCGGCAGTTCCCGGTGAATTGGGAACCGGAGGGCGGGGAGTACGGTTCAGGCGATTTTCCGCTCAACGAACCCGAAGCCATGGCCATGGCCCGTTTCGTGCTGTCGCATCCGAACATCACGGGAGCCCAGGCCTACCACAGCCACGGGGGCATCATCCTGCGGCCTTCGGGCTTCCGGCGGGATGCGGAACTCCCTGCTGCCGACCTCGACATATACAGGGAACTGGGTGCCGTGGGTACCGAGGTTACCGGATACCCTCTGATTTCAACCTACGAGGACTTCACTCCCAACATGCGGAGTCCCCGGCACGGCATGTTCACCGACTGGCTCTACGATCGCATGGGCATTCCGGCGTTTGCCAGCGAGGTGTGGGATGTCGAAACCGAAGCAGGAATCCCCAAGCAGCAGTTCTTCTCCACCCGCCCGCACAACGAAGCCGAACAGAGACGGTTTCTGGCATGGGCCGACGAGCACAGTCCGCGGGCCCATCAGGACTGGCGCGAGTTCGAACACCCGCAGCTGGGAACGGTGTTGCTCGGCGGTTGGGACCCCTACTTCATCCAAAGGAATCCGCCCCCGTCGCTGATTGCCAAGGTGGCCCTGCCCAATACCCTGTTCACCGTGCGGCATGCCCTGGCGTCACCCCTGCTGAACATCCGGGAGTTCAAGGCGCGGCCCGTTTCGGCGGATCTCCACATTGTGCAGGCGCAGGTCGAGAACCTGGGCTACCTGGCCACGAACCTGACCGATCAGGCCCGCAACCTGGGCAAGGGCGGCGACGTCACGGTCGAGTTGGAGTTGGATCGGGACTGTGAGCTGCTCATGGGCCAGCCCGTGGTCGCGCTCGGGGATCTGGCCGGCCGGGAGGAACGCAGGATGCCGTACGATCCCTGGCGCCGACCATGGGGCGAGTCTGCCGGGCTTGCCGAGTGGCTGGTGCGCGGGCCGGACACGGGCAGGATTACGGTTCAGGTGCGGTCCGCCAAGGCCGGCAGCTGTTCCGCAACCAAGACATTGGCAGACTTGCAAACCGGCGATTCCAACCAGTGATGACGACCACAGATCCCTTTGCAGAAACCCCGGACTTCGATCCCGTAAGCCTTGAAATCCAATGGCAGCGGCTGATCTCGATTATGGACGAGATCGACTTCGCCACGGTCAAGACATCGTTCTCGACCATCGTCGGGGAGAGCCGCGACTTTGCCTGCATTCTGGTGGACCAGAACGGGGATTCACTCTGCCAATCCCGGTTTTCCCCACCCAATTTTTGCGTAGTCCTGCCCCGCACGGCACGCCGGCTCCTGGCAGTCCATCCCCTGGAGACCTTGAGGGAAGGCGACGTGCTGTGCACCAACGATCCATGGATCGGGACGGGCCACCTGCCCGACTACATCCTGCTCACCCCGGTATTTCATCAGGGCAAGCCGGTGGCGTTCATGGGCACAGTGGCACATCTGTCCGATGTGGGCGGTCACCGGGGGGACATCGAGGCCTACGATGTCTTTACCGAAGGGATACGCATCCCCCCATCGAAACTGTTCATCGAAGGCGAACCCAACGAGTTCCTATTCGAGGTCATCGGCAACAACTGCCGTGTGCCCAATTTGGTCCTGGGGGACATCCGTGCCATCGCAGGCACCCACCAGATCGGAATCAGGCGGCTGCGCGATTTCATGGACGACTACGCGATGCCGGACCTGGTGGAGTTGTCCGGTGTCATTCACGGCCGTTCGGAAAGTCTGATGCGCAGTCGCATCGAGGCGTTGCCCGACGGGGAGTTCGAATTTGGCCTGGACATCGACGGGTACGTCGACATTGTGCATTTGCATGCCACCGTGCGAATTCAGGGCAACGACATCCACGTCGACTACGACGGCACTTCGCCGCAGACGCGCAAGGGATCGATCAACTGCGCCTACAACACCACCTTCGCGTCCACCATGTACCCCTTCAAGTGTTCGCTCGTGCCCCAGATCCCGAACAATCAGGGGTTGTTCCGGCCGATCCACGTGACAGCACCCAAGGGGTGCATCCTCAACTGCGACGACGGGTTCCCCGTCCAGGCGCGGGCAAAGGTGACCAACAACATCAACCAAGTCCTGTTCGGTGCGGTCTGGTCCATCCTGGGGGAACACGCACAGGCCGGCAGCGGTTCCATTTGGCCGTTCTCCGTACACGGGGACCTGGAGGGGTACGGTCCCTTTTCCGTAAGCTGCCTGCCGCATGGCGGCCGGGGAGCCATGCAGGGGCTGGACGGCATGCCTCCCATTGCGTTTCCGCACAACAGTTCCGTTACACCCATTGAAATCATGGAGACGCAGGCTCCCATCCTGATTCTCCACAAGGAATTTCGGGCGGATTCGGCGGGCGCCGGACGGCAGCGCGGCGGAATTGGTCAACGCATGACCTTTAGGAATATTGCCGACAGCACGATTCAGGGCCGGATCAGGCCCGACAAGATGTTCTGTGCCCCGCCGGGGCTTGACGGCGGTGTGCCCGGCGTGGTGGGCGAGGTTCGGTGGAACGGCAGGAACATCGA
>DAOUIC010000180.1:0-1691 GCA_034428255.1 Anaerolineales bacterium
CCCGGCTCGGCGTGGAAGGAGATCCCGTGCAGGACCCCGGGCAGTGTGGATTCCCCCGGCCGATCCTGCGTGCCTTCCGGGTAAACAAAGGAGACGTCTTCGAAACGGATGTCCCCGGCCAGTTCTTGCGGCATGTCAAGGAGGCCGGCATCCAGGGGTTCCCGGTCCTCGTTGATGATGGCCAACACCCGATCGTAGGAGACCAGGGACTGGGTGATGAAGGCGAAGATGCGTCCCAGATGCCGCACCGGTCCCACCATCAGCCCCAGCAACCCGGTAAACGCCACATAGGTTCCTGTCGAAATCTGGCCGTCGATTGCCATCCAGGCACCGAACAGTGTGGAACCAACCATCTGGCTGGCCAGGATGAGATCCATGCTGGGCCAGAAGATATTGTGGAACCGGACCACGTTGCGCCCTCGGTTCAGGAGAATGGCATTCTCCCGCTCGAACTTGGCGATTTCGTACTGTTCGCGGGCAAAGGCCCGCACCACCCTGGCCCCGTAGATGTTCTCCTGCAGGAGGGAGGACAGCCGCGCCTCCTGATCCTGGAACAGGTCGTAGATGCGGGCCAGGTAGGACCAGAAGCCGAAGGACACACTCACCGAGATGGGAATCACGATCGCGGACACCAGGGCCAGCCGGGGCGACAGCTGCCACATGGCGATGAAGGCCATGCCGGATATCGACACGATCCGGCTCAGACCCATCAGGTGCTCGGCGAACAGCCGCCTGATCTCCTCCACGTCGGAACTGGACCTCTGAATCAGGTCCCCGGTCTGCATCCGGTCGTGATAGGCGAACGGCAGATGCTGCAGATGGTCATAAAGGAACACCCGCAAACGCCGGGTCACCCCTTCCGCCGTCTGCGCGGCCAGCCGGCCACCGAGGAACGTCAGCAAACCGGCCGCGGCCGCCAAGCCGAGAAAGTACAACCCCATCAGGGGAATGCGGTCGTAGTTCCCCGACAGCAGGACATCGTCGGTGAAGGTCCTGATCACCCAGGCAAACGAGGACCGTGCCAAGGCGGCCACCGCCAGCAGCAGAAGCGCCACCAGGTACAGTGCCCGGTACCCTTGGACAAACCGCCAGAAGGAACGCACCCGCCTGTGCGTCCGGACTGCATGCAAATCCAAGTCCTGCCCCCGGAGGGCACCCGTCAGGAAGGCCATCATGGCCGGGAGTTTAGACCCGATCGGCCAGCAAGTGCGCAATCCGATGCATGGGAACGGCCATCGACTGAATGGACCGGTGCCAGCCGGTTGTAGAATCGACCGCGGCCCCAAGGTAGCCGGACTTGGCAAACGGTGTTTGGGGCCGGGTATGCCGCGCCTGAATCAGCCCTCCAGCCCCAACGGAAACCTCTCCCATGAAGGCGATTGTTATCCAGGAAGATCTGCCGGGCCGCCCCCTGGTGTGGGAGGACGTGCCGGATCCGATCTGCGGACCGGACGACGTCCTGGTCGATGTGCACGCCACGGCCCTCAATCGGGCCGATCTGATGCAACGGGCGGGGGGCTATCCGGTGCCGCCCGGCGCTTCGCAAATCCTGGGGCTGGAAATGGCCGGCACGATCGCGGGCTGGGGCAGTCGCGTGCTGGGGTGGCAGAAGGGCAACCGCGTCCGGGCCCTGCTGACCGGAGGCGGCTATGCGGAACAGGTGGTCCTGCCGGCCCGCATGCTGATCGCGA
>DAOUIC010000181.1:0-2515 GCA_034428255.1 Anaerolineales bacterium
AAGCACAGATTCTGGCCTTGATGCGCGACATGCAGTCCCAACTGCACATGGCCATCATGTTCATCACCCACGACTTGGGTGTCATTGCCGAGATGGCCGACGACGTGGCAGTCATGTACCTGGGACGGGTAGTGGAAAAAGCGCCGGTGCGGGCCATCTTCCATTCTCCAAAGCACCCCTACCTGCAGGCCCTGCTCGAATCCATTCCCCGGATTCAGAAACGGTCCGGGGCGCGCCTGAAGGCCATCGAAGGCGTTGTGCCCAACCCGTTGGATGTGCCGGCGGGTTGCCCGTTCCACCTGCGGTGTCCGGACTTCATGCCAGGGGTATGCGACGAGGTGGTTCCGGCCGACACGACTGTTGACGAAGGCCATACCGTGGCCTGCCATCTGTATACGGATTGAGGGATGGACGGCCACGATTTGAGCGAGCTCGATCCGCGGCAGGAGTCCGGCCGGTCCGGTCCGGAAGAAAACCTGCTCAAGGTGGTCGACCTGTGCAAGCACTTTCCGATCCAGGCCGGTTTCTGGCGTCGGACCGTGGGGTACGTGCGGGCCGTGGACGGGGTCTCGTTCGCCCTGCATCGCGGCGAAACCTTTGGTCTGGTGGGGGAGAGCGGATGCGGCAAGACCACGACCGGCAGGAGCATCCTGCGGGCCATTGAGCCCACATCGGGCCAAATCCTGTTCAACGATCAGGAACTGGGCTGGGTGGACGTGGCCACGCTCGACGAGGGGGAGCTGCGCGTGTTTCGGAGACACACCCAGATGGTGTTTCAGGATCCCTATTCGTCGCTCAACCCCCGCATGACCCTTCTGGAACTGATCGGCGAACCACTGCTCAACAACGGCGTCAGGGATGCGACGGAGCGCACGGAGCGGGTGGCCGAACTCCTGTCCCTGGTCGGCCTGCGTCCAGAGTACATCCGGCGGTATCCACATGCATTCTCGGGCGGACAGCGCCAGCGGGTGGGCATTGCCCGGGCCCTGGCCCTGAATCCCCAGTTCGTGGTGTGCGACGAGCCGGTCTCGGCCCTGGACGTGTCCATCCAGGCCCAGACCCTCAATCTCCTTCAGGACTTGCAGGAGGCGTTCGGGCTCACCTATCTGTTTGTGGCCCACCAACTCAACGTGGTGGCCCACATCTGCGATCGGGTTGGTGTCATGTACGTGGGCAAGCTGGTGGAGGTCGCGGATACCGAGACACTCTACAGCTCACCGCTGCATCCCTATACGGAGGCGCTGCTGGGTGCGGTCCCGCATCCCGATCCCGACTATCGTGGCCATCGCATGCTGTTGGCCGGCGAAATCGCCAATCCTGCCAGTCCGCCGTCGGGGTGCTACTTCCATCCCCGGTGTCCCTATGCCGTGGACGAATGCAGTCGCGAGGAGCCCGAACTTAGGGAGCTGCAGCCGGGCCACTTTGTGAAGTGCCACTTGGCCGAGGAGCTTCAGCTCGTGGGCGTCGACCTGGAAGTTTGACCGGGTGTTGGGTAGGTCCTGGCTGGGGTCTGTCCGACTACCTTGTAGGTTCGGGAATGGGGGCCTATCCGGCCTCCGGCAAGGAAGTGTCTCGGACCCGGGTCCGGTATTCAATGCGGGGTGGCTTCGCCGCACTGCCGCCGACGAAGTTCAGGCCGACGGCCACAACCCTCCGGCCCGAGGCGAAGTAGCGCCGTCCGTAGTCGCGGGCTTCGATCTGCTCCAGGGCGACCTGCGGCGACTGGTTGTACTTGAACTCGAACACACAGACATGGCCGGGGAAGACCACTTCCAGATCCGACCGGCCGCCCAACTGATGCATCTCCGACTGGAACTCGACCCGCATCAGCTGGCACAAGGCGTGCAGGATCAGGTGGCAGTCGGTCTCGTTGGCGATCTTCTCGCCCGGCATCCCTGCCATGAACGCGTGCAGCTGTGTGCAGAAGGCATCGTAATCCTCCTCGGCCAAGGCCCGGTGCAGGGCTGTCAGTTCGTCCGTGGCAGCATACCGCCCGAAGTCCTCCAGCAGGCTTGAGGCGAAGGTCAGCCGTACCTCGTTGTTGGGGTAGTCGTAGCGCAGGCGGTCCTGGTCCAGCCGCAGGGTGAAGTAGCCGGTCTGCAGCATCAGGCTGCCGTAGTCGATGTTGTTCAGGTTGTAAGTGGTTCGCATCAGTCGGCGAACCGGAGGGGGTTCCCGGGACAGGGCGAGGTCCCCGTTCCGGGCCATCCGCACCAGGAACTGCGGGGTTCCGGACTCGGACCAGTAGTTGGGCCATCCCAGCCACCGCCACCGGTCGCGCGCCTCGTCATCCTGCATGTCCCGGAGGCAGGTCAGGAGCGAAAACGGATTGTAGACGTTCTCGCAGAGACCGGGATGGCCAAAGCAGTACCCGTTGTAGTAATCCCGCAGTTCCTGCGTCACGTCCTCGATGGGCTTGCCCAGGTTCCCGGCTCCGGCTTGCAGGTAGGGCTGCAGCGAACCTTGCAGGTCCGCTTCGGTGAATCCGCACAGGTCCGCATAGTCGGAGTCCCAC
>DAOUIC010000182.1:0-2124 GCA_034428255.1 Anaerolineales bacterium
CGTTTCGATCCCGAACAACTGGCCTCGGTCGCCGGGTTTCGGAACAACCCGAACCTGGTCTGGCGCTGGTACCGCGATCGGGTTCGGGCGGTGCAGGATGCCCGTCCCAACCCGGGCCATGTAGCCTTGGCACGTCTGGCGCGGTCCCTGGAAGGGTTTACGACCGTCACGCAAAACGTGGACGATCTTCACGAGCGCGCCGGTTCGGCGGATGTTGTTCATCTACACGGACGGCTGACGGCCTATCGTTGCCTCGAGTGCGGAACACCGGTCCAATTGGACCTGGCACAGCGGCTGGCGGCCGAGCCTCCGGTGTGCGCGGCCTGTGCCGGGTTGATCAGGCCGGGTGTGGTCTGGTTCGGCGAACTGCTGGACGGACGTCTCTGGCAACGAGCCTGCGCGGCCTGCCAACAGGCCCAAGTCATGCTGGTGGTCGGAACCAGCGGCCTGGTCTGGCCGGCGGCGGAGCTGCCGCTGCTGGCCCGTCGAGCCGGGGCGCATGTCGTGGAAGTCAATCCGGAGGACACCGAGTTGACCGGTTGGGCCGATATATGTGTACGCGGACGATCGGGAGAGGTTCTCCCGGTGCTGGCCGACCAGGTTGAGCGGATGGTGTCCTGAGGCGCAATGTGTCCAAGGCGGTGTCGACCGGCCCCTATAATGTCGGCGGGTTGGCATGTGTCCCGGTGGGCACCCTGGTCTTCAACACCAGTGGCAGGCAGTGCTGAGCTGGCTGCGGTGGGTTCGACTCCCATGCCAACTCGTCGATGGCCCGCTCGGTTGGCTAACCAAGCCAACCGGGTTGCCAACGCGTCAGTTGCGTTTCGCCGGCCAGTCGCAAGGGGTGTCGCGGTTGGCCGAGAGCGGTATGGCCCAGAGACAGCCAGCCAGCCTCGGGGGTGGCCATGGATCTGATCCAGTGGCGGTCCAGATACGGATCTGCCACATTCCCCCAGGCTGCCACGACGGGTTCCGGTGCCTCAAGCGCTGCCTGCACATAGGCCCGGTTGATTGCATCGTCCGAGCCGTCCGCCCGATTTTGAAGCCACGTGGCAAGTACGCTCGAGTCCGGTTCAATCCGGCTGAACAGGTTGACAACCCGACAGCCGCCGTAGCCGTGGCGTTGCGAGAAACCAATGACGCGGCGGATGGTCTGATCGTGTCGCACGGCATCGGCCCGGGATGGATTCAGCATTAGCCACGTGAGTGCAGGCCTGGACACGTCCCAGATTCGTAGCAGGCGGTAACGGCGCGATCGATCGGCATTGAAGGTTGCGGAGCTGCGAACGAATTTCATGTGCTGCCTTGCCTCGCCGACTTGGAACCTCGCCTACAATGGGCCAATGCCGATGGACCAGGGCTCGGGCCGCCGGTCCCGCGATGCTTCGGCCGTCGGACGGTCCATCACTTCCGTAGGTACGGACCATCGGTGTCGGTCCGACAGATCCCTGTCGCAGTTCGCCAGGTTTACGGAACGTCCGAATCATGCCCCGACTGCTGGCGCCCGAATTCACGGTGGTGGCCGAATCGCCCGATCACCACCGCCATTACACCGGATCCCCCTGCCTCATCGCGGACAGGCCGGAGCGCCTGTTGTGCAGTTGGGAGTGGTTCCAGCCGCCACCGGTCACCGAGACCATTCCCAACCAGCTGCACATTGCTGCGAGCGAGGACGAGGGCCGGACCTGGAGCGTGCTGTCCCGGCAGGACATGACCTGGCCCTCCCTGTTCAAGGTGGAGGATGCCGTTTACTTGCTGGGCAGCCGCCGCATGACCCGGGAAATCGTAATCCAGCGGTCCTTGGATGGAGGGGCTTCCTGGACACCGGAATCGGTGTTGTTCAAGGGCCGCTATCACGGTGCCGCCACCAACATCCTGCATCACAACGGTCACGTGTACCGGGCCTACGAAACCTGTCCTCTGGATCAACCCGGCGGCCGGGGCCGCAGCGACTGGCATTCGCTGGTGGTGGCCGGGAACCCCGGCGGGGATCTCCTGTCGCCCGACAGTTGGCGCATGTCCAATCATCTGCCGTTTCCCGGCGTGCCCGATGTTCTGCACGGGCGGCGCCGGGAACCCGACTATCCCAGGCGGGTTATGGAAGACTGCTGGATTGAGGGCAAC
>DAOUIC010000183.1:0-4617 GCA_034428255.1 Anaerolineales bacterium
CTCGACCGCTTCAATCCCGAGGCCCTGCGCTGGCGCGTGGCCGGCGGTTTGACCCTGTACGCCCTGGCCTCGTTGGGCTACCTGGCCTACAGCCACTATCTGGGTGTCGTGGACGCCCAACAGTGGGCCGCCCAGTTGGGCGGCGCAACCCACGCCTCCCGCACCCTGGAACAGGGACGCGCCTTCCTCGACACCCTCGCCACCTGGGGCCTCTGGCTGATTCTCCCGCTGGGCTACATGTCCCTGCTGGTGCAGGGCCTGCTCATCCATCCGCCGGCCTCGAGTCCGGTCGAGACCATCAACACTGTGCGGACGCGCGGTCACACGGGGACCGGGGGACGGCCGCTGTGAATCACGCCCTGCCCCTTCTGCAAGTTCAGCCCGGGTCGGACCTTGGGGAGGGCCCGCTGGCACTGGCTTTCGGTCCCGCGCCGGAGACGGACACGGGTACCCACCGCGTCGTACTGCTCCGCGAACTGGCCTACATTCCGCTGGAGGCCCGCGAGGACCCGGACATTCTCGGCAAGCAGTGGGCCGCCCTGCGCGGCCTGTACAACGCCGACGTGGACTTCATCTACACGGCCGCCGGCATGTACCGGCCGCGGCATGTGGGCCTGGTTCAGTTTTACGGGGCGGCCGCCGAGGATCCGAATCCGCGGGAGGCACACCGGTTGGCCCTGGCCGGCCTGCGCGCCGTGGAGGCGGTGCTGGCCAACTTCGTCTACTCCCGCCTTGCCGATCCCTCGCCCGAGCGGCTTCGGCAACTCCTGGACCTGATCCGCACACTGCCCTCCCTGCTGGCAATCCTGGGCCATCCGGATCCCCGCCATGCCCGCAAGGGACTCAGCCGCGACGCCTTCACCGGCGTCGCGGACGAGGAACTGGCCTCCCAGCAGGGAGAGATCCTGATGCGCGGCCTGGCCAAGCTGCGTGAAGACTTTGTCTTCCTGGTGACCGCCTGTCATGTGGAGCGCCTCCTGCTCACCGACGCCCTGGTTCGCATGTCCCGGGTCTCCAGTCAATATGCATCGCGGCAGAGGGGCAACATCAACATCGGCTTTTCCATGGCTCTGCCGCTGGCCGCCGCCCTGTCCAGCAGCGTGCAGGGGACCGAAGCAGCCGGCACGTCCGTCTCCGACAGCGTCACCGACACCGATGCCGAAGGCGGCTCCCGGTCCGAGAGCGCCGGCTGGAGCGAATCCAGCGGCAACAGTCGGGGCACCGCTTCCAGCCAGGGCACTGCCGTTTCGCAGTCAACCACCGAAACCACGGGCCAAGCCGTCTCCCGGAGCGAGTCCTGGTCCACATCACAGGCCCGCGGCACCTCCCGCACGGACGCCGTCGGGACCGGGACATCCGAAAGTGTCAGCCAAAGCCGGACGGACACCGAGAGCCGCGGCTGGCAAACCACGGCTTCCTGGACCGAAGGCGCCAGCCACAGCCGAACCGTGTCCGAGGGCCGCAGCGAGCAATCCTCCTGGAATGAATCTTCCGGCAGTGCCTCCGGGTTCAGCCGCACCGATGGCGGGAGCGTGACCGAAGCCGCAGGTCGAAGCCGGTCGTCAAGCCAAGCCACCGGTACAACCGAGTCCAGCGCCATGCAAACCTCGGTCGGCACGAGTGCGACGACCGGAGCCGGGGGACAGTTCGGCGGAGGTGCCTTCGGCTTGCGCGGCAGTGCCAGCGGGCAGGGCAGCGTATCGTCCACCACAGGCGCCAGCCAAACGGACACCACCGGATCCTCCAGCACCGCTACGCAGGGCGATTCGGAATCCCGCACCCACAGCGAAGGCAGCAGCTGGGCGCAAACCCAGTCCGAGGGCACGTCCCGGACCGCGAGCCGCGGTGCTGCGCGCGGCACTTCCGCATCCGTTGCCGAGCAGAGCGGCACAAGCCGTTCGGAGGGAGGTGCGGAAGGTTCCACCACGGGGACGGCCCAATCCCGTACGACGGGCAGCCAACAGGGGTGGAGCCGGACGCAGAACACGGCCGTCGGACAGAGCCTCCAGGAAACCGAGTCCCACGCGACTTCCCAAGGCACCACCGAATCCCGGGCCCGAGCCATTCAGCAGGGAACCCAAGCCTCGGAAACCCGCACCCGTACGGAGACAACCTCCCGGCAGTGGGGCACCAGCGGCAGCGCCGGCGCCAGCCAAACCTGGCAGACCAGCCAGGCCCTGGCCCACACCCAGGGCGCCACCAGCCTCATGTCGCTGGGCCGCGGCTTCAGCGGCGGCTTCTCCTCCGGCCTTATCCCGGGCCTGCACATCGGCCGCGGCTGGCAGACCGAGGACGACACGGCCCGCGCGCTGGCTTCCCTGACCCGCGGCCTGGTATCCCTGCTGGACCGCGCCAGCATGGAAGGCGGCTTTCTCACCTCGGCCCTGCTCCTCGTGGGCGAACGGGGCCAACGCGCCGCATCCGCCCTTGTCCCCCAGGCCTTTCACGGCCCCGACGTGCCCACCCCGGTCCTGACCGTTGCCGGCGACGGCGACCTGCGCGCCCAGGCCATGGCCTTTCGTCCCTCCCTGCAGGGCGCGGAAAACCCGTTCGACATCGACATCCTCTGGACGCGCTGGAGCACGCTGCTGACGCCCGGCATGCTGGCCGCCTACACCGCGCCCAACCTGTTTGAGGAGGGCGTGGCCCTGACCTTCCAGGAAAAGCTGCCGCCCCTGGCCTTCTACCCCGAACTCTCCGGGGAAGTGGTGTGCGGCCACCAGATCAGTCCCGAGACCGGGGATCGCACCGACGTGCCCCTGCGCATCGCGCGCGACCGGCACTTCCACACCGCCTTCTGCGGCGACACGGGGTTTGGCAAGTCGGTGGCGGCCGAGCGCCTCATCCACGAAACCACCGGCCGGTGGCGCCTCCGAACCATCGTCCTGGACTTCGGCACCGGCTGGCGCAAGCTGCTCAACGCCCCGGACCTGCACGGCCGCGTGGAGATCCGGCAACTCTCGCCCGGAGGCGTGCGGCCGCTGCGCTGGAACCCCCTGCAAATCGGCCGCAACATCCTGCCGGAGGTGCAGTGGCGCACCTTCTGCGACGTCTTCGGACAGATCGCCCGGCTGGGCCAGCGTCGACAGGTGCACGAGCTGCGGGATGCCCTGCGCCGCGTCTACCTGGCGTCCGGCGTACTGGTGGACGATCCGGTGGTGCAGGACAGCGACACCTGGGGACTGGTCCGCTTCGAGGAACAGGATCTCCTCGGCCCGGCTCCCGGCACCCCGCTTGTTGAACTGACCGTGGCCGAACGGCAACGGCTGGCCGTGCACCGTTCCCGCCAGGTTGGCCTCAAGGAGCTGTACGCCCAGATCGAGGACACGCTCAAGACCGTCTCCCGTCGCGACATGATCCTGCGCACCGTGCTGGAGGGGATTCTCTTCCGCCTGCATCCCCTGGTGCAGGGCGCGGCCTCCCTGCAGTACACGGCCGGCCCCGATTGCATCGACATCAACGAGCTCGTGCCCGGCGACTGGGGCGTGGCGGTTTTGGAGGGCGGGGCCTTCCTCGACGACTTCTCCAAGGGCTTCCTGCTGGGCTGGGCGGCCTGGCACCTCTATCACGACGCGGTGGCCCTGCGCCTGCAGCGCGCGGTCTCGGAACCGGCCCGCATCCAAATCGTGTTCGAGGAGGCCAACAAGATCTTCTCCGGCCTGGAACAGACCGGCGAGGAGGGCGGACGCTCCGTGGCCGAACAGTTCGAGGCCATGTGGCGCGACAGCCGCAAGTACGGAATCTGGCTGCATCTCATCACGCAGTCGCCGGCGGCCATCCCGGCCGGCATCCTCTCCTCCTGCAACAACATCTTCTGCTGCCAGCTGAAGAACCCGCGCGACCGGGATCTGGTGATCTCCGCCCTGCACCGCAGCGAAAAGGGCTTCGTGGATGAAACCTGGCGGCGTTTCCTGGCCAGCCTGCCCGTGGGCCGCAGTGTGGTCAAGCTGGGCTACGCCTTCGAGCGCGGGGAAATGGAACCCGCCTATGTCAACCCCTGGCAGCTGGACGTGTCGGAACCCGTGGACCGGGACATCGCGGAACGTCTGGGCGCCATTGAACTCAACAGTCCGTCCAAGGAGAACCAAGCACAATGAAGTCGAAGGGATTCGCGGCGGTGGCCGGCCTGCTGGCCGCCGTCTTTCTGGGACTGGCCCTCTGGCCCAAGCAGGAGGCCATGTCACCCATGGTGGTGGCGGCCCGCGATCTGGGAGCGGGCACCCAGCTGGCCGCCACGGATCTGCAGGTGCGCATGGTGCCCGCGGCAGCCTTGCCGCCGGACGCCCTGACCGACCCGGAACCGCTCCTGGAACAGACCCTGTCCGTGGTGCGCTTCGCCGGGGAAACCGTGGCCCTGAACCACTTGGGTCCGGCCATCGCACTGGCCCCGGACGAGCGGGGCATTGCCGTCCGCGTCAAGACGGACTCGGGCCTGGCCGGCCTGCTGCAGCCCGGCCAGAAGGTGGGCCTGGTTGCGGTCGTCTCGGATTGGCAGGGCCAGAACCAGCGCGGCTACGCCAAGGCCCTGATCGAGAACGTGCGCATCCTCTGGATCGCCCCGTCGTTCCGACTGCACCCCGATTCGTTCCTCCCGGACAGTCCCGACACTGCACCGCA
>DAOUIC010000184.1:0-1586 GCA_034428255.1 Anaerolineales bacterium
GCGGCGGTTCGGCCCGCTGAAGATGGGCGACCGCCACCCACAGACCAAACCCCGCCACCGGCGGCAGGCCGATGAGCAAGGCCGATCGCCAGTGGACCACCAGAAGCTGCAGGATCACGCGGCCATTCGTAGTCCGGCCGGTGGCGGCCCGCCCGACGGGATAGCTCAGGGCGGACCACAGCGGAACCGTCAGCAACCAGGCCAGCAGCGAGGCCACCGGAACATGGCCCGAATTGGCCATCACCCACCAGGCCGGCCCGACGGCCACACCCAACAGCAGTCCGTACAGCGGCAGTCGCAGCCCGGCGGTTCGGGTCAGTTCCGCTGCCACACGAACCGCGGACTGCCCCCCGAACCCCACCTGATCAAGGCGCAGCGGTTCGACCATGGCATCCGCCTCAGCCATCCAGGGTCAAGGCCAGCCCGGCCTGTAGCATTTCGGCCTCGATGACACCCAGTTGCTCGCCGTTGACCACCAGCTCCAGATCGTCCGGATCCTCGTCCATCCACTGCCAGCCCCCGGCCAGGAGCACAATGTCCCTGGGACCGTTGTACGGATGCGTCAGATCGCGCAGGGAGGACGCCAGTTCCAACTCCACGCGTTCCTCCGTCCACGACAGGACTGCGACCCGCATTCCGTCGATGCCGTGGGCGATGCGGCGCGAGACATCGAGGAAGACGGAACCCAGATGCCGTTCCAGCCAGGCGCTGGCAGCCAGGCCGCCGGCGGCACTCCAGTTCATGCCGGACCATCCATAGCCGGTGTCGCGGCCGCTGTGGTGGATGTTTTCCGGCGCGTAGCCCAGATGCAGGCCGTGGTCCGGCATCTCCACCGTGTTGATGTTGTTCAGGTGGTTCTCCCGGATGTCCATCAAGGCAAACGAGGCGCGGCAGGCGGCCACTGCCCGTTCCAGGTACTCGGTGCGCCCCGTGGCCAGGTACCAGGCACCGTACGTGGACACAAACCGGGCCTGACGCCCGTCGTTCCATTCGCCGTCCGTGTTCATCACGCCGAAGCCACCGAACAGGTGGCCAGGCAGGTGCACGGGATTCCAAACCTGCTGGTACAGGGAGAGGATGTTCAGCAGGTGCGTCCCGTGCTCCAGCCACAGTTCCTCGCGCGTGCGCTTCCACAACTCCAGGTACATGTCGCAGGCCCATTGGATGGAGAGGTTGGTATGCGGCGGGAGGCCCGACCAGTAGTCCACGGCATCCACGGGTTTGGGGCTGCAGGAATAGAAGGTCTCAAAGTCGTCGAACCGGAGGCGCGGAATGGCATGCTCGGCAATGAAGTACCCGGCCCGCATGGCGGCCCGGGTGTAGAGCGGATTCAGCAGCAGGTTGGCCGCCGAGGCCAGAACGGCTCCCGCTATGGCCGTGGTGGCGCTCTCCTTGAGTGGCGGCAGGGGATTGAGGTCCGAATCGAAGTAGGTGGGAATGGCACCCGACTCAAGCTGGTTGCCAACCAGAAAGTCGCAATAGGCGGTGAGAAGCTCCAGCAGCGGCTCCCGGTCCAAGTCGGGGAAGTCCTGTACCCACTGCAGCAGCCACCAGGCCGACACGGACATGGCTGCCGTGTCGAACCC
>DAOUIC010000185.1:0-9445 GCA_034428255.1 Anaerolineales bacterium
ACCACCTTGAACGGCCGGCACCAGATCACCACCGACTTGATCGCCGACAGGTCCACATCGGCCGGAATTTCGTAGTTCTGGTTGCCAACGTTGCCCTTGAGAATGCCCAGGTCAACGTAGTCCCCCACATCGCCGAAGGTGGTTGCTTCCGTCCCGGTCGTCAGCAGCACGTGCAGTTCGGGTCCGTTGGTGGACTTGAAGTCCTCCAGGCGCAGGACGCGGGACCCGTCCGACAGCTGGTAGATGGCCGCCGTGCCCTCGGCGGCGTGAATTGGGTCGATGCGGCCGAACTCGCCCATGCCCAGAAGCATGTTCTCCGGAACCATCTCCGGCATCGGCTCCTCCGCCACTTCGGCGTCCGGCATCAGGACGGCTTCCGTCGTTTCCTTGACCATGGCCGGTTCGATGGCCTCGTCCTCCGCCATCGCCATGAGACCGTCCTTCATCTCGTCCGGCAGTTCACCGTAGGCAGCCTTCTGCTCCTCGGTCATGTCGTCGAACGGAAACGCCTCGTCCACCACATCGGTTTGGAAGAACGTCCACGGCTCGAATATGGCCGCGCCTCCCGCCAGAATCACCACGCCAAGAACGATGACGACATAGACAAGAGTGCGGGACATGATGGTGCGCCTGGGTTTGTTGACAGCGTTCGTCGATATTATGGTACTTGCCGCGACCGCGGAAACCCGGATGTTGACAGTCTTGCGGCATCGCCATTAACATTCCCCTTCGCAGGTTGCGCCGCAGTGGCGGAATTTGGCAGACGCGCTACATTCAGGATGTAGTGAGCTTACGCTCATGGGGGTTCAAGTCCCTCCTGCGGCACCTGCATCCCCCCGGCTTTCCCTCCCCGGCGGCATGGTACGATTCGTGCCGTCGCCCGCCGCCGCTGTTTTCTCCCGCTTTGTTCCCGACGGCCGGGCGGTTCGCATGTCTGCCACACTTCCGGAGCCGGTCCCGCGCAAGCGCCACTCCGTCCGCAACCAGGTTTTCCTGGCGATTCTGTTCGGGTTGCTGATTGCCTTCAGCGCCACCTATATCCAGTTGATGCTGGAACGGGCCGAGGTGAGGGCCGAACTGGAGCGGTCCTCCAGCAAGTACGCGGAGGCCACGCAGCGGGGCCTGCGGCTGGCCCAGCAGCTGGAATACGTAAAGACCGATGCCTACCGCGAAACCGTGGCGCGGGACAAGCTGGGGCTTTCGCGGCCCGGCGATCAGGTGGTGGCGGTCATCCTGCCGCGCGGCTACAGCCACACCGGAAGCGGCCTGCTCCCCCAGATCCAGGAAACATCGGTCCTGGACCTGCCCATCTGGGAACAGTGGCTGGCCCTCTTCAACATCGAAATCGATCTGTCCTGAACCGCGCGGCGGAAGGCGACGCCCCTGGATCGGGTCACGACAGTCCGGCGCGGGGATGGTCTTCCGACATGCCGGCCTGCGCCTTTCCAGTCGTCTTGGCAACCCGCCAACTCGGAGAATCCATCGACGATGGCAGTCTCGAGCCAAGTCATGGACCGTGATGCGGGCCGCGGCGAACCGGTGTTGACAGCGGGCCGGGGCCGTTGATACAATCCCCGTTCAGTTTTTGACGCGGGGTGGAGCAGCGGTAGCTCGTCGGGCTCATAACCCGAAGGTCGCAGGTTCGAATCCTGCCCCCGCTACTGTCTTGCCGCCGACACTGCCCTGTCGGCGTTGTTTTGCCCGGCGATGTAGCTCAGACGGTTAGAGCGAGGGCCTCATAATCCCTAGGTCAGTGGTTCAATTCCACTCATCGCCACTCATGCCGACCGCAGGCTCGCGGCAAGACAGACAAGGGCAACGCCGAAACGGTGTTGCCCTTCGTTTTTTGGGAAACCGGCTCCATCCGTTTCCGCAGCAATCCCGTGCCGTCGGCAATCCTGTCTCAGCCAACCCTTGGCGGGAGACGGCATGGCGACCGTCCATACGCCGGTCGCAGATGACAACTACGCGGCGTGGACCGTGCCATGCTCGTGGATGAAGTCCCAGTTCAGGTCGTAGCCCAGGCCGGGCCGGGTCGGCACGGTGACGTACCCCTCGTCGTCCATGGGATCCCCGATTGAGTTCAGGTAGGGCGGCACCACTTCGTAGTCGAGTCCCGGGGCCAGCAGGCCCCGTTCGTACCAGCCGCAGGTGTCCTCGCTGCTGGCCCCCAGCAGGGCCAGGTTGCCGTGGCCGCTCATGTGCACCTCGCACCGGACACCGAAGCCCTCGCAGATGGCGATCATCTTGTGGCCGCCGGTGATGCCGCCCCGCAGCACGTCGATCCGACTCATGTCCGAGGCGCCGCGCTTGATCCAGTCGGCTCGCGTGTAGATGGAGCCGTGGGCGATTTCCGGACTGAGGATGGGAATGGACAGTTCCCGGCTCAGCTTTTCGTAGTTGGAGACTTGGAACTCGTTCATGGGATGCTCATACCAGTGGAAGTCCAGTTCCTCCAGCACCCGGCCCACCTTGACCGCCTCCTCGTAGCTGCGGTAGGTGCCCCAGGGATCGAAGCTGAGCACCATGTCCGGCCCCACCGCCTCGCGCACCAGGCGACAGGCCGCGATGTCCCAATCGATGTGGGACGGCCGTCCCGGGTCCGGTTCGCCCGTCGCGGGGTTCCAGAAATAGTAGGGGTGGATCTTGTAGTGCCGGTAGCCGCGGGCCTGACACTCCACGGCATGCGACGCGTAGGTCTCGGGCGCTCCGATGTTGGGGAACGTACTGCCGTAGGCCGGCACCTTGTCGCGGCAGCCGCCCAGCAGTTTGTGCACCGGCACTCCGAACACCCGTCCCTGCAGATCCCAGAGCGCGCAGTCCACGGCGCTGAGGATTTCCTCGGGGGTGTTGGACACCCACATCCAGTGCCAGATGCGTTCCCGGTCGAACGGGTCCTGCCCGACGATCAGCGAGCGAATGCGCCCCAGCATCATGTCGATGTCGTCCGGTCCCAGGCCGTTGCGGTCGCCGTGCCCCTTGCCGCCGAGGTAGTAGCCCTCGGCCCCTTCATCCGTATGAATGCGCATCAGGGTCTGGGTCGTGGGTGCATCCGGCACCATCTGCCCTAACTGGAAGGCCGACTCCCTCACTTCAAAGGAGATGATCTGCAGGTCGGTGATCTTCATTGGTCGCCTCGCTTCTTGCTGCGGATAGTGAACATGGAATCCTACCCGTGCCGCCCGCAGTCCGGGAACAACCCCGGAGCGGCCATTCAGGCCAATGTTGACCGGTGCTATATTCGGGCTTGCGGGCGGAGGCGAGTTGATAGTCATCCCGGCATCCGTTTCCCCCAGCCTTCCATTCACTCCCAACTTTGCCCAGGGCAAGCAGCATGCAGGACTTCAACCAGGCCGAACTGGATCACTTCAGGGAACACGGCTACGTCGTCATCGAGAACGCGGTGGAGGCCATCGGCCTGGACCAAATCCGCGCGGCCTATGAGGAAATCCAGGCGGAGACCGCGCCCGCCTGGCAGGCCATGGTGGAGTCCGGCGTCATCAAGGGCGGGTACGGTCACGGGCCCAACGCCCACACCATGAACAACATCTTCAACCACCACGACCTGTGGCTGGATCTGGCCATGAACCCGCGCATCACCCCGCTGCTCCGGCAGATCACGGGTCCGGATGTCCAAACCATGGAAATGGTCTGCCACTGCCACCATGCCGGCACCCAGGCCCACACCGGCTGGCACCGGGACTGGCCGGCCTGGACCCATCCCCAGTACACCCTCAAGACCAAGGCCTTCTACTTCCTGGACGACCAGACCGAGGACATGGGCTGCTTCTCGCTGGTTCCGGGCTCCCACCACTTGCCGGACGGTCCCCCGCGCGACCGGTACACCGGCAACACCCTGGAGGACATGCCGGGACTGAAGAAAATCACAGGTCCCGCCGGGAGCGTGATCGTCTGGAACGTACTCTGCTGGCACACGGGCCTGGCCAACACGAGCCCGCGCGACCGACGCATCGTCATCTACGGCTACCAGCCGTTCTGGGTCAAGAAATGGAGCCACGAGCCGCCGCCGGAACGAATTGTCAGCTGGGCGAACACGCCGGCGCGCCGCCAGTTCATGGGCATTCACGCGATGGAGGGCCGAGCCTCCTGGGATCGCAAGGACGTGCCCTATCTACCGGAACAGCTGGAACGGCTGAAGACCATCCGCTTCTAAACACCGGCTTCCGGTGTCCCACAGGGGAGAGTACCGGACCATGATGGATGGCACCCGAAACTCTGGAACCGGGCTCCGGCCATCAGGTGTTCTCGGTTGTGGCATCCATCCCACACCCCAGCCACATAACGTCGGATGTGCCGCTTATCGCCTTGACACTACCTTGGCAGGATAGGCCTATCCATATGTATTCAAGTTTCGCCGCAATTGGCAGGAGGTCAACCATGAAAGCCTTTGTCGGATTATTGGGACGTGAACGCCGACGCTCCCTGTGGGTGATTCTGTTCCTGGCCCTGGGTCTGTTGTTGTTCCGAACCACAGCGGTTTATGCGGCCCCCGACGATGAAACAGTCTTTGTGCTCAACACATTTGCCTTCCTAATTTGGGGAGCCTTGGTCATGTGGATGTCGGCCGGCTTCACCATGCTGGAGGCGGGTTCGGTACGCACCAAGAATGCCTCGATGATCTGTCTGAAGAACATCGGTCTTTACTCGATTGCGGGGCTGGCCTACTACCTGATTGGCTACAACCTCATGTATGTGGATGTACAGTCGGTCATCGGCAAATTCGGCTTCCTGTATGGGCCCACGGCCGACGACCTGGGCTTGATGGCCGGCCAAGCGGAATCATCTGCAGCCGTGGTCGCAGGCGGCTATTCCACCCTGTCGGACTGGTTCTTCCAGATGGTCTTTGTGGCCACGGCCGCGTCGATCGTGTCCGGCGCGCTGGCCGAGAGGGTCAAAATGTGGGCCTTCTTCCTCTTCGTCCTGGTGCTGACCGCCATCATCTATCCCATCGTGGGCGCGTGGACCTGGGGCGGCGGCTGGCTGAGCGCCCTGGGCTTCCAGGACTTCGCCGGCTCAACCGTGGTGCACAGTACCGGTGGCTGGGCGGCACTGGCGGGCATTCTCGTGGTAGGGCCCCGGTTGGGCAGGTTTCGCCGGGACGGTTCCGTCAAACCGCTACCCCCATCCAACATCCTAGTCGTGACCCTGGGGGTCTTCATTCTTTGGTTTGGATGGCTCGGTTTCAACGGCGGATCCCAGTTGGCACTGGGCAGCGCCCTGGATGCGGTGGCCATGAGTCAGGTGATTGTCAATACCAATCTGGCGGCGGCAGCCGGCGTGATCGCGGCCATTCTGGTGTCGCGGCCCATCCTCGGACGAATGGATCTCTTTGCCGGATTGAACGGAGCCATTGCCGGACTGGTGGCCATCACCGCGGGACCCGACATCGCGGAACCCTATTGGGCGATCATCATCGGCGTCATCGGCGCCGTCCTGTGTACGGCCAGCATCAAGTTGCTGGAAATCCTCAAGGTGGACGATGTCGTGGGCGCCGTGCCGGCGCATCTGGGTGCCGGTATCTGGGGCACGCTGGCCACAAGCATCGCGGCGGGCGCCAATCTGGGCGTGCAATTGATTGGCGTATTGGCTGTTGGCGCATTCGTGTTTGTGCTGTCCTGGCTGCTGTGGACGCTGCTGGACAAGCTCATGGGCGCCAGGGTGTCCCGGACCGTGGAGCAACTGGGTCAGGATGTCGGCGAATTGGGTATCGAGGCCTATCCCGAATTTGTCCTCATGCCGGAAGATTTCGACGAATGAGATCAAATGGCACGACATCCCGCGCACACGCCTGAAAGAGAACTGGAAACCAGCTGCCAGAACTCATGACTTCGGAACGCAAACTCCTTTCCATGACAGCGCGGGCGGTCCCCATGTGACAGATGCGAATCCGGAACCGGCGTCAACCACGGTTCGGTCGGCACCCGGTCCGCGGGACAACGGCCCCTGTGGCCAGCCAGTTCGGCGGTACCGTTGCCATTGCCGAGGCCCTCGGCATGTTATTCGGCATCCAGGCTGAACAGTTCCTCCGTATTCATCAATGTGGTAAGGATCACGGGTTCATCCTCGGTGACCAGTGCCAAGTCCTCCAGGTGATACAGGAAGCCTTGCGAATCCTTGACCGCGGGCTCGATGTCGATCACCATCCCGGGGACGAGCTCGGCTTCGTTGCGGGCGTGCAGGACGGGATGCTCGTGCAGTCCGATGCCCAGGCTGTGCCCAATGGCCTGGCTGGTTAGGGTCAGATCCCGGTCCGCCAGAGCCTGTTGTGCGCGGAGGTATATCTCGCCGGCCTTGGTCCCGGGGCGCAAGGCCGCGATGGTTTCGCGCTCGCATTCCCGCAGGCGCCGATACACCGAACGCTGTTCGGCCGAGGCGGAGCCCACCACGGCGGTACGGGCCACATCCGACTGATAGCCATCGAACACTCCTCCCACGTCCACGCGCAGGATTTCCCCGGCAAGCAGTTGCTTGGCGCTCGGCGATGGATGATTGAAGGCCGTATTGGCTCCCGCCGCCAACGTGAGCCAGAGCGATTCGGCTCCCTGGCGCAGGACGTGCGCGGACAGGCGGTCCGCCATTTCCTTTTCCGTA
Source organism: Anaerolineales bacterium (assembly GCA_034428255.1). GTDB lineage: Bacteria > Chloroflexota > Anaerolineae > Caldilineales > Caldilineaceae > Bin34. The sequence goes on from DAOUIC010000185.1 coordinate 6,613, forward strand.
TGCCCCGCCCGGGTCTGGCGAAACGTGTCAAGGATCGCCTGCTCCGTGTCCAGCCCGGCCTGGGTCAGGAGAGCCACTTCCGCATCCGTCTTGACAGCCCGCGCCGCGTCGAAAACCGGATCTCCGTCAAGCAGGACCGCCGCAGGCAGGAGGCCGGCCAGCTCCTCGACATAGGTGCTGGCCAGGTAACGCTTCTCGATGCCGATGCGGGCCGTGGCACCGTAGCGCCCGCGAATGAATTGGGCCAACGCCTGCATGGGCGATTCCCGATGCTCCAGGTAGATCTCCAGATCCGTGATCCAGGATTCCTCCCGCAGCTGGGCCTCCTCGCTGTAGCAGGCCATGATGCCGGGTTCCCGATCCCGTGCCAGCAGCGCGAAGCAGAGTCGTTCGGGAATGATCCGCTGCGAGAGGAGCCAGGCATCGGCGACATAGAAAAAATTCTCCAGGGAAGTGGCCACCAACACATCCAAGTTGGCCGCCTCCATGCCTGCCTGGAGGCCCTGCAAGTTGATGCGGGAAGGAACTGGATGGGCCAAGATGAACTCCTGGATGATGCGTCCAATGCAAGTCTGTACGGCTATGGGTGACGGAATGCGCCGGCCCTTCCCGTGTCCATCCGGCGCGGGAGGATGGGCTGCTGTCCTTTAGTTCTTCAGGCTGAGGTTCCGCTCCGGCCGCAGGCCCAAGGCTCGAATGTCGAGACTTGGTGATTCCCCAAGCGCCAGCTGGACCAGCAATTCACCGAGCAGAGGCGTGAACTTGAAGCCATGGCCGGAGAGACCGGCGCCGATGATGACATTGGGAACTTCGGGATGCCTGTCCAGGATGAAGTCGTCATCGGGCGTATTGGTATAGAGACAGGTCTCGGTGTGGACGTGTTGCCATCCGCGATTTGGAAAAAGAGCCTCCACCCAATCCTGCATTCTTGCCCTTGTTTCCGCATCCGGGCTGCGATCCACCTCGTTGGGATCGGTGAAGTCCCCCCAGTTGTCGTCGGCCACGTTCAATATGCCGCGCCACACGGGAAAGCCGTAGTAGTTCAGGTCGTAATCGGTGTACACCGGCACTTGGTCCGGATGCAGGTCCGCGACGTCGGAACTGCGGAAGTGGAACTTCTGTTGCCGCGTAACCTTGAGATCCAGCTGCAGGTCCGGAAGCAGCGAGGCAGTCCAGGAGCCTCCGGTGCAGATCAGGCGTTGGCACAGAATCCGGCGGTCGGGGGTGGTTATTTCCAAGCGGCCGCCCTGCGAATCCAATCCGGTCACCCTCTGCGCGTCCCATGCGTCCGCGCCGGCCTTGCGAGCCTCGGCAACCAGGACGGACAAGGCGTGATCGGGTTCCAGGAATCCCGCCCGGGGGACCCAGCAGGCAACGGCGTCCGGCGGCAGCTGCATCATGGGGAATCGCCGGGCCACCTGTTCCCGGGTCGGCAAGTCATGATCTTCCTGCGCTTCCCGCAGGGCCTTCAGACTTTCCTGAAACTTTGCATTGTCGGGCCGTGCCATGACCAGTTGCCCGCAAAGACGCAGCAGCGGCGTCCGGGCTCGCCGTTCCAGTTCCTGCCACTGGGCCTGGGCCGCCCGGGCCATTTGGACATAGAGCGGGTTGGTATAGAAGGGGCGGAACACGCGACTGGGGCCATGCGTGCTGCCCCGGTCATGTCCCAGCCGAAACTGTTCGATTCCCAGCGCCGGAACCCCTCGCAGGGCCAAGTGATACAGCGCCGCGCTGCCCATGGCTCCCAGGCCCAGAACCACGGTGTCGGTTTCATGAAAGTCCATGGATATCGCTCTCGGCATCATCTTCCCCGTGGCCGCGTCGGCTTGTCCAGCCCTGCCAGGCAAGGGCCCCAAGATCTCGCAGTCCCTGGATGCTGTTCGCCTCCAGTGGACTGCGGCTTTGAGACGTACAGGTACAGCTTATGTCTCCATCTCCAGTACATAGAGCAGGCACTCGCCCATCAGGACCTTGGGAATGGTGCGCAGGAACATCACCCGTCCGGACTCCACGGCCGGTATCTCCGCCAGAACGGTTCCGTCGGGATGGCGTACCTCGCCCAGAATGTCCCCCTCGGAGACGATATCCCAGAGTTCCACCGCGGGCACGAAGAGCCCCGAGTAGGGACTAGGGTAGTTCACCTGCAAGTGGCCTGCCTCCTCTCCCACAGTCTGCAGGCTGAATTCGGGTTCCGCGGTGGGATAGTCGCCTTCCACAATGCCCAGGAACGCCAGGATGTTGCGGATGCCCTGCACTGCGTAGGTGCGCTGGGCGGGGCGCAGCCTGCCTTCGCCGCGATTCTCCACGTAAATGGCGGGCACCCCCTTGATGCGGGCCGCGGACAGAGTGCGTCCCGGCAGGGCCTCCGTGCCCCAGACAAAGTCGAACCCGAAGGCGATGGCGGCCTCGTGCAGGCGCTCCCCGGCCGGGCCGCCCTGCACCTGGTAGCCGGCCAGTTCCTTGCAGGCGTACAGGTTGCCGCCGGCATGCATTTCGAGCAGAAAGTCGGCTTGGACCACCAGATGCTCCTGAAAAATATGCGCAATGCGTTCCGTGGGGGAGCCCTGGGCAGCACCGGGGAAGATGCGGGCCAGATTCAGGTGGTCCCAGCCCCCTTCCCGGGTGCCATGGGCAAAGGCGGGTCCATTCACCATGGGAATGCCAAAGAACGTGCCGCGCATGTCGGCCGTGTCCAATTCCGCGAAGACATCCTGTATGGCCACCGGACCTTCGTATTCGTCCCCATGCACCAGCCCCGTCACCATGCAGACGGGCCCCGGGTTATCGCCGCGCGCGAGCAGGACGGGGCAGTAGAGCGGTTCGCCCGAGGGCA
>DAOUIC010000186.1:0-8530 GCA_034428255.1 Anaerolineales bacterium
TGAACAGGTCCGTCCGGTAGATCAGGCATTCGGGACCGTCGTGATAGGGAAGTCCCAGCACTGCGTCGCCGAACACCTGCATTTGCAACAGGGACGGAGCCCAGCCGTCCGGGTAGTCCTGGGGAGGATTCTGGGCGATGTAGGGAGCCAAGTCGACCAGGAGGTTGTCCGCATGCAAGGCGGCCAGCCAATCGGTGGGGCAGAAGGCGATGTCCCAATCTCCGTTGACGGCCCCCTTCTGCGTGACGAGGGAGTCGTACAACGGGTGCAGATCCAGCGAGACGGCTTCCAGTTCGACGCCATCGATGCCTTCGGCGGTGCAAAAGCCGACCCAGGCATGTTCCATCGCAAGGGAGAACGGTTCGAACTGGCGAACTGCGACACGGAACTTGCGGTTGCGCTCGGACATGTTTACCTCCCGGTAACGGTGGGTTATGAAGCGGGGCTTCCAGGTGGCGGAAGACGGGCTTCGGTAAGCATTCGGAAAGTTATGCAGCTGCCGGCTGGACGGAACCCGAAGCGCTGCTCCGGCACGCCGCATCGGCCACGGCCATGGTCCTGAAGGCATCCGCGACCGAGGTCGGCAGTTCCGTGGCCTCACCGTTCACAAAACGCATGAGGCTGCCCATGCTGCCGATGAAGGCGTCGGGAAACCAGCCGGCCTCCAGTGCCAGGGAATGCCATTCGGGGCTGGCGGCTCCGGGGGCGGAAAGGCAGTAGTCAAACCGGTCGGGCAACCCTTCGGGATAATTCATGAGGATACCCAGGGTGGCCTTGACGGCCCCGGAAGTTCCTTCCCATTTCACATGGGCTTCCTGGTGCTGCAGGCCGTATCGGTGGAAGTGGTTGGTGTCGATATGGACGCGCAGCATGGGGTGATAGTCCAGCGCGATCAGTGACCGGGAACTCGTCATGGCCGGCAGATCCGGATGCGAGACGGACAGTCCCTGCACGCCTGCGGGTTCGCCCAGAAAGGAGCGGACCAGGTCAATGTGGTGGATGCTGTGGTAGTAGATTTCGGCGTGCGGCAAGCCCTGGAGAAAGGGCCACATGTGCCAGGGGGTCTCGACGCAGACCCGAATCTCCAGATCGACGATGTCGCCAATCGCGCCCTGGTCGATCAGGCTGCGGGCCGCCAGCGTGAAAGGTGCCCACCGCATCTGGAAGTTGACGGCCGCGATCAGACCCTTTTGGCTGCAAATATCCCGGAGGATACGGGCCTGTTCCAGGTTGTCGCCGAGGGGTTTCTGGATGAGGACGGGGCTTCCGTCGGGCAGTTCGGGCAGGACCGACGCGATGTGGGCCGCGGGTACGGCCACGTCGAACACGGCATCGGCCGGAGCCTTGCGGACTGCTTCGGCCAGGGATGCATGAACTGTTGGCACCCCGAACTTTCCCGCCATGTACTCGGCCCGGTCGATCCGGGGATCGAAGAGGCCCGCCACCGGGTAGCCGGCCTTGGCATAGGCCGGATAGTGCGCGTCGTGCACAATGCCGCCGGCTCCGATGCTGACAATCGGACGCGGTGTGCGCGGTCTGGGTATGGACTGGTTGACGGTTGGCAACGGCATGGGGCTGGCTCCGGGTTTCGCTCGAATCTAGCAGATGGTTGCGGTGACGCGCGCTTCCGCCGTAGCCCGCCAGGCCTCCGCGGCAGGAACCGGACACCGTCCGGCCCGATGTGGGTTAAAATCGGCGGCCGGGCCACGGACCTTGGGACACGGTTTCTCCCACGCCAGAACTTCGGCGGAACACTCAATATCCATTTTCCACTTGACGAACAGCTTTGTGCCGGTCCGGGCACGACATCAGCCACAAGCGCCATTCATCCTGCAAGCCGGCTTCACCAATGGGCCTTGTTCGGCTCCGCCGGCAAGCACCACCTCCCCTGAATCATGATCTTCGGTGAAATCATCCGCATTGCGCTGCGCGCGCTGACGGTCAACAAACTGCGCAGCCTGCTCACCATGCTGGGTATCATCATCGGCATCTCGACCGCCACCGTCCTGATCTCCGCCGGCCAGGCTGTGGAGCGTTACATCTACGACCTGTTTGCCGGGATTGGAACCAATGTTCTCTTCGTGGTGCCGGGCCAACTGACGGAAAACCAGGATCCGACCGCTGAACCGCAGTTTGGGGAGTTGACGCTGAGTGATGCGCGCGCCCTCTCCAATCCGCTGCTGGTGCCGGACATGGTCATGGTCGCGCCCGAGGCGGATGCCAAGACGACCATCGTGCGCGGCGACGAAGCCTTGGAAGTCGATCTGATTGCGATCGCGCCGCAGCACAAGGACATCCGGGGTTGGGACACCCAAATCGGGGAATTCTTCTCACAGGTCGACATGGACAGCCGGCGGCGGGTGGCCATCCTCGGCCAGACCGCGTTCCAAAGCCTCTACTCGCCCAACGAGAACCCCCTGGACACGCAAATCCGGGTGGACGGCGTGGTGTTCACCGTTGTCGGGGTCATGAACGAAATCGGCATGAGCCAGTTCGGCAACCGCGACAACTCGGTCTTCCTGCCCTTCACCACCGCCATGGATCGGGTCCTGGACTGGAAAACCACGCGCGGCGACTACAAGGTGACGCAGATCCTGGTGTCCGTGTCCTCCGAGGACCGGATGGCCCAGGCCCAAATCGATATCGAGGAGGCGTTGCGCGAGCGCCACCGGATCGACTATTTCGAGGAGGACGACTTCTCCGTCATCAGCCAGACCGACTTCATCGGCGTGTTCGGAGACATCACGGCCGTGGTCACGGTGTTCCTGGGTGCGATTTCTTTCGTGTCGCTGTTGGTGGGCGGCATCGGCATCATGAACATCATGCTGGTCAGCGTGGCCGAACGCACCCGCGAAATCGGTTTGCGCAAGGCCATCGGTGCGCGCCGCCGGGACATCCTGCAGCAGTTCCTGGCCGAGGCCGTCTTCCTGTCCGTGTTGGGTGGAGTTTTCGGCATGGCACTGGGCGCCTTGGTCATGCGGGCGGCCGACTCCCAAATCACCGCCCTCCAGTTGACTCTGCAGGTCAGCACCGTGGCGGGGGTGGTGGCGTTTTGCATGGCAACCGGGATCCTGTTTGGATTCTGGCCGGCCGTGCAGGCCAGTCGGCTCAGTCCCATCTCCGCGCTGCGTTCGGAATGAGCCCGCGGGCCGTTGGTCTGGCACGATAGGGGCCGTCGGCCGACGGGTCTCCGGCCGCAGTAATTCGCATCGTCCCCAACGGAAGCATCTGTTGTGAGCACACTCCTTGAACAATTGTCAGCCCTGCGCACGGAAGCCGCCGAGGACATCCGGCAGGCCCAGGACGAGGAGGCGCTGGCCTCTGTCTTCAGTGCGGTGCTGGGCCGGCAGGGCCGTCTGACCCAAATCCTGCGCGGCCTGGGCTCCCTGCCGCGCGAGGATCGGCCGGAGGCGGGCCGGGCCGGCAACGAGTGCAAGCGATTCCTGGAGGATCTCCATGCCGAGCGGCGCGGCGAGCTGGCGGATCTGGCCATCAGCGAGGAGTTGTCTGCCGAGGGGATTGATGTCACGCTGCCGGGCCGGCAGTGGACACTCGGCAAGCTGCACCCGTCCACAGTGGCGCTGCGGGAGATCTACACGATCTTCCGGGGCCTGGGCTTTTCCATCTACGAAGGGCGTGAAGTGGAGAGCGACGAGTACAACTTCGAGCTGCTGAACATGCCGCCCGGCCATCCGGCCCGCGACATGTGGGACACGTTTTATACGACGGCACCGGGCATCATCCTGCGCACCCATACCAGCCCCGGGCAGATTCACGCCATGCGGGAATACGCCCCCAACCCCATTCGCATCATCCTGCCCGGCAAGGTCTACCGGCACGAGGACGTGACGGCGCGCGCCGAATCGCAGTTCTATCAGGTGGAAGGCCTGGTCGTGGGCCGGACTATCAGCCTCAGCGACCTCAAGGGCACCGTGCAGCACTTTGCGGACCGCATCTACGGCAGCGGGCGCAGGGTCAGGTTCCGCAAGAGCTACTTCCCCTTCACGGAACCGAGCGTGGAGGTTGACATCGACTGCATGCTGTGCGAGGCACAGGGCTGCCGCATCTGCAAGTACACCGGCTGGCTGGAGATTATGGGGGCCGGCATGGTGCATCCCAGGGTGCTGGCCAACGGCGGCTACGACCCGGCCGAGTGGTCCGGTTTCGCCTTCGGCATGGGACCCGAACGGGTGGCCATGCTCAAGTACGCCATCACCGACATCCGCCTGTTCTACACCAACGATGCCCGTTTCCTCGAGCAAATGGTGTAGGACCTGCCGAGGGAGGCTGCAACGGGCGCCCGTTCAACCAGTTTGTCCAAACGGTCCGGTGCCGCGTGGTGTCGGACCCTGATAAAAACCAACCAAGGACCTGCAACCATGAAGATGTACATCGGCGGCGAATGGATCGACGGGGACTCCACGATGGATGTCCTCAATCCCTATGACGGTTCGGTGGTGGACACCGTGCCGCGCGGCACGGCCGCGGATGTGGACGCGGCCCTGGCCTCGGCGGTGCGCGGGGCGGAGGCGATGCGCGACCTGACCGGGTTCGAGCGTTACCAAATCCTGCACCGGGCCGCCGACCTGATTGTGGAGAACCAGGAGGACCTGGCCCGCACGATCACGATGGAGGAAGGCAAGATCATTGCCGAGGCCCGCATCGAGGCGGAACGGGCCGCCGAGATCATCTACCTTTCGGCGGAGGAGGCCAAGCGGCTGTACGGCGAGGTCATTCCTGTCGATGGCGGACCGGGCGTGACCGGCAAGTTCGGTTTCACGGTCCGGGTCCCCTGCGGTGTGGTGGCCTGCATTTCGCCGTTCAACTTCCCGCTGCATCTGGTTTGCCACAAGGTGGGCCCGGCCCTGGCGGCCGGCAACGCGGCCGTGCTCAAGCCGGCCTCGGACACGCCGCTCGTGGCCCTGAAGTTCACGGAACTGCTGCTGGAGGCCGGCGCGCCGCCGGAATCCATCCAGTGCGTGACCGGCAGCGGGGCCGTGATTGGCGACGTGCTGGTTTCCGATCCGCGTGTGCGCAAGATTTCCTTCACCGGCAGCCGGGACATCGGCGAGCGGATTTGCCATCAGGCCGGGATCAAGAAGGTGACCATGGAACTTGGCTCCAACGCCCCGGTCGTCATCCTGCCGGATGCGGACCTGGACAAGGTCGCGGCGGCCCTGCCCACGACGGCCTACAGCAACGCGGGCCAGGTGTGCATCTCGGCCCAGCGCGTGCTGGTCAGCAACGACATCTACGGCGATGTGCTGGATGCCCTGATGCCGGCGGTCGAAGGCTTCACCACGGGCAATCCCCTGGACGAAAGCACCAAGCTGGGACCCATGATTCGCCAAAGCGACGCGGAGCGGGTCAGCAGTTGGGTGTCGGAGGCCCAGGACAACGGTGCCACGCTGCTTACGGGTGGTGGCCTGGAAGGGCAGATGCACCAGGCCACGCTGCTCACGGACGTCAAGCCGGAGATGAAGATTTCCTGCGACGAGGTGTTCGGTCCGGCCATGGGCATCACGAAGGTGGACACCGTCGACCAGGCGATTGCCATTGCCAACGACACGAACTACGGCTTGAGCGCCTCGATCTTCACCCAGGACCTGGATTCCGCCATGCAGTACATCCAGCAGGTGGAGTCGGGCAATATCCACATCAACTGGGGCACCCAGTGGCGCGTCGATCTGATGCCGTACGGTGGTCTCAAGGACAGCGGTTACGGAAAGGAAGGCCCCAAGTACGCGGTCGAGGAAATGACCGAGACCAAGATGGTGGTGATCCACCAGTAACCAGCCTTGACGGCCGACCGTCATGTGAAGGGGCCCTGCGTAGGTGTGGGGCCCCGGTTGGTTCCGGATAGGTCAGGGGAGGAACGGCAGTCCGCGGTCCAGGGCCAGGGCCACGAACACGAGGGCCAGGTACAGCATTGAGAACTTGTACACGGACAGGGCATCCGGACGCGCCACTTCCCAGGACGGTGCAGTCTTGGCGTACAGCTGCACCACCTTGACGACCAGCAGGCCGTTCAACAGAACGACCGCACCCAAGTAGGACCAGCCGGTCTCCCGCAGCACGAAGGGGGCCAGGGTGGTCAGGACCGTGAGGACGGTGTACAACATCATCTGGCGCAGCGTGCGCTGGGTTCCGATGACGGCCGGGGCCATGGGCACGCCCACGGCCGCGTACTGGTCGCTTACCAGGAAGGCCAGGGCCCAGAAGTGCACGGGGGTCCACATGAAGATCAGCAGGAACAGAACCCAGGCCATCCAAGGGAGGGAGTTGGTCACGGCGGCCCATCCCAGCAGGGGCAGAACCGCACCGGCGGCACCACCGATCACGATGTTCTGCCAAGTGGCCCGTTTCAGCCAGGCCGTGTAGACCAGCACATAGAAGAGCAGGCCGGCCCAGGCCAGCAGGGCCGTCAGCAGGTTGGTCGTCAGCAGCAGGACCACGAACGAACCTGCGCTGAGCAGGCCTCCGAACACCGCCGCCTGCGTCACCGAGATGCTGCCGGTCACGAGCGGCCGACGTTTTGTGCGTCGCATCCCGGCATCGATGTCCCGGTCCAGAATCATGTTGAAGACGCCGGCTCCGCCCGTGGACATGTAACCGCCTACCAGAACTCCCAACAGGGCCCATGGGTTCGGCAGGCCGCCGGCAGCAACGAACATGGCGCCCACGGCCGTAAACAACAGCAGGGATACCACCTTGGGTTTGGTTAGGGCGACGTATTCACGCCAGATGGCAGGCGGCGCGGCCGGGCGCAAGGTACTCACGCGGAGACCGCCTCGCGGCTGCGCCAAGGCAAGCCGCCGGGAGTGCGAACGGGACCCGGCGCGGTCAGGACGATCCAGGCCACCAGTGTCCAGAGGCAAAAGACCCCGACTGCCACGGCCAGGTGTGTCAACTGCAGCATGATCGGCCCCAGCAGCGACAGGTTGACGGTGCCAACGACCAGTTGCACGGCGTAGGCCCACAGGAGCAGACGGCGCCACGGCCCTGCTTTAGGTATGGGCCTGAGCCATCCGGTTACGGCATGGATTGCCCAAAGATAGATCCCGACTGCGATGGCCAGCAACGGGTGGAGGATGCGCAACCGGATGAGTGGATGGGACGCGGTACTGAAATCCTCGGACAAGCCGGCCTCCAGGGACTCGGGCGGAAACATGGTGTTGCCCATGGCCGCGATGCCGCCCGAGAACATGACCACCATCATGCCCAGGAGCCCCAACCCGACCAGCCACCCCAAGCCGGATCGACCATGCCAGCCCGGAGGCCAGGGCTGATCGGCGTGGGCATGATGGACCGCCAGCGAAAGCGAGCCCATAAGCCAAAGGGAGTTCAGGAGATGGAAGGCGACAAGCAAACCGCGCGCCACCGACACGTTGTCGCCCGTCAAGCCAGTTAACACCGTCGCGGCGCCAATCAAGGCTTCGATGCCCAGGAACGTGGTGGAGGCAACCGTCCAGGCCAGCAGGCCGGGATTCTCTTTTCGCAGGCGAAAGGCGCGGATGAGCAGCCAAGCTCCCATCAACAGGGCCACGCCCGACAAGGCGCGGTGGGAATACTCGATCCAGGTGGCAATGCCATGATCCAGCGGCAGGAATTCCCCTTGGCAACGCGGCCAGTCGCGTCCGCAGCCGGCGCCGGAGCCGGTAGCCCTGACCACCGCACCCTGCAGGATGACGGTTCCGTTGACTGCAAAGGTTGTCCAGGCAAGGGCCGCGGTCGTGATGCTCCGGGGTTGACCTTCCTGGGTCGGCACGGAGGGTCTGGACATGAAAACGAATTGCAGGGGTTCGGCACCGGGGATTCAGCGGACCCGGTATTATGCCCACAATTCCGGGCCGGGCCGCCGTTTCCGCACCGGCCGCTTGGCGGAAGCCGGTATCGAACGACACCGGGTTTGACGATGCCGTCCGTGCACTTGGGCTTTGGAATTCGGAGTAGGTGTCAAACCAAAGCCCGAGTGCGCATCATGTTCCTTTCTGCAGCCCCCTGACCTTCCCATGACGTTTTCCCTGGTGACCGGTGCCTGGTCCTATCTAGGCCGGAGCATCGCGTCCGAACTGCTGGCACGCGGCGGCCGGGTTCGCACCCTCACCTCCCGCCGCCGTCCGGAGGCCGATCCCTTCAACGGAGCCGTGGACAGTTGGCCGCTGCAGTTTGCGGCAGGTTCCGAACCCGCGCCTGTACTTCAGGAGGCACTGGTCGGGGTGGATACGCTGTACAACACCTACTGGGTACGGCACGACCGGCCGCCGCGCGGTCAGCAGGGAACCTGGATAGCGCATCCCGAGGCGGTCCGTCGTTCCTGTCAGTTGATCGACGCGGCGAAGATGGCAGGTGTGCGGCGCGTGGTTCAGTTCACCCACACCCGTACCGACCTGGCTCCCGACCTTCCCTACTTCGCCGGGAAGACCGCCGTGGAACGGCACTTGCGCGACAGTGGTCTGTCCCATGCCATATTGCGCCCCAACTCCTTGTTCGGACGCCGGGACATCATCATCAACAATGTCGCGTGGGC
>DAOUIC010000187.1:0-7980 GCA_034428255.1 Anaerolineales bacterium
GAACAGCCCGAACTCCTGCCATTCCTCTGCAAACCATTGCTGCTGTCCCTGCTGGGATATCTGACAGCCACGATCACAGTCATATATGGGGTGCCGATGTGGACACGGTAAGACCAGCCAACCTGCTGTTCATTCTCTCGGATCAACACACTCCCAGAGCCATGGGCAACGCCGGAAGTCCGGAGGTCCACACGCCCAACCTGGACCGTTTGGCTGCGGCCGGAACGCGCTTCAACGCAGCCTATACACCCTGTCCCATCTGCGTACCGGCACGGGCCTCGCTGGCCACGGGCCGCTATGTCCACCAGCTTCGGACCTGGGACAACTCGATGCCGTACACGGGTTCGGTTCCCAGTTGGCACCACCGGCTGCGCGAAGCGGGCCACAGAGTCGACTCCATCGGCAAACTTCATTTCAGGAGTACGGAGGACGACAACGGCTTCAGCCACGAAATTGAACCGCTGCACATCGTCGACGGGCAGGGGGACATCCTGGCCTCCGTACGACGGGATCCACCGCGCCGGCAAGCCTGGCGCGGGGTGCGCGAGGCCGGTCCAGGCAACTCGACGTATCTTGAGTACGACCGGCGCAACACCGCCAACGCCAAGGCATGGTTACAGGCGCGCGCAGAGTCGGACGAGCCTCCGTGGGCCCTGTTCCTGTCCTATGTCTGTCCCCACCCGCCGTACATCGCCCCGCCCGAGTATTTCGAGTTGTACGATCCCGACAGCCTGACACTGCCCCCCGAGCCCGCGGGAAGCGCCCATCCGGCCCTGGCCTGGATGCGGCGGTTCTTTTCCCTTGAGGACGTGACGGAAGCCGAGATGCGGCGCATGATGGCCGCCTACTACGGTGTATGCACCTTCCTGGATGCCCAAATCGGCCAAGTACTGGATGTCCTAACCGATCTGGGCCTGGCCGCCAACACCAGGGTCCTGTACAGCAGCGACCATGGGGAAAGCCATGGTGCGCGCGGGCTGTTTGGGAAGTTCAGTCCTCATGACGAAACCTGCGCCGTGCCTCTCATCATGGCAGGGCCGGAGATTCCGGCCGGTCGCACCTGCGAGGTACCCGTCAACCTGGTCGACTGTTTCCAGACCGTGCTGGAGGCCACGGGCACCGCGGAACAGCCGGAGGACCGGGATCTGCCCGGCCAATCGTTGTTTGGCACCTTGGCGGACGAGACTGGCGACCGCACCGTCTTCAGCGAATACCACACGGTCGGCACGGAGGATGCCTGGTACCTGTTGCGAAACCGCAGGTACAAGTACGTGCACTTCACGGGCCGCAGCCCGTTGCTGTACGACATGTTTGAAGACCCTTTGGAACTAACCAACCTTGCCGATCTCCCCGAACACGCGGCAAGGATGCGAGGATTTGCCGAAGAGTTGCGCGCGTTGCTGGACCCGGACTCCGTCAACGCCGAAGCCCATTCCGACCAGGTTGCCCGCGTGGCCGCTGCCGGCGGTCGGGCGGCAGTATTGGCACGCGGAGCGTTCACCAACTCCCCAGTCCCGGGCGAACAGCCGGCTTTCAGGTCCTTCACCCAGTAACCCGGAAGTTCCGGGTCCGTGCCGGAACTCATCCAGCACTGGCCGGGTCCACCGGACCCTCATCACCAGGACAGCCGGCAACTGTCACTCCAAGCGGCATGCACATCACTTCCTCGTCGGGAAAGTGGCATTCCCTGCTGCTTCCGGGAGAGCCGGCCAACAGATGCCGACCACGGCATGGTGCGACGGACAGGCGATGTCCGTCGCCCAGAATCCCGACGCTCCGGAAAGCTCCCCGCTCTCAAACCGCCGCCGCGGCGGCAACTCATTGATCAGACCTCTGCTACCCAACCGCCCTTCGGTCCGGACCGACCTTGGCGCCCGAAAGTGCCCGGCTATGCTGGCGGACCGGCCACCGCGCAAGGCAACTGCCTTCTCGGCTCTCGGCATCCGCGGCCGGACTGGACCGTTATTGACTGCTTCTGCGTTTGCTCACCACTGAGTCAGTGACGTCCCATTCGAGCCGTAGCTGCAACGCAGCACGCGGTTGTCCCGGCCTACACCCTGGGCTGCGGATCCCTGGAAGTCACCTTGGGCAGCTTCAAGGGCAGGTCCAGCGGCAGGGGCCGCGGCTCCGACTGTGGATCGCGCTTGGCCCTGCTTACCCAGACCGTATCCACATTGGGCTCCAGGGCCGCTTCGAGCACCTGGTCGACATCGTCCACCAGGATAAACTCCAGCTTGCGGCGAATGGCTTCCGGTATGTCGGACAGGTCCGCCTCGTTGCGCCGGGGCAGCAGGATGGTGGTCAGGCCCAGCCGCTCGGCGGCCAGGACCTTTTCCTTGATGCCGCCCACGGGCAACACCTTGCCGCGCAGGGTGATTTCCCCCGTCATGCCAACCTGTTTGCGTACCGGCCGCCGGGTCAAGAGCGATGCCAGCGACGTGGCCATCGTAATGCCGGCGCTCGGCCCGTCCTTGGGGATGGAACCGGCCGGTATGTGGACGTGAATGGAGTGGTTGGAGAACATGCCCGGTTCGATACCCAGATCGCGGGCACGGGAACGGATGAAGCTCAGGGCGGCCTGGCCACTCTCCCGCATGACATCCCCCAGCTGGCCCGTAATCTGGAAGGCCTGCTCGCCGGGCATGATGATGGACTCAATGAACAGTACGTCACCGCCGGTCATGGTCCATGCCAGACCCGTGGCCACGCCCGGCATGTCGGTGCGGTGGGAGAGCTGCTCGCTGTGGTATTTGGGCTTGCCCAAATGCTCCATCACCTGGTTCTTGCGGATCCGCGCAATCCCTGAACCGGAACCGGTGGCAATGTCCGTGGCAGTCTTGCGACAGAGCTTGGCGATGTTGCGCTCCAATTCGCGGACTCCGGCTTCGTTGGTATAGCCGCGCACGATGGTTTGCAGGGCGCCTTTCGTGAAGCCGATTTCGTCCTCGTGCAGGCCGTTCTCCCGAACCTGACGCGGCAGCAGATAGTTCTGCGCGATTTTGACCTTCTCCTCCTCCATGTAGCTGCTCAACTGGATGATTTCCATCCGATCGGCCAGGGCCAGCGGAATGGTCTCCACCATGTTGGCGGTCGTGATGAACATCACGTTGCTCAGGTCGAACGGCACGTCGAGGTAGTGGTCGTTGAACTCCCGGTTCTGCTCGGGATCCAGCACTTCCAGCAGGGCGCTGCTGGGATCGCCGCGGAAGTCCGAACCCAGCTTGTCCACCTCGTCCAGCATAAAGACGGGATTGTTGGTTCCGCACCGCCGCAGGTTCTGGATGATGCGACCCGGCATGGCCCCCACATAGGTGCGCCGGAAACCCCTGATTTCGGCCTCGTCGCGTACGCCGCCCAGCGCCAAGCGCACGAATTCCCGCTTCATGGCGCGGGCAATGCTGATGCCCAGGCTGGTCTTGCCCACGCCGGGCGGCCCCACAAAGCACAGGACCACCCCTTCGCGCTCCCTGCGGATCTTGTCCCACAGGTTCACTTCCTCGTGCTGCTCGGACCGCCGGGTCTGACGCAGCTTGCGCACCGCCAGATACTCGAGGATACGACTCTTGATGTCCGTCAGGCCGTAGTGGTCCTCGTTGAGGACGCGGCGGGCCCTGCGCAAGTCCAGGCTGTCGGACGAGCTGTTGTTCCAGGGCAGGCCGACCAGGGTTTCGATGTACGACTTGATCACGGAATATTCGGCCGCCTGAATTGGCACCCGCCGCAGCCGGTTCAACTCACGCGTCGCCTCCTCCGTGGCCGTGGGGGGCATGTTCGCCTCGGCGATGCTGGCCTCCAGTTCCTTGATGTCCACCATTTGGTCATCTTCGTCGCCGAGTTCCTTGTTGATGACCTTCATTTGTTCGCGCAGGAAGAACTCCCTTTGGGAGCGTTCCATCTCGCCCTGGGCCTGGGACTGGATCTGCTGTCCCAGCTCCATGATCTTGATTTCCTGGTCCAGGACGCCCAACACGATGCGCATCTTCGCCGCAGTGCTGTCCTCGCCGAGGACCTGCATGCTCTGCTCCACGTCCATGGGCAGGCTGCCGGCAATCAGATAGGTGAACTGCAAGGGGGAGCGGGTGTCCAACGCCATCTCGGCCACTTCGCTGGGAGTCTGGCGGTCGAGTTCGGCATATTCCCGGTACCGAGTGCGCAGCAGCCGCACCAGCGCCGTCATTTCCTCTCCTTCCTCAACCGTTTCCGGCTGGGCCTCGACCTCCGCCCGCAGGTACGGGTCCAACTGGCTCCAGGTAGTGACTCGGACCCGGTCCAATGCCCGTACCAGCACGCGCAGGACGCCGTCCGGCGCCCTCATCACCTTGTGAATGACCGCGACCACGCCGATACCGGAAATTTCGTCCGGGCCGGGTTCCTGGTCCTCGGACCGGGAGGCCACCAGCACAACATGGCGCTGGGTGGGCATGTTGTCGCGGATGATGCGCAGGCTGCGGGGCTGCCCCATGGTCAGGGGTATCCACATGTACGGATACACAACCAGACCCTGAAGGGGAATGACCGGCAGATCCTTCAGGTGGTCCGCCTCCCCCTCCGACACTTCGGGGTCTCCCAGATTCCTGATCTCGTCCGATTCATACAGAACCTCTTCCTGATCCGAGTGGCTGTCTACCCGTTCGTCATCCATCTGGGGACTGTCTACCTTACTGCGCCAGGCAGGCGGTTTCTGCCTTGGAAAAGCGAGTCTAGCACAAGGATTCGCCGCAAAACCGGCCTTCAGCGAACCTTAACGGAACACATACACAGACCCTGAATCCAACAGTCGGGGACACCGGATATGGGACCGCGGCCTGCTTAACAACCTATAATCGCGCGTTCCGCCGGCTCCTGGACCTCATCCTTGCATTCGTTCCAGTCCATCCCCACCGCCGCGTTCCTGGACGCCCTTGCGTCCCGCGAACCCGTTCCCGGTGGTGGAACCGCCGCCGCCGTGACCGGATCCCATGGAACAGCCTTGCTGTGCATGGTCCTGAATCTGACCGTAGGCCGCAGGCGGTTTCAGCGCCACGACGGGATCCTGCGGCCGATCCAGCAGCGGCTGGAGGCCAGCCGTCTGGAGTTGCTGAACCTGGCTGATCAGGACGCTGCCGCGTATGCCGAAGTGGACCGCTGCCTGAAGCTGTCGACACACAATCCATCCGCACGGACAGTCCGACGCGCGGAACTCGACCGGGCTCTGCACACGGCAGCCACCGTGCCCCTTCAGGTCGCGGACACCTGCAGGGGAGTGCTCGGCGACACCTGGGAAGTGGCAAACCGCGGCAACAGGACGGTGCTGTCCGATGTGTTGGTAGGCACCCACCTGCTACTGGCAGCCGTTCACAGCAGCAACGTCAATGTGCATGTCAACCTGCGCATGGCCGCATCCGGCACGGAGAGTCAAACCTTGGCCGCCGACATCGCGGCCTGCATCAAGGATGCTGTCGGGTTTAGCAGTCGCATCCTGGACCGTTGTACGGAACGCATGGATCAGTCTCGGTGACCGCCAAACCGCTCAAGGGCCGCGCGTTGGCCCGGCGACTCCGACGCCGGACAGCGAAGCATGTGCGCGAATTCCAGGAACGCACTGGCCATGCGGCCACCATCGCGGCCGTGATGGTCGGGGACGATCAAGGTGCCCTGAACTATGCGCGCGCCCAAAGCAGGGCCAGTGCCAACACGGGCATCGGCTATCAACTTGTGCGACTACCGGGAGACTGCCGGATGGCAGACGCCATGGAGGCCATCGACCGGCTGAACCTTGCTGCGGAGATTACCGGCATCATCTTGCTGACACCCGTGCCGCCCCATCTGAATCAGACTATGCTGCAATGGAGAATCGCACCTTCGAAAGATTTGGAAGGCGTGTCGCCCGGCAACATGGGCCACCTGCTCGCCGATACCGGCATTTTCTTCACACCTCCCACCCCGGCTGCCGCAATGGCCCTGCTGGACAGCCTGGACCTTGAGTTGAGCGGTCAGCAGGCGGTGGTTGTGGGCCACAGCGCGATTGTCGGGAAACCACTGGCCATGCGCCTGCTCAACCGGCGCTGTACGGTAACCATTGCCCACGCGCACACCAGGAACCTGGCATCCCTCACCACGGGAGCCGACATCCTGTGCGTGGCAGTAGGTAAGCCAGGCCTCATCACCGGAAATTATGTAAAAAAAGATGCCGTGGTTCTTGACATCGGGACCACATATGTCGGTAAGACGGTGCTGGGAGATTGCGATCCGGATTCAGTGGGTGCCAAGGCCGGTTGGTTGACTCCGGTACCGGGAGGCATTGGGCCCCTTACCACCATTATGCTTATGCGCAATGCATACAGGGCTCTGGCCCGCCAGCTTGGAGAGGCGATTTGGACAGAATGGGATTGGCCATCCATTGAGGAGTAGATTCGTTGATCACCCTTAGAATCACAGCCCCCATAACCCTGCAGGGAAGCAATGCACACTGCCGAATCTTTGCAATCAAGCCGACAGCCTCTCGGAAAGACAACACCCGTGCGCGGGCTCTCGACTCCCTTTCCACCGAGTCATGAGCCTCATGGGGCTGCCCGCCTTTCTCATAACCTTCGGGGGGAGGGCTTCAAGGGCTGGCAAGGACCTGTTCCGGACTCTTCGCAACATCTACCACGGCCACTCCAGCGAAGCTGTGCGGTCCTCTATGGAGGTGTGGAAACCATGAACCCGCATGGATCGTGCGAGCGTGAATCGATGATGTGCCAGGCACAGCTCGCACCACCAATTCCATCGCGGTGGCGACCAATCCACCGATAGTGCGCCGCCCCACCAAACACCATGGGCACCGAATCCCAACTGGTCTTCCGTGCGACCATTGCTAGGAGCTTATTGCCAAGCCCGGACCTGGATCGAGAACAACGGCAGGAGGTTTGGGGATCTACACCAACCACTGCGCGATTAGGTGTATACTTGAAATATTGACTCAGCCCACGAGGTCCTGCACCAGCCAAGACCGTCCTTGAGGTTCGCGCCAGCCCTGAACTGAATGGTGTGAACAGGCCAGCAACACACTCCTCTCTGTCTCACAGCCCTCAGCCTCCTCTCCGAGGGTTGTTCGCCCGTTCTACTTCGCAAACAGCTCAGGCCGGCGCCACCTTGATCGGCAAAGGCCGGCACCGCGCAACAAGCGCGACACGCAGAACCCGGCTAGCTCGGGAGCACGTCCATGCACGGGTACTTTATACGCAACCTACCGGGGCAAACGGTGCGGGCTTTGGCTCTCGCCCTGCTCTTGTTGTTAACGGTAGGTGGATCCACAGTTTTGGCGCAGGCTCCTGTCGGGTCGGGCTACTATGTCCAGCATGGCGACACCGTGCACAGCATTGCCGTTCGCCACGGCATCACCGTACAGCAACTGGCGAGCATCAACCCTAGTCTTCCGACCCATGGGTACGTGCAAGCCGGAACCACGGTGAATGTACCGATTCCGGGGTTGATCGGACCTACTCCATCCCAGTGCCCGCAAATGCACACCGTCAATCCCAACGAGACACTGGCATGGATTGGAGGCGCCTACGGAGTCAATCCGACCGCGCTGGCGCAACTCAACAACCTTCACGCCGGTGCCACAGTCAATCCGGGCAATATTCTGTGCCTGCCGTCCTACGCGAGGCTGAACTACTCGTGGCAGGGCACCGGGCCCGCTCCGGCACCCGTACCAGTCCCCGCAGCACCCTCCTACGTGCCTGTGCCACCGGCCATTCCGGCCGCACACGTCCCCGCAGGGCCGTGGAGTGCCAGCTACTACCACTACCAGCCTCCGGCCGCGTTGGTCCTGACCCGAACGGATCAAGCGATCAACTTCAACTGGGGCCAGGGCAGTCCGGGACGGGGCGTGCATGCCGACTTGTTCAGTGTGTCCTGGACCAACACATTCCACTTCAACGGCCGGAACTACCGGTTCGTGGCGCTGTCGGACGATGGCGTACGCGTGTGGGTGGGCAACACCCTTGTCATTGACGG
>DAOUIC010000188.1:0-6168 GCA_034428255.1 Anaerolineales bacterium
CTGATGGACTCTCTAAACTCTACTATAATCATAGGAAATTACGAAATGGAGGAAGAAATAAGGTTGGATGCCATCAACTGAGATTAAATGACCCAAATAATGGATTTCCCTTTTGAAAAAATTGCACTTGGTCAGATTTACGAGCACGTCCATCCCGACGACGTGCGCCGTAGTATTCAGGCCGGCGTGGATTTCATCGGGGTCAAGCCGGGAGTGGACGGGCTGAGCGAGGGCGAGGTGGACTTCGACCTGTGCCGGGAACTGTATGAGGCGGCGGCCCGGCATCCGGATGTGTTCTGCAACGCACTCACCACGGCCACCGAGACCGATGTCATCGTTGGGGTGGTGCAAAGGGCCCGCCCCGACGTCCTGCACCTGTCCGGGGACATTCACAAGACCCCGCCGACCCAGGTCGCCGAGATCCGCCGGGCGATCTCGCCGGTCAAGGTCATGGTCGCCATCCCGGTGACGGACGCATCCTCCGTGGAACTGGCCCTCTCCTACCAAGGCGTGGCGGACTATTTCCTGCTGGACACCCCCGCGCCCGACGGGGACATTGGGGCCACGGGCCACATGCACGACTTGGCTGTGAGTGCGGACATCGTGCGCCGGTCACAAATTCCGGTGATTCTGGCCGGCGGCCTGGATGCCGGCAATGTGCGTGAGGCGATCCGCCGGGTCGGGCCGTGGGGTGTGGACTCCTTCACTCACACGAACGAGCCGGGCTCCCGCCGAAAGAATCACGGTCTCGTGAAGGCGTTCGCGACAGCCGCCAGGGGATGACGGTGCCGGACGACCGGGGCCGGGGCATCCTGTTCGGGGATGTCTGCGTCGATCTGGTACTGAGCGTTTCCGAGGAGATCGGCAAGTCCCCTCGGCAAGCGTCGCCCGAGGTGCACGGCGGCGGGACGGTGGCCAACACCGCCGTGGCTCTGGCGCGCCTGGGAGCCAAGACCCATTTCGTTGGGGTGGTGGGGGACGATCTCTTTGGTCGGGAGGCCCTGGAGGAACTGGTCGCCGAAGGTATCGATGTCTCGTGCGTGGAGTTTTCGGGGCGGCGGCCCACAATGATTGTGATTGCCCTGATCGACGGGACCGGTCAGCGGACGGTGTTGGGCTGGCCGCGACGGAATCAGGCCTTTGCGGAACTGCACGAAAGGCAGCTGGATGGTTTGGAACTGACGGCCCGCGACTGGCTGCACACATCGGGGGTTTGCATGGTGCAGGAGCATGGTCGGCGGGCCACACTCCGGGCCCTTGATCTGGCCCGCGCGCGCGGGCTTCGCTCGTCATTCGACCTCAACCTGAGGCTGGGTCTGGAAGGCGACAGCCTTCCGGGCAGCTATATTGAGGCGCTTTGGGCGGCGATTGGGCGGGCGGACTTCGTCCTGGGTTCCGCGGACGAAGAGCTCTTTCATCTAGTCCCGGCCGAGCCGGACCTGCGGAAGGCAACGGCCCGTCTGGCCAGGGAGGGCCAATGCGTTGCCATCATGCGGGAAGGGTCCGTCGGCGCCCATGTGTCGGAGTTCGGTTCCCCGACCGTGACCATTCCGCCGTTCCGAGTTCCGGTTGTGGACACCCTTGGCGCCGGCGACAGTTTCGACGCGGGTTTCATGGCGGCGGGGTTGGCGGGGTGTTCGCTGGCGGAACAGGTTGCCCGCGGCCATGCCGTGGCCGCGCTGCAAATTGGCCGGACTGGCGCTCGAAGCTCACCCCAACGGACAGAGGTGGAGCACTTTCTGGCAGGTCAGCCCGGCTTGGTACCGGAGCAGGCAGCCGCCAAACCGCACTAGTGCGACCACCTCAATTGCGGTCGTGGAATGCGCCTGAGGCGGTGTTCCCATGGAGTCGGCGAGCCTTGGACGGCCCTGACGGGCCGGGTGCGAGAGTTGGACCGGCGGCCGGTGCCGGCCCGTTCTCAGTTCGTGGCTGCGATGGCTTTCGCAGTTTCCTCGCTTTCCTCGTGGCCCGCGCCGATGGGAGTAACGACGGGTTCCCCATCTTCCCCTTCCTCCACCGTGTACAGGCGGTTGGCGCGATCCATCATCAGGATGCCGTTGAGGTGATCGATTTCGTGCTGGAAGATTCGGGCCAACCAGCCATCCGCCTTGATGCGGATGGCCTTTCCGTCGGCATCCATGCCCTTGACCGTGATGCGTTCGGCCCGGTCCACATCCACCAGGAAGCCTGGAACACTTAGGCATCCCTCCCGGCCCTCGACTTCGCCGCGGGCCCGGACGATCCGGGGGTTGAGAATCTTGTAGAGCTCGGGCACCGCGTCCGGATCCTCGTCCGTGTCGGCGTACTCGATGACCAAGGCCGACAGGTTGCGGCCCACCTGCGGGGCCGCCAGCCCCACGCCCCCGGCCTCGCGCATGGTTTCGACCATGTCGTTCAGCAGCCGACGGATCCTGCGGTCCACCTTGCGAATACGCACGGTCTTGCGATGCAGGATCGATCCTTCCTCCTGCCAGTCTTGCAGGATGTCCAATACGGCCATAGTCGGGCGGGGGTGAGTCGGGCATTCAACCAGCCGGAAACGCTGGTTCGGCTTGGGTGGAGGCAGCCGAAAAGATTATAGCCAGCCTGTCGGGCGAGTGCCGCTCCGCTTCCAGTGTGTTGGCCTTGGCTTGTTGGGGCGCAGGGCAAATATTGCTTCATGCAGGTGTTCAATTGCGCAAGCGCCCTCGGCAGGATGCTGTTGCCCGACCCGCCAGGGCCGGGTGTCCATCCACCTCGACTGGGGAGACATGCCCCGCAAGACCGGAAGGTTTGACCAAGATCGGGGGGCCCCGTGGTGTTTCCGGGAACGGCGCTTGACTGCGTGCAACCTGTCGAACGGATGCTGCCTGCACAACCTGGTCTGGCGGTGGCTCAATCTGGAGAGATGGCGGATTGCATCCGGCCGTGGCCGAGTACAATGGAGCCCCGCATGCACGGGAGGCGATCGATGGCCATCACCAAACCCTGGACAGTACCGGCGGAACCGCGCGAAGTCGAACCGGCCCTTGCGGTGGACCTGTCCAAGCCCATCCCTTCCTGGAACACCCCGGAATACCCCGCCGAATGGCCCAGGAGCGACGAAATGTCGACGGTCCCGAGGCACGTTGCCATTCTGAACTACCTGTTGAACGCCCTGTCCTTTCTTCTGGCGCGGCGCGGCAGGCCCTTTGGCATCAACCAGGACATCGGCTTGCACTT
This sequence comes from Anaerolineales bacterium, assembly GCA_034428255.1. Taxonomy (GTDB): domain Bacteria; phylum Chloroflexota; class Anaerolineae; order Caldilineales; family Caldilineaceae; genus Bin34. The sequence goes on from DAOUIC010000188.1 coordinate 3,202, forward strand.
TGTGGATGCCGACGGTCAACGGCAGCGCTGTGATCCGGACATGATCGTCATGCCGTTTCCCAACACCGGGCGCGGTTCCCTGCGCCGTTGGGACATGCCCTGTCCACCCGACTGCGTCATCGAGGTCGCATCCCCATCCACCGCCGACAACGACCTGGGGATCAAAAAGGAGTGGTATGCCTGGATGGGGATCCGGGAGTACTGGGTTCTGGATCCGGTGGACTCCGATGATCCGTCCCACCTTGCATCCGGCCTCCTGTTGCCCGATGGTCCGATGATGGGCTGGCAACTGGAGCGGGGGCGTTACGAACCACTGGGGACCGTCTGGGACGAGGCTGCGCGCTCGTGGTCCGCCTACTCGCCGGTTCTGGACTGCGGTCTCCTTCTTGTGCAGGAACTGCACCAACATGAAACCGACGGCGGTTACCGGATTCTGGATCCGGAGACGGGCGAGCCACTGGCCAGTGCAAAGGAGAAGGACGACTTGTTGGAAGCGCAGCAGTCCCAGCTACGGGTGCAGCAGTCCCAACTACGGGTGCAACAGGCCCGGTTGGATGAGAGGCATGCTGAAATCGCGGGGATGGCGGCTGTTCTGGCAAGGGTTCGGTTCGGTGACGCCGTAGCCGACGAACTTCGATTGATGATGCAACAATCCTCGGCTTCCTTGCCGCACGCGGAGTTGGTACAGGCTTGGATGGACAATCGGTCAGCCGAGGCATTCCTGGAATCGGCGCGGCAACACTTCGGATTGTCCGCGTCGCAGGATTAGGCCTGCAGTGAGGCCGGCTCTGTCGAGTGTGAGCGGGATCCCGGTGCCGTCGTCGGTGTCTGGAGGTTGTGCCAGGAGCCGTCCATCGGGTTGACCAAGCGCAGCGAGTTGCAGCAACAACCCGTATGCGATCGCGGCGTTTGTCCGAGATGTGGACCTGAAGGCAATGTCTGCACGCGGTCAAGGCGTGGAATGGTGTTTGTTGTGACGGTGGGAAGGCTTTGATGACGACGGCAGCTTGTGGACCAAACAGAACCGACCGCCGTGCCGGAAGGCATGTGCGCGAGGCAATCCGCCATCTGGTCTGCCTTGCCCTTCTCGGCCTGACCATTGCCGGGTGCGACTATGAGGTCGGTTCACCCTCTGCTGCCGACTTGGAGGCTTCCCCTGTCCAGTCTTCCGAAGCAACTCCGGAGGCCGAAGTTGCGGTGCCAGATGCCCACTGCGGAGATTGGGACACACTGACCGACTCCGACCTCGTCTACCAAAACAATGTTTGGGGCAAGGAAGACATTGCCGACTATGAACAGTGTCTCTTGACGCGCAGTCTGGACGGAGCGACCGAGTATGGCTGGCGCTGGCGCTGGCCTCAGGGAAACGGCCAGGTCAAGTCATACCCGGAGGTGATATACGGTCAAAAGCCATGGGACTCCGAATCCTCCACGTCCGCCCTGCCTGCCCGAATCGAGTCCATCAGGCAACTGTCCATTGCCTACGCCGTCGAACTGAGTGCCGAAGGGACCTACAATCTGGCCTATGACATCTGGGTAACCAGCACCGACCCGCCTACTCCCGACACGATTACGCATGAAGTGATGATATGGATGGACCGGACATTCGAATCCCAACCGCGGAGGTTTCATGCCGGCGAGGTCGTGGTGGATGACATTGCCTACGATCTCTATCTGCGTCCGGCATTCCATGCGGGATCCGGGGCGGACTACATTGCCTTCGTCAGCCAGGAGCCTCGGTTCAGCGGCGTGGTCGATGTCGTGGCATTCCTAAGCTATCTGGTCGATCACAACCACCTTCCGGCCGACCACTATGTGGCTGCGGTGGAACTGGGCAACGAGGTCATAGAAGGCACAGGCGAGTTGTGGCTCCAACGGTACCAAGTAACGGCCGATTAGGACGGCGGAACAGTCGGCGTACGGACATCAGAACAAACGGTAGGGCCGCCAAGCATGTTTGTCGGCATTGGCCGCGCCTTGTTCGCTCGCTACCGTTGCCACTTATTGTTCAAGGGCGCGCACGACCGCTTCGGGATCCCGGTCAATGACGGTCAGCTTCCGGCATGAGCTTTCGACCAGTCCGTCCATGAGCCTTGGCAACCAAGAGCCGTAGCGTCGGAGTATGCGGCATTGCCGCACTCTGGATCAGAGCCAACTGAACGTGGGCATTGGTCAGCACTGCCTGTTCAGCCATGGTGTCTCACCTTTGTCCGGAGTAGACAAATCAGATCCGGAGAAGGTTGCTCCTGTTTTCGGACATCTCGACGACTTGCGCGTGGAGGCATTCCCGTCCATCCCAAACTTTGGTTTCCGAGGATGGCAGGCATCCCGCCTATAATCCGTCAGTTTCCCGATTCCCATCCCTGATATGCATTTTTGGCAACATCTGGCCGCCTCCGTCCATGAGCGGCGCTCCCTGTTGTGCGTAGGGCTTGATCCAGTAGTGGAACGACTGCCGGAAGCGTTCAGCCGGCCGGGCCGCTCCATCACCGGCAACCTGTTGGCTTGGAACACCCACATCATTGACGAGACGGCGGAGTGGGCGGCGGCCTACAAGCCCAACCTCGGGTTCTATCTGGCCCATGGCATTGACGGGCTGCGACTACTGGAGGACACCCTGGCCCGGATACCGTCGGGCCGACCGGTGATTCTGGACGCAAAGTTCGGCGACATCGGCGCCACTGCGGAAGGCTATGCTCAATTCTGTTTCGGAACCTTGGGGGTCGATGCCGTCACACTCAACCCCTATCTGGGCAGGGACGGCCTGGCCCCGTTCCTGGATTGGCCGGACAAGGGCTGCTTTGTGCTGGCCCACTCGTCCAACCCGGATGGACAAGCCTTTCAGGGTCGAAGTCTTGACGGAGAGCCCTTGTTCATCCAGGTTGCACAGACGGCACAGACTTGGGGACCGAACAGTGGTCTCGTTGTGGGCGCGACCGATCCACGGTCCTTGAAGCAGGTGCGCGC
>DAOUIC010000189.1:0-3126 GCA_034428255.1 Anaerolineales bacterium
AGGCCGGCCGGGGCCACCCGCATGGAGGAGCCGTTGGTGGCGCCCATGCTGGCCACCTGACGGTCGGAGGTGCCCACCAGGCCGACCCGGTGGGGGTTCCCTCCGGTTCGCAGGGCCTCCACCATGGGACGCGTGGAAGGCCCCATGTTGCCCACGTGGGGGGAGTTGTCGGCCCAGCGCAGGAGGCAGTTCTTCCACACCTCCTCGTCCAGTGCCCCGTCGGCCGCAATGATGTCCTCGGCCAGGTAGTACATCTGGCTGGTGTCGTCGGTGATCTGGCCCTTGAGGTTGCCCTCAGCTCCGGCAAACGTGTCCGGGGGCGGTTGGATGAGCGTGACAATGGGGCCATTATGGGCCTCGAAGATTTCCTCGATGGTCCACTGCTCGGTGCCCGCGCCCAGGGCATCCCCCAGGCCCGCGGTTGCCAGCGAACCAAGGATTCCGTTGCGCAGGGATGCTCCGTCCATTCCTCCACCTCGCTTTGGTGTAGTTCGGAACCGACGCGCCGGCCAAGCGACGCCCGGTTGGTTTACCCGAGTTTACGCGAATCCGTGTATCAGGCGTTCGCGGTACATGGCCTTGAAGCGCTCCGCGTCAACGCCCAGGCACACGTTGACGGCGGGCTCCGCCTGCCATTGGGCTCGCCAGTCCGGAACGGTTTGGCCCCTGGTGCCTTCGTGGCCCAGACAGACCCTTACATAAGCGGAACGAGTCTCGTACAGGGTTGGATCGATCGCATACATGATGGCGGACGAATCATGGACGTAGATGCCGTCCACCCCCTGCCGGGTGTGAAACCGATGATAGAAGGGCACGATGCGGGCGATGAAGTCCGTGGCCGGATTGCCGATGGCGTAGAGGTTGTCCAGATAGGCCGTCGACATGATGGTGGCCTGGGTGACATCCAAGCCCACCATGGTCAGGGGCCATCCCGCCTCGAACACGATCCGGGCGGCCGCGGCATCGTTGTGGATGTTGGCCTCCGCGACCGGAGAGGCGTTGCCGGCCACGGTCGCGGCACCGCCCATGATGACGACCTCCCGCACCGCGTCCACGATGCCCGGTTCGAGCGACACGGCCAATGCCAGGTTGGTCAGCGGTCCCACGGCCACCAGGGTGATTTCCCCCGGTGCCGCCATGATCCGCTCCACAATGAATTGGGCGGCCTGCCCTTCCGCCGGCAGCAGGGAGGAAGGAGGCATGTGGGAGTCTCCCAGGCCGTCACTGCCGTGGACCATGGCACCGCGCCCGTCGTAGGCGTGCAGCAACGGCTTGGCTGCGCCCTGCAGAACCGGGATGTCGGGACGTCCGACGGCTTCGACCAGGCGCAGGGCATTGGCGGTCGTGGTGGCGGTGCCGCCGTTGCCGAAAATCGTGGTCAGGGCCAGGAGCTCGATCTCCGGCGAGGCGTGTGCCAGGAAGAAGGCCATCGAATCGTCCACACCGGGGTCGGTGTCGTAGATGATGCGGTGGCGGGGTTCGGACATGTCCAGCAGGTTATTGGGTATGGGGAGGATTGCCGCGCCCGTGCGGGACGCTAGCCCTTGAGACCGGTCAGGGCGATGCCCTGCACGTAGTACCGCTGCAGGAACAGGAACAGCACGATCACCGGCAGCGAAGCCGTCACGGAGCCGGCAAAGGTGCGGCCCCAGAAGGTTTGGGTCTGCGTGGTCTGGGTGGCGATGGCCACCTGGATCATCTGCAGCTGGGGCGAACTGATCAAAATCAGGGGCCAATAGAAGAGGTTCCAGATGAACTGGAACTCCAGCAGGGCCATGGTGATGATCCCCGGTATCGACAGCGGCACGATGACCCGCCACAGGATGTGGAACAGGTTGGCCCCGTCCATGACGGCGGCCTCGTCCAGGTCCGTGGGTATGTCGCGCATGAACTGCATCAGCGCGAAGATGACGAACGGGCTGGCGTACCAGGGAAAGATGAGGCCGTTGTAGGAGTTCGCCATGCCCAGGGCGTCGACCACGATGTAGAGGGGCACAATCGTGGCCTGGAACGGCACCAGCATGGTGGCAATCACGAACACCAGCAGCACGTTCTTGAGGGGGAAGCGCAGGCGGGCGAAGAAATAGGCAGCCAAGGTGTTGAAGAACAGCGAGCTCAGGACCACGCCGGCGGACACGAGAAAGCTGTTGCCCAGGAACCGCTGGAACTGGAGCCCGAACTTTTGTCCGTCATCGGAAATGCCGAAGATGTCAAGATAGTTCTTAAGGGACCATTTGATGGGCAGAATGGTCTTCCAGGTAAAGGGATACAGGTTGGCGAAAATCTCCGCTTCCTCCCGGATGCTGCCGAAGAACATCCAGAAGAAGGGAATGGTGAAGGCCAGGAACATCACCACATAGACAACGGTCAACACCGCCATTTGCAATCGGTCGCGCCAGGTTTTGCGGCGCAGTCCCCCACCGACGGTGCCGGAGCCGGGGGTCGAGGCGGCCAGGTTGCCGGCTACGTTGTCGAGAATGCTCACGGCGCGGACCTCTTAGTAGGAGACATCCGAGCGGAACAGGCGCATCTGGCCGACGCTGACCACCAGCAGGATGATCAGCGTGACGATCGACATCGCGCTGGCAGTGCCCATGTCCTGAAACAGGAAACCGTACTGGTAGATGTAGTACACCACGGCCTTGGTGCGTTCCAGGGGGCCGCCGCGGGTCATGGCATAGACCGGCACGAACACCTGGAAGGAAAAGATGGTCTGGGTAACCATCACGAACATCATGACCCGGCGCAGCAGGGGCAGGGTGATGTGCCACAGGACCTCCCAGGGCTTGGCGCCGTCCACGACCGCGGCCTCGCGGTAGACCACCGGGATGCCCTTGAGGCCGGCCATCAGGATGATCATGGAGAACCCGACATCCTTCCAGATCATCATGGCCGTCAGGGCCGGCAGGGCCCGGTCCGGATTGGAGAGGAAGGCCTGGGGCGGCACCCCCACGATTGACAGGAGGCTGTTGATCAGGCCCAGCTGGGAGTGGTACATCATGGACCACAGCACGGATACGACAATCACCGACGTGACCACCGGGGTGAAGACCGCGCTGCGCACAAAGGCCGTGCCCAGGTTCTCGCGGGCCAGGAACAGGGCCAGGATCAGGGAGAACAGGACCT
>DAOUIC010000190.1:0-5140 GCA_034428255.1 Anaerolineales bacterium
GGGGGCGTTGTTGCATCCGGGGGGGACTCCACCGGGAGTGTGGGCGCCCGAAGTACGGCGAGCAAAGCCATGGCCTGCAGAGTCAGGGTTGTGTGTCGGTACCAGGCGCCATGGCAACGAGAACCAGTCACAAAGCCGATCCATACTTGACATTCAACACGGTTACTGCTTGCGGCTCAGCTCCCGCTGCTTGCGCGCGATTTGCGCGTCCAGCTTGCTCGTGTCGGGCATCGCGTACACGGTGCCCTCGCTGTCCGTGGCCTGTCCCACGTTGCGGTCTAGGCCCAGCGCGCCCTCCGCGGCAGGCTGCTTCACCTGCTCCGCGGGCACCTCGTAGCAGACATGGGCATACCACTTGGGGTGCTGTTCCGTGCCCTCCATGCGCACCCGCACGGTCAGCGGTTTGCAGTCCGCGTACGGGTTCGATCCCGCCAGTCGCAGCCAACCGACCTTGGGCACGTACAGACGGTCCCCGTCCATCCGGACGGCCTCGGGGATCGTGAACGCCGGCACGGTGTAGTGCCGGGCCTTGAACCGGGGCTTGCCTTCGTTCTCAGGATCCGCAAAAAAGCGCGTGTACGCGTCGGCCAGGTACTTCAGGCTGTAGCGGACCACCTTGTACGGGTACTCCTTCAGCCAGGCGTGGTCCGGGTCGTGGCGCAGTGCCGTGAACCGCAGGCCCAGGGTGAAGAAGGTCGGAACGGGCTTGGGGCCAATCCGGTACACCTGCCACAGGCGATAACGCCGCTCCTGGTCGGCCAGCAGGTGGTTCCAGACGTAGCGGCAGGCCCCCGCGATGGCTGTCAGCAGGAGGCCGGTCGCGGCCTCGCCGGGGTACAGGCGCAGGCGGACCGTGCGGTGTACGCTCTCCGGGGCCTCTGTTGTCGGATGGCTGGTGTCGGGCACGGAACGGCGGCTTCCTGTCCGGTGGAGAGTCCGGATGGCCGCCGGGCTCTCTTGTTTGCAGGACACGATTATAGCACAGGTGTGCAGGTTTGTTCCTGTCGCACCGACTGCGTAGTCAGGTATATAAGCCCCTTCCGTATCCAGATCCGCGCCTGCACAGTCACATCCCCATATAATTCCTGTTGCAGGGCACGGTTCAACACGAGCACTGCACCGCCAACATCACCACCTTCTTCATAGTCACGGGCGGGAGCTACATTGTTGTTGACACGTTCGTTGGACCCCGGATGCCGGGAAGCGGCGGCCGGTGCCGCCGCGGCGTTGCGCGGCGAAGCCGGATCGACCCCAGGGTGGCACCTGTCGGTGCTGCTGGAGGAGGTCCTGGGACTGATGGTCCTGCGGCCGGGCGCGCGCCTGATTGACTGCACCATCGGGGATGCCGGCCACAGCATCGCCTTCCTAACGCGCGCCGGGCCCGGCGCGCGGGTGTGGGGATTGGATCGGGACGCAGAGGGGCTGGCCAGGGCCCGACAACGCCTGAAGACCCGCAACCTGGACGCGCAGTGCCACCTGGTCCACGGCGGATTCGGAAATCTCCGGGATCTCGCGGCGGCGTGGAACGTATCCGCCTGCGACAACATCCTGCTGGACCTGGGCTTCAGTTCCCCGCAAATCGACGATCCGGAAAGGGGTTTCGCATTCGCCAAGACCGGTCCGCTGGACATGCGGATGGACCGGAACCAGGAACTGACCGCGGCCGACATCGTCAACGGCTGGCCGGAAGGCCGACTTCGGGAACTGCTCTGGACCCTGGGCGAGGAGCCCCACGCCCGGCGCATCGCCGCCGTGGTGGCGGAACGGCGTCCCTTCGGGACCACAGCCGATCTGGCCGCGGCGGTGACCGCCGCCGTGCCGCACCGGCCGCACCGCCGCCTGCATCCGGCCACCCGCACGTTTCAGGCCCTGCGCATCGCCGTCAACGACGAGCTGGCCCAGCTGGAGGCCGTGCTGCCACAGGCCGTTTCGCTCCTGGCTCCCGGAGGCCGCCTCCTGGTGCTTTCGTTCCACAGCCTGGAGGACGGGATTGTCAAGCGCTTCCTGCGAACCCATGGCCGCAGGCCGGCCCGCAACAAATATGCCCGACACGGGGATGTGGACAGGCCTGCCCTGTCCATCCTGACCAAGCGGGCCGTGCGTCCGGGCCATCGGGAGTTGTCGGACAATCCGCGGTGCCGCTCGGCACGGTTGCGAGTCGCCGAGAAGGTCTTCCGGGAGGATGCCGGGGCCAAGGTTGCGGCCCACCGGCATCCCGACGGGCACGAACAGGTCGGAACACGCTGACATGGCCCGGCTGAATCCTCCCGTTGAACAGCTGCCTCCGGCCGCGCTGGCCGATGAGCAACCCTCCCACGCGCTGTTGGGAGGCGCCGTTCAGGCCTGGCGCAGTTCGGTTGCCTTCAGCGATCGGGTTCCGGTTGCCGGTTGGTGGGGGATGTTCATTGTGGTGGTGACCTTCGGGGCCATGGCCAATGTCTACATGTCCTTCCGCATCGACCAGGCCCGCCTGCAGCTGGCCCAGTTGGAGCAGGCCAGTGCACTCCAGGAACAGATCAACGCCGAGCTGCTGCGCCGAATCGGCGATGAGGAAGACCTGAATCAAATCGGCCTGTGGGCCATCGGCCAAGGTCTGCAGCCGGACGCCCAGCCCATCTGGATGATTGCCACGGAACCGATCCTGGCCGAGGCCGCCGCGGCCTCTGAAGCACCCGGTCGGCCGGACTTGCCCACCCGCCGCCGGGATTCGCTCGCGGCCGGCTGGCGGAACTTCGACGAACTGGGACGACAGTTCCTCAGGGGTGCCCAACGTGTGCTGGCAAGCATTACGTTCCTGCCGCCGGCAGTCGAAGCCGAGGAGGCGATCCCCGATCACGCCAGCACGGTCCAGGTTTGGCTGGATCGCCTGTTCGACAACCTGCGCGCGCGGCAGACAGCCGGCGAGTAGCCCCATGGCCGCATCGGATCCGACTTCGCAATCCCCGCTCGGCGACGATCTCTTCGCCGGCAACCACCTCCGCATCGTCCTGGTGTTTGCAGTGCCGGCGCTGCTGGCAATCCTGGTGGTCCTGCGCCTGGTGCAGTTCCAGCTGATCCTGCACAACACGCAGGACATCGACAGCTACACGGATCGCAACCTGCCCGAGCTCGACACGCGGGGCGTAATCACGGACATCCACGGCGGTTTGCTGGCCAGCGACGTCTGGTCGTTCGGCTTCGTGATTCCCCGCCTGGGGGCCATGCCACCGGCCTATCGGGATGTGGTAACCCACTTGGTGGCCGGAACCGACCGGACCCGGCGGAACGAACTGAACGCGCGCCTCCTCCTGGAACTGGACGAACTCGCCGCGCGCCGCCAGGCCGAAATCGATGCCGCGCGCAACTCGGACCACGATCCGCAACCCGTGTACGCCTGGGTGCTGCTGATCGACGACCTGCCGCTGGCCACCGGCCAGTACCTGCGCGCCCTGCAGCAACGCGGAGCCCATGCCGCCGACTTGTGGGACCTCCACCTCACGGGCGACGACAGTGCCCTGCGGCGCCTGGAGGCCCTGCTCGAGGATACGGGCCCCCTGGATGCCAGTCTGGCGGACAGCGGGCCGGGCCTCAAGGAGGTGATGGACAGTTTGGGCCTGCGCAGCGCCCTCGACGGCACGAACCCGGACTTCGACTTCTTCAGGCATTTCCAGCTGGAACTGCAGCCCGACCGGCACTATGCGCAGGGGGCTCTGGCCAGTCACGTCCTGGGCCTGGTCAACGCCGATCGGATAGGCGCCAACGGCATCGAACGCTACTATCAGAAATTCCTTCGAGGCGAAGTCAACCTGCCCCGCAGCACGGAACCGATCTCGGTCATTGCATCCGATGCACGGCGATACATCCCGTCCTACATGGGGGGCGACCTGGTGCTCACCATCGATCGTTCCCTGCAGCACATTGTGGAACAGGAACTGCGGGACGCAATCAACCGATACGAAATCCGCAAGGGCGGCACGGTGATTGTGATGGACACCGGGACGGGCGCCATCCTGGCCATGGCCAACCTGCCGGATTTCGAACCCGGCGTGCCGGAGTCCCTGGACGACAGTGCCACCAACCTCACCAACCCGGCCGTGACGGCCGTCTACGAACCGGGATCCACCTTCAAGGTGTTGACCATGGCCGCCGCCCTCGATGCGGAGGCGGTGCGGCCGGACGACGTCTTCTTCGACGACGGGACGTACAGGATCGGCGAACGAGTGGTGTTCCGCAACAGCAATGACCGTTTCGCGGGCAGGGTCACGGCCACCGAAGCCCTGTCCCTGTCGCTCAACACGATCATGGCGGAAATCGCGGTGGAGCACATCGGGGCCGACACGTTCTACGACTACCTGTTCGACTTCGGCCTGGGCGAGGTAACCGGCATCGACCTGGCACACGAATTCAACGGCAGTCTCAAGGACAAGCATCCGGGGCTGCCCAACTGGAACATCGCCGACCTGGGCGCCAACAGTTTCGGCCAGGGCATCAACCTGACTCCAATCCAGATGCTCAACGCGGTGAACGCCCTGGCCAACCAGGGCGACCTGATGCAGCCCTACGTGGTCCAGCACAGGATCAACGGAGACTACGTCAACTCGTTTGTCCCCACGGTCCTGCGGCCCGGAGTGGTGAAGCCGGAAACCGCCGCGGCCATCACGGAGATGATGGTGCAAACCGTGGAGAAGGAGGTCACGGCGGCCCAGGTGCCGGGATTCAAGGTGGCCGGCAAGACGGGCACGGCCCAGGTTCCCGATCCCGACCGGATCGGCCTGTACTCGGAGGATGAGGTGATCGCCAGCTTTGTCGGCTTCGTGCCGGCCGAGGATCCGCGCATCACGGTCCTGGTGCTGCTGTACGACCCCAATCCCGACACGGTGCTCGGACCGTGGGGCTCCAACAATGCCGCCCCTCTGTTCAGCCGCATCGCAAGGCGCAGCCTGGCCTACCTCAACGTTCCGCCCGACTGCCACCCCTCCTGCTACGGATCCTCGGGCGTGCTCAGTACCACCGCCCCCGCCCTGCCTTCGCTTCTGCCGTCCGGCAACGAGACCGACGCGTGAATCCGCATCGAGCCTAATCCCATGGCCGACCCCATTCCCGCGGTGGCAACCCAAGTCACCCACCACACGCTGTGGCAGGCCCTGACGGGTTCGGCCCC
>DAOUIC010000191.1:0-2834 GCA_034428255.1 Anaerolineales bacterium
ACGACATGATTCTCGCTGTCCAAGCCAACCCCGAAAAGTGGCGCACCATTCTTGGCATGGATGACAACGAGGACACGAATGGTCCGTCGTAAGGACTTCGGCAGGCACGGGCCGCCTGGATGTCCGCGAATCAACAGTCCAACTACTGTGTTGCAGATCAAGCGTTGATGGCCGCCGGCACCGCTTCCCGGTGCTGACGAACCTGGTCACGGATTACCGCGTTCAGGATGAGGAGCAGCTTGTGCATGGTGGTGAGTACCACCTGCCCTGATTTGCCACGCCGACACGACCGAGTGTGGAAGGCGCGGCTGGCGTTGCAGCAGGATATATCCATTGCGAAACTGTGGTGGCAAACCCAACCAAGATCGCGTCCTGCCCCTTCCCTGGTCGACACCCGCAGAACCAGATACCAAAGCCTGTACCGGGTCTCCGGCAGCATCATCCCCCGGCTAAGCCGCGTGATTGCTTGAAGGCTGTCCAGCTGAGGACTCTTTTTTAGGGGCGGATCCAGTTCGGTGGCTCGCACCATGACCAACAGGGCCAACTGCCGCCAACTCCCAGTTTCCAGAAGCGCCCTGAAAGAAATCTGTCCGACAGCTGGTATTGGCAAATATGGAACGAGGCGGGTTCCGGCCCGCCCGCAACGTGGTGGATCTAGCTCCATTGGGGAGCATCACCTTGTTGTTGACGCCCGAAGGCGTCGCCAACGTCCGGATCCATCCCACTGCCTGACGTGACTGGTCGCCCATCGGAATATAGGTCTTGTCTATCGCTATCATCTGCACCTCACCAACCGAATCTCGCAGGCGCAACCACCCGCTGCCGGTTACGTTCTCGAGAGCTGCTTGGGGTAGGCTGACCTTATCCGGCGCGAAACCTGCGTAGCCCTGTTCATCCGGGTAACTGTGTGCCGCTGTTGTTTACGCACAAACACAGACCTGTTTGTGCGAGTTGCATGAGTCCCAAGTCAACACAACGGTAATCCATGAACGATTTCTTTCAACCGATTTCCGGTCTGGAAACGCCCCGGTTCGCGGGCTTGTCCACCTTCATGCGGCTGCCGTACGTACCGCCTGGGCATGAGCGTTGGTCTGAACTGGACTTCGGATATGTAGGAGTTCCCTGGGATGGGGGCACTACCAACCGGCCCGGCGCGCGCCACGGCCCCCGGCAGGTTCGGGACTCCTCAGCCATGATTCGCAGTGTCCATCCCATCGCGCGGCGGTCGCCGTATGCCGATTGCAACTGTGCCGACCTGGGAGACGTGCCCGTCAATCCGGCCGACCTGGATGACTCCCTGAAGCGAGTCGAGGCGTTCTACCGGAAACTGAGCAGGGATGGCATCGTGCCAGTCACGGCAGGGGGCGACCACCTTATCGCGCTGCCCATTCTGCGCGGGCTTGTGCAGGAGCCCGTGGGCATGATCCAGTTCGACTCGCACACCGATTTGTACAGAGGCTACTTCGGTGGTTACCGGTATACCCACGGTACGCCGTTTCGCAGGGCCGTTGAAGAGGGTCTGCTGGATCCCCGGCGGACGGTTCAGATCGGTCTGCGGGGTTCCATGTACGACACCGAGGACATCGACTTTGGCCAAGCCCAAGGGGTCAGGATGGTGATGGTCGAAGAGCTTATGGAGCGCGGCGTGCCGGATGTCATGGAGGAGGCCAGGGCGATTGTGGGCGCGGCACCGATCTACGTCAGTTTCGATATCGACTTTGTGGATCCGGCCTATGCGCCCGGCACCGGCACGCCGGAAATTGGAGGACCGACTTCGTTCCAGGCTCTGCAGGCGGTTCGGGGACTAACGGGAACAAACATTATTGGCGCCGATATGGTGGAGGTGTCGCCGCCCTTCGATCCGTCCGGAGGCACGGCCCTGATTGGTGCCACTGTGATGTTCGAGTTGCTGTGTGCCATGACGGCGGGCAGAGAGCCGTCCCGAGAATGATTCCCGAGGTGAAGTCCCGCATCAGGATTCAAGCACTCGGCGCGGTTGCCCTCTGCATGCTTTGACCATCCGGCTTCGGAGAAGGAAGGGCGATCTGTAGTGGAAGTGTACGGTTTCGGCAGAGGCCCGCGGCAACTTCCGGTCTGGAATTCAGCGATCCGAAGCTCGGTAGCGGTGCTTGGGGAACTGGAGCATCAAGGAGTCGGAGCCGCACGGCTCCAACTCCTTGACCACCATGCGAAGAGCCCGGATGCATGGCTCCTTCAAGGGATGGTCACGGCCGGCGGCGTAGATGGGCCATGTTGGCATCAACAAAGACCGCCGGGCTCATGGGCATCCTCCAACTCGCGGGAGATGGTATCGGGATCCGGCGGGTCTTCCAGGTTTAACCTGATCAGCCGTTCAACCGCCTGCTTGCGGCGCGTGCTCAGGATGTCCTCATAGGAAGCATCAATCATCCGGCGTACCACTTCGGAGACGGTTACTCCCTCCTCTTGAGCCAGCTCGTCCAGTCGCCGTCGGTGTTTGCCGTTCAGTCGTATGGCCAACCGGTTAGTCCTATCACCCATCTTTGGTACGACTTGTGGAACATCATTGTTTGCTAATGGCGTAAGCCGCATAGGCATTGTGCCTTCTCCGAACAAGCCCGAAGCCGAAGACCTGCGTTGCCATCAGGCTGCGAAGGTTCCGGAGGACTCAAGGGGGTGTCTTCACTCGTCGTCGGGCATGATGCACCGCATGAACTCATCAAACATCGGAACGGTGAAGGCGGTGTCCCCATGCCCGGGACTCCAAATCATGCCTTTGCCGATCAGTTTGCTGCGCGTGGGGGCCAAGGACTGCACCTGACGGTGCAACTCCTGGGCGATTTCCCCGGAACGGT
>DAOUIC010000192.1:0-4773 GCA_034428255.1 Anaerolineales bacterium
CAGTATTTATTGCATGCTAAGAATGAACTATAGAATGTTCTAGAGTGAATATGGCTATCATGTAGGCACAAAATTAGCTAGCCTATGATGCAAAGAGGTTCACCTCAGGCTCTCCTGTCTGTCTTCCTCAGGTACCAGAGGTGTGTCCACCAGCTCATCTGCCAGTGACAAGGATCGACATACAGTCTTAGGTTTGACTGATGCGCACGCCGATCCGTCGGTTGCGGCAACGGTTGGAGGCGGACCCGTCGCAGCCACGGATGGTGGGGAACCTGGGCCGGGGGGATTTCCTGGGGTGGCCCCTGTGCGTGGAGGGCGACGACCGGACCCCAAGCTGACGGGCAGGGCCAACCGCGGCACCCGTGGCCCTGCATCGGGATCATGTGGACTTCCGATCCCCGGGCGGGACGGGGTCGGCGTCGCAGGACGACCACCGAAGGCCGGCCCCGTCCTGCCGGCACTCTGGAAGGCGACGATACAGGGCCGGGTGCGTCTGCGGACGGAGGTGCGCAAACTGCTGTGGCACCTTGTGGAACGCTGACACGATCCGGTGCGCAACCAGGGGAACCCCAAGGTGCCTGCCTTCACCAACCGGTTCGAGGGCAGGTTGGGCCGCTTCAAGCCCCGAGCCCGCCTGACACGGGGGTTGAAGACCGAGGCGGGGGCCCTCAACTTCGTGCACCTGATGGCCCGCAGCATGGTCTGATGCGACGTGCGGTACCCGCTTACGGAGAATAGGCCCATGACGGCCCGGAACCAATATCAACGCAGATTGAAACAGTACCGTGTTGGGAAGGCTGTCGGCCGGAACCGACAGGAGATCAATGCGATTTGATCCTGATTTCCCCAATGTAAACCACCCGCACCTCAGGCTCGTCGGCCGGGTCCGGCTGGAACCACACCACGTAGAACGGATCCCGGGCGGGAAAGTGCGTCGGGTCGAGTGCATCGGGCAAGGGCGTGCCGATGCCCCGATACCAGGCAAAGAGGCCAGGCCGCGTTTCGTGGAACGATGTCTGCTGCCTGAGGGCCGTCAAGTCGAAGTCGGCTTCGATGTCCAGGAGTTCAAAGCCCCGAATCACGGGTTGCAATGCCTCCAGGGAGCAGATCAGGTAAACGGACTCCGGATAGGCGGCCGTCCAGGCGTCGGTGGCCGAGGGATAGGCCGCAGACTCGGGATGCGAGTGGTAGATGGCCACCATGGAGTCGCCCGCCTCCTCGAAGGCAAACTGCTGCATCAGGACCGACGGCTCCACCAGATAGTTGATGGTCCGTTCTTCCGCCACGTTCCGTGACGGCACCAGCGCTGTTGCCTGTCGATCCCGCCCCCTGACGATGCCGCAGATCTCCTCGGGTTTCCCCGCGAGCGACTGATCGATGATCTGCAGTTGCAGCGCGAAGGGCAGCACCAGTTCGCGGGTCATGGTCAACCTCCGGGTGGCAGTACTTCGGGTTGGCCGGTTACGGTTCAGACCTGGGGCAACCGGGCATTGTGGATACTGGCGGTCAGTTGATCATCCATCGTTGCCAGCGCGGTTTCCGGCAGGACTGCCCCCGCGAACACGGCTTTCCAATTGGGTTCAACCACCGTCTCCAGCAACTCCCGGTGGTTGGAGCCCAGGGAGTTGTCGCCGACCCTGTCCGCCGTGCGCGGCAAATCCACGAACACGGAACCGCCCCGGGCACGACGCTCGTCAGTCAACCACAGGTCCGGTCGTCCGGCTACAGGATGCGCGCTGTCCCGCGCCATGCGCGCCGCCCCTTCCCCGGCGGTCATGTGCACCAACAGCTTGGCCGCCTCGTCGGGGAACCGAGTGCCGCTGGCAACGGCCAAGCCGGTGCTCCAGACCATGGTGGCACTGGGACCCTCCGCATGTGCCCTTGGCACCGGGACCGCTTCCCAATCCACTCGATCGCGTTGGTCCTCCAGAAGCCGCACATCCAGTGACGAGGCCATCCACATCGCGAGGTTGCCGGACAACTTCAGGGATGCCGGAGTGCGACTTCGCAACTGTTCGGGACCGGGAGCCACCTTGTGCACCAGCCACATTTGGGACAGCCATGCCAAAGCCGATTGATGGGCTTCGTGCGAGGCGGTCGGGTTGGCAAAGTCCGCCGCCGACCGGTCAAACAGGCCGGGACCGCCGTTCGCCCACAACCAGTGTTCCGCTCCCGCCACGTCAAGTTCCGTACCCCATCCCCAGGTTGCATCGCTGCCGCCCCGGCGGGTCAAGGCATAGGACAACTCGAGGCAATCCTGCCAAGTCCAGGTCGTGCCAGGCAGTGGCTGGCCCGCATCCACAAACACCGCCCGGTTCAGAAGCACGGCATGGGACACGAACTCAAGGGGCAGGCCGTACTGTGCCTCCCCCCAGGCGTAGGCCTGCAACAGCGCGGAAGGGAATCCCTGAGCTGCAGGTTTCAACACATCGGCAAGCCAAGGGTGCAAATCCAGCAACTGGCCCGAACTTGCCCAGACTCTGGGCAAACCGTGAGTGGCAATCGGCAGGAGATCGATGCGATTGCCCGAGGCAAGGACCGATCCGACCCGAACCTGCATGTCGTCCCAGGCGGAATCAAATTCAATCGCCTCGATGTCCAAGTCGGGCGCAATCCGCTTGAACAGCCCAAACGCCTCAATGCGCGCCTCGTCCAAGGGGTAGCCGACGTACAGGAGCGCATCCACCTCGGTACCACCGGCGGTCGTGGCCACCGGAGCAATGGCGGAGGGTTCGCAGGCGGACAGCAACAGTCCGGTCGCGGCCAACGATGCCTTCAGGAACGTGCGGCGGGAAGCAATGATGGGCATGGACTTTCGGGAAACCAATTCCGGTCCGGTTGGGATTTGCAAGGGAGACGGACTGCAGGGCATGCGTACCGCCGTCAGAACTAATACTAGCCTGACGGAGCGGGTTTGGATGCAAGTCGGACCGCATTGGTTTCACCGTTGGGAATGGACGGCATACAACCCGCCAGCCATCGCGAACAGATTCGGTCTGAGCAACATTCTGCAACCCGGTCGGCTTCCGACACCGCGGGGGAAGCATCGGCCCGTGCGATACTGCCCATGGAACACAGCAGGTTGACCAACCCATCACAGACTCCCAACCGTGGATCCAGGGCTTCTCCACATAGACGGCTGGACCCGACATCCGGTCGCGGCCGCGCTACTGCTAATCCTGTTGACCGCCTATTTCGGGGGTCGAGCCCGTCTGGCAACACAGGACCGGCCGGCACGGTACATGGTAGCCGTGTTTGTTCTCGGGTTCGTGTGCCTTTGGGTCGCGTTCGTGTCGCCTCTGGCGGAGCTCAAGTTCAGCTACCTGTATGCCCGAACGGTACAGCAGGCCCTGGTCGGCATCATGGCTCCGCCATTGCTGTTGCACGGCCGTATGCTGGCCATGCTGTGGAATCTGGTTCCCGTCGCCCACCAACACAGTCTGAAGCTGTGGTGGCAGGGAACGTCGCCATGGTCCACGGTTCTCCATTGGGTTACCGGCGCTGGCCCGGTCTGGCTCTTGACAGTGAGCGTTTTTGCTCTGTGGCACGACAGCGCAACCGTCAATTGGCTGATGGAACGGCCGCGATGGGCCAACGCCGCCCTGATGCCGTACTGGGCGACCTACATGATGTTCTGGTGGCATGCCATGGCTGCGGTGCCCCACTTGCACAGGCCGCTACCGGTTTGGCTTCGCTTCCTGTACCTGATCGTTGGGGGCGAAGTAGCCAACATGATTACCGGGGTCACACTGGCCTTTCGCCAGGAAGCCACCTACCACTACTACCTGACCGCGAACTCCCTTGAACACTTGACCGCAGTGCAGGACCAGATGATCAGCGGCGGCATCATCTGGGTCACCGGCAGCTTCATCTACATCGGCGTCGCGGTCGCGCTACTGGGCCAGGTACTGGTGCGGCGCCGATTCGAGCCGCAACTGCCGCCGCGGGACTGGCAAACCGCAACCTTGTTGACGATTGCCCCGGGGTTGGAGGACCGGGTTTCGGACCAGCCGGTACCCAAACCGGTGCAACGGGCTGGTTGAGCAACGCGCGCGGCGCTGTGTCCGTTGCCTGTTTCCGGCATTGCCCATTGCGTGTGCCCTCGCGAGGCAGTCGACACGCGGGGCCGCTGGTCGCACCTTTGTCGTGTCGCAGCCCTTACCCGGAAGTCAAGACAACCCATGCCTGCCAACGAGGACCTGTTGAAACGCATCGCGGCTCGTCCCGACGTTTTCGGAGGGAAGCCGATTGTCCGCGACATGAGCATATCCGTGGAACTCCTCCTCGGCCTGCCGAGCCGGGCAGCCACCACGAAGAAATTCCGGTTGAATACCCAGGGATGGAACCGGACACCATTCGAACGGGCGTCACCTGGGTCCGCCCTGTCATTGCCCAAGGCTGGCCTGGAACCAGTGTCAACGACATTGAAACTGTGCCATCCGAGGGGCTTGTGCCATCCTGATCGAGTACCCGTGTTACGATTCGGATTGTCGATTTGGACCTGTTTTCTGTTTGAGACTGCTTGTGGACTGTCCATCCTGCGGTCAGCACAACCCTGACGACAAGCGCATTTGCTGGAAGTGTCAGGGCGAAATCCCGCCTCCACCGCCACCGCCCAGGCCGCCGCGCACCTATCTCGGACTTCCGGTTTGGGGCTGGGTCGTGTTCGCAGCCTTGTTCATCGGTTCGTTCCTCGTGTCCCAGTGCAACCAGGCAAACCTGCTGGGCGGTTGATCCGCAACGTTGCACTTGAAATCTCCGCGGCAAGGATCC
>DAOUIC010000193.1:0-1869 GCA_034428255.1 Anaerolineales bacterium
CCTGCGCCCGCTCCACGCCGAAGTACCGATCCACGTCCGCGTCCGTGTAGTAGCGGTGGCCGGACGGGGTGCGCCGCGCCGGCAGCTTGCCGTTCAAACTCCATGCCTTGACCGTGTTCTTGTGAACCCCAATCTTGGCCGCAAACGCAGCTACACGGTAAATCTTCATGTCCGAATGATGCCACATCATACCGTTCAATGTCGAATTACTGTACTAGCCGTGCTCCTGCGGCCCTTGAACAGCGACTGCAACGCCGGAGAAGCCCGGTCAATCCTGGACGACATCTGGGCCAGGTCGACACGTCCCGACAGCGCGCAGGCGGATACGCTATTTCCTGTCACTGTCTTTGACTACAGGTGCTAATGGCAGACGATCACGGAGCCCTGTTCAGCCCCACAGATTGGTGGCCGTCAACAAGACGCCGAGGGCGACCAGCGTGCCCACGATGGTCCAGGTCTACGTGTTGAGCCGGTGCTCCATCTCGGCTCGCAACTCCTGGATTTCCCCGCGCAGTTCGGCCCGCAGCCGGTCTAGGGGCGGCTCGATGTCGGGAATGGCCGTGGCCAGCACGGTGGCCTGCTTGATATCGAAGCCCGCCGCCTGCAGGGCCTCGAGCATATCGGTGTTCATAGTACGGTGTACACTGCGTTCGGCTATGGGAGTTTACCCTCCTGTCGGCTGGTTCGGGGGCAGGGTCCACAACCGCCCGTGAACGGGAAGCCTCGGCTGCCTCTGCACCGGGGCTTCCTACACTCTAGGCGATCCCCGAGGCCACCCCGCCCGCACCAGCCTGGGTTCGGCACCGAACCGTGTGCCGCCCAACACCCCGTTTTGGCCCGATGCCCAGCCCCTGAGCGGCGTCCATGGTGTAGCCAGATTTTGCAGCTGGGGGCAACAGCCCCGCAGTGGGGCCACACAGAACGTTGTTGGGGACCTTCAGGCGGGATCTGCTGTCAGAAAATCCAGAAAATCTCTGATATTCAGGCGGCACCTGAAGGAACGGACTCAGGGCAAGGCCCTGACGTGCAGCGTGGCCCGCACCCTGAAGACCGCTGGGGCCATCGCCCCCGATCCGGATCGGGACTGGACCGACTGGACGTGGACGACGAGGTCGAGGTCGAGACCCTGCAAATCTGTGCCATGCGGATCAACGTAGACGGACACACCCTGGAATGGATCCACGCCGGATGTCCAGATGAAGCGCGGTGATCGGCAGGCACACAACCACCCCAATATCAACCCCAAACGCTATCAAAACTTGGTCAAATGGGTTTTACAATCGCTGTCCGAGTGCAACGGACTGCCGACAGCAGAAATCGCTGTGCATCAGATACGGACCACGATCGCACTGCCGCTCTCGTACCGCCGCAGGCCAATCTGAAAGGCCAGGAGGGCGAAGGCGGCCAGAGCGGCAGTGCCCGCACACAGCCAGCCCAGCGTGGCCGCGTCGAAGTCGCGCAGCATTTCCACGGGCAGGGCACCCGTCAGCCCGGCCGGAACCACCGTGAACAAAAACACGCGGGCGGCACCATCAAACAACGTCCCGGGGTAGAGCGAGAAGGTGATCATGGCATTCATGAATTGGTCGGCCAGGAGTTCGGATCGCCTCAGCCAGAACACCAGGCTGTTCGCCAGAACCAGGGAGGCCGTGAAGGTGCAGGCCGAAAGCACAACCGCCAGCAGGAAGCGGAGCGCATGGGCCGCGGTCACGTCGCCGGCCAGCACGAACCAGATCAACCCAAACACAAAGTCGCCCATGGACGGGACCGAGCTGCGCGAGGCCAGCACATGCAACAGGACCGGACGCGGCAAGGCCAGGTAGCGGTCCAGGTCGCCGGCGGCCACGATCCTGGCGATGGCGCGGCAGT
>DAOUIC010000194.1:0-17637 GCA_034428255.1 Anaerolineales bacterium
TGGGCCCGTTCGATTTCCAGCAACTGGTCCCAGGCCGCGTCGAACTCCTCGTCCGACAAGTCGGAACGATCTTCGACGTAGTACTGGTGCTGACTGGTTTGAATGAGCCTGCGCAGGTGCTGCAGGCGCTCCTGAACGGTCATGCAGACGTGCGGTGCCGCGCTCGCTTTTCCGTCAAATCACTCGAGATGTGCTTCCTGAACCCACCCGGTTAGGCCGTCCTGGGCTTGCACCCGCCACCAGCCTTCGCCATTGATGACCACGGGGTAGGAATACTCCAGGGATGCTTCCACGATGCTGAAGCTCGTCGCCGGTGCATACATGGCCGCGATCATGGTGGGATTGTCGGCGTCCGGGTCCATCCGCAAGGGGATTTGTGACATGCCGGAGGCTCCCTGGACCACCGTCCCCACCGTCCAGGCCGGCGAATCGACAAGCTGATTGCTTCGAACTTCCGCGGCGCGCGCGTCGTCCCCGGACCCTGTCGATCGCTGTTCGCTATCCGAACCGGTGGGTGTAGCCTGGGCGCGAACCGTGTTCGCGTCGCCCAACGTAACGGGCGCTTCATCCGCGGCGTTGCCCGGGACTTCGGGATCGGTGTCGGCAGGCAATCCGTCAGGTTCCTGACCCGAACCGAGCAGGCCTCCCAAGGGCATCCCCGTCAACTCTCCAAACGCGTCCTGCACCAAGGGCATCTGAGCGATGGATTCGACCAGCTTCGGATATTGATTCCGCGCCAAGCCTGCCGCCGTCACCACCGCCAGGATGACAACCCAGCGGACCCACTTGCGTCGACTGGTGGCCCCAGTCTGCCCTGTGGTGTCCGGACGCTTGCTGGGCGGTGCCGAGATCGGTTTGGACCGGCGAAACATGATGCTATTGCCGTCGCCTGCTCAGCACCAGCATGTCAGCCGTGGAACCACTCAAGAACTGCCTCGACGGGCCGCGCGTTGAGTACCTGTGACCGCTGCAACTCGGCGCGTCGGGCGATACCCAGGCCGTACCGGATGAATTCGAAGTGGTTGACATCGTGAGCGTCGCAATTCAGGACCAGGAGGCAACCATGGCGAGCCGCCATGCGGGCCAGTTCGTCGCCCAAGTCCAACCGGGCGGGATTGCAGTTGATTTCCAGGGCGGTTCCATGTTCCCTGCAAGCCCGGCACACGGCTTCCATGTCCAGTGCAGACGAATCGCGGCGACCCAGAAGTCGACTCGTGGGATGGCCGAGAATGTCCACATGGGGATGGGCCACCGCCCGCAGACAACGTTCGGTAATGGTGTCCCGGTCCTGCCGCAGGGAACCGTGAATGCTGGCTACGACGACATCCAAACGGGCCAGCGTATCATCGTCCAGGCCAAGCGAACCGTCCGCGTGGATCTCGGCTTCGATGCCCTTCAATAGCCGGAAGTCCAGCCCTTCCCCCTCAAACAACGCGTTCAAGCCATCGATTTCGGACGCTTGTTCCTCCAGTCTGGCGGCGTCCAGGCTGTCGCCAAACCCGTGGCCCTGTCCGTGATCGGTCACCGCCCAATAACTGTATCCGCGGCCTTGGGCGGCCCTTGCCATCCGCTCAAGGGACTGGTGGCCGTCGCTATAGGTTGAATGCCCGTGAAGTTCGCCCGTCAGGTCGGTGAGATCCACCAGATCGGCACCCGGCGTCAACGACCGGTGAAGATCCCTGGTAATGCGATGTCGTTGTTCCGGCACGAAGCCGGGAGTGCCCAAAACCCGGGCCAGCCCCAGTTCACTGACCGATTCCGGCTCCATGTGGTCGACCAATTCGGAAATGAACTCGGCGGAATCCCCATCACTGGACAGTATGGTAATCAACCTGTCCCAACGGTCGGCCCCCGTCATGACAACGGACAGTTCAAAACCGGCATGTAGGACCACCCGGCACGTTCCGTTCACAATGTTGTCCACGGTTGCGACCTGAGACAAGCCGGTCAAGACCTTGCCGACGGCGTCCGGGTGGCGTGTCTCCACCAGGATCATCGGATCGCGCACGGTGGCACGCCATTCCCTCAGATCCCCGGCCAACGAAACCCTCGCGACTGCTGGTCCACCCGCAGCCATCAAATCCTCAACAACGGATTCCACCACCGGAAGCACGAATCCAATCGGATCCTCCGGCGGAGGTCGCTCCCTAATCTGACGGATGGCCGTGGCCAGCGAAGCCTCCGTTCTGGCCGTGAAACCCTTGAGTTCCCTCAGTTTCCGGCTTTGTATAGCCGCCTCCAAGCCCGCCAGGGATTGTATGTCAAGTTTTTCCCACAGAAGTCGGGCCTTGCGGGGTCCAACTCCGGTCACGCGCACCACTTCCAGGAGGCCCATGGGGATTTGTTCCGCCAGCGAATCCAAGGCCGGCATGCGACCCGTGTCAACCATGGCCTCGATCTCGGCCTCTATGCTCTTGCCAATTCCCTTGATGTCCCGCAGGTTGCCGTTGTGTGCCGCATCGGCCACGCCGATCTCCAGGTCCTGCACTTGATCGGCTGCCCGTTTCAAGGCATTGACCCGGAAGGTGTTGGCGCCCTGCAAGGCCATCAGGTCCGCCGTGTTGCGGAGGGCTTCGGCCACGTCGCGGTTGGTAACTGGGGAGTCAGGCATGCCTGAATGCGGCGGACTTGTACAGGCCTGTTGGATCAATGGCCTCGATTGCCGTGTCCCTGCCGGTGTGTTGCTTGTAGAGGGCCAGATTCCGATCGATGTCCCGGCTGTTCAGTCCCTGCCGGCGCGCCCACGAGAAAAACTCAATGATCTCCGGCTGGGCGGACACGACTTCCCAGTAGAACAACTCCACAATGGCACCGCCAGTCCGAAACTCCCCGCGATCGAAGTATGCCCGCAGCGTCTTCTCTCGATTGTAGGGCACTTTGCGGAAAGTAACGGCCCAGCCTTCGCCCTCTTCGGCACCGGGCATGCTGTCCAAAATCGCATAGTCGGCACCGGGATCGCCGTTGAGGGGCAACCCGACCGAACCGGGATTGATGATATGCCAGTGGCCAGCCCGCAACTCCGGCTCCTTGAAGGGCGGGTTGGGCGACAGGGCGGACGGGGCATGGGCCTTCCGGGCCACCTGCCGTTCGCCGGGTATGTGTGTATGGGCCGTGACCACGGTGTGTTCAACCACCCCGGCAAGAAGCTCCGAGGCCTGCTCGTCGGTGGTAAACGGAAACACGGCCGCACGCGGATCACCCGGCATGCCGTGGACCACGCGCAGAGGTTCGTGTGACGGCCACTTCAGCGACAGGTCGTCCGGCAACACAGCCAGATAGTTTCCCAAGTGCTCCGGAACAATCCGATTGAGTTGGTGGAGTGCCCTCCAACGCGACGGATTTTCGAGATCCGGATGCACGCGGGGCGAATTGAAATCGAGATAGTAGAACTCGTGGTTGCCCCTGATGACGAGCCAGTCCCGCCGCATGATGAACTCAACCACCTCCACGCTGAACGGCGTCGAGTTGATGAGATCTCCCGCAACGATCACATGGTCCGGCCGCTGATGTTCGACATCGGCGACCACGGCCTCGAGCGCAGGCAGGTTGCCGTGGATGTCGGCCAGTACCGCCAACCGCATCATGCACCATCCGGACTGTCGGCTGCAATCCCGTTGCGGGCCACCTGCCTGATGGCGGCACCCACCGCCCGAGCCCTGGCCGGTGCGTCTCCCAGATACGTATCCACCGACATCAGGGATTGCACTGTCTCCGCAGCCAACCAGGCGCGGATATCCGGATCAGCCACCAGCAGGTCGGATAGTCGGTTGTCTCTCCCCTGCTCCACATCGGACCATGCAGTCATACAGTGGCGGCGCAACACTTCATGCAGGACCTGGCGGTTGCCGCCGGCGCGCACCGCGGCCAGGAGGACGCGTTCACTGGCTGCGAATTGCCCGTAGCCGTCCAGCGTCGAACGACTCCGCTGACGATCCAGACTCAGGCCCTTGAGCAGTTTCTCCGCGCGGCGCAGGATTTCGTCGGTGAGAAGGAACAGTTCCGGGAGAAACAGCCGTCGGTTCCCACTGTCATCGAGAGTCCGCTCCAGGATGGCGTTGGCATGGTTCTGCCAAGCCACCGAGACCTGGGCCGATACTTGCCGCGCCAGGCTGCAAATATTCTCGGCGGCGATCGGATTGCGTTTGAACGGCATTGCGCTCGAACCGACCTGGTATTCACCGAACTCTTCAGACCACTCACCGATCATCCGGCTCTGGAGGATGCGGCTGTCCAAGGCAAACTTGTGCAGGGAACCGGCAATGCCGCTGAGAACCTGTGCTATCTGCAGTTCCTGCTTGCGGGGCATGGTCTGCGTTGCAACCGTAAACGCCTCCAACCCAAGACTTCGCATAACCATTTGCTCTAGTTGGGCAGCGGTCCAGCCAGTGCCTGCCAGAAGTTCCGTGAACGGTGCTGCCGTTCCCACGGCACCCTTGACTCCCTTGCCCTTGACGGCACGGCGCTCCCGTTGCACGGCCGCGAAATCCATCAGCAGGTCCTGTCCGAAACAGGCGACCCGGTATCCGGCCGTGGTGGGTTCCGCCGGCTGGATGTGGGTAAACGCCATCACCGGCACTTCGGCCCACTGTTCAATGCGGTCGTCAACCGTTGCCAGCAGATCCGCCAGTCGCCGTTCAACCAGACCAAGACTTTCCTGCATGCGCAGTGCATCGACGTTGTCCAAGGCATCGTTCGACGTCGCCCCCAAATGGATAACGCCTCCCCCCACGGGGCACTGCTCCGCAAACGTCCGGATTTCGGCCACCAGATCATGGCGCACCTCGGCCTCAATCTCGGCAGCGCGACGCAGGTCGACATCGTCCTGCCTGGCTTCCAGGTCCCGGGCCTGTTCCCAGGTCACGACGCCACACTCCGCCTGTGCCTTCGCCAAGGCGACCCAAAACCGCCTCAGCAACTTGCGTTTGCGAACCTCGCTCCAAACCCCCCGCATGCGCCGGCTGCCGTAGCGCCAGCTCAACGGCGAGATGAAGGTGTCGTGGCTGAACGTCTCGGTCATCGAGCCATGGCAAGACGTGCGAACTTCAGGCACCGGGGTTGACCACCATCTGGTCACGCGCCGGGCCGACCCCGATGTAGGGAATCGGGATCCCGACCTGGTTGGCAATCCAGGTCACATACTCCCGGGCGTTGGGCGGCAATTCGTCAAAGGAACGGCATCCGGTGGTGTCCTCTTCCCAGCCGGGGAAACTCTCCATGATCGGAATAATGCCCGCCAGCTCGGCCGTATCGGGAACGCTTTCCCGCTCGACCTGACCATCGGGCATGCGATAGCCCGTGCAAACCCGGATCGTCTTGAACCCGTCCAGGACGTCGAGTTTGGTCATGCACAGCTCGGTGAGGCCGTTGATCCAGGCCGCGTAGCGCAACCCGACCAGATCGAGCCAGCCGCACCGACGGGGACGCCCGGTGGTGGCACCGTACTCGTGGCCGATGTCCCGCAATCTGGCGCCATCGTCGTCATGCAGTTCCGCCGGCATCGGTCCCGTGCCAACAGCGGTGTTGTAGGCCTTGGCCACGCCGACCACGCGGCTGATGGCCTGAATGGGCAGTCCGGCACCGGCCGCGGCAAATGACGAGGTGGGGTTGCTGGAGGTGACAAAGGGATAGATCCCCCAGTCAAGGTCCCGCATAACCCCAAGCTGTCCTTCCAATAGAATGTGGCCGTCCGCGTCGAGAACCTCCTTGATCATGGGCACGGTGTCCACGATCCGATCCGCCAAGGCGGTACGGGCCCGATCGCAGACAGCCATCATGCGGTCCGCATCCACCGGTACGGCTCCCATTGACCGGCGATACCGATTGGCCCGTGCCACCGCGCTTTCCAGTCGTACTTCGAGCCAGGCACTGTTGAGAAGATCGCCCATCCGCAATCCTTCCCGTGCCGTCTTGTCACTGTAGGCCGGACCAATTCCCTGCCTGGTCGTGCCGATTTTTTGATCTCCGCTGCGCATCTCCTCCTCAAGGCCGTCCGCTTCCCGGTGATACGGCATCAACATGTGCGCCCTGCTGCTGATCCAGAGATTGTCCGTGCTGACTCCCCTGGCTTCCAGATCCTCGATCTCTTCCTGCAGGGTCTCCGGATTGACCACGCAACCGCTGCCGATGACGTTCCGGGTGTCCGGGAAAAAGATTCCACTGGGGATGCCGTGGAGCTTGAACGTGCCGAACTCGTTCACCACGGTATGGCCGGCATTGCTGCCCCCCTGGAACCGGACCACCATCGCCGCACCGCGAGCCAGATAGTCTACGATGCGGCCCTTGCCCTCGTCTCCGAACTGGGCTCCGACGATTGCTGTTGCTGGCATGCTTCTACCTTCTGGTTGGGAAATGGCCCAAACCGGGATTCGGACCTCGATGAAAGGGGTCAGATGCGCGTTTCGCCGCCGTCCACCGTGAGAACGGCACCGGTCACAAACGCAGCCTCGCGCGAGCACAAGTACAGGGCCGCGTAGGCCACATCCTCGGGACTGCCCAGACGCCCGAGCGGGATCAGGGGAATCTGGGACTCAAAGAATTCGTCCGGGTAGTCCGCAAAGGCCTCCGTGTTGATCAAACCCGGCCGTATCACGTTGGAACGAACCCCGTCCGCGGCCAGTTCCACCGCCAAATGCCGGCTGAAACCCTCCAAGCCACTCTTGCTGGATACATAGGCCGCATCGTCGTAGTCGCCCGCGACGGCACTCGCGCTGCTGATGTGCAGAATGCATCCGCGGTTCGCCTCCAGGCTTGGCAGGGCGCTTTGACAGAGCCGAAACGCAGCCTCCAGGTTTGTGGTGTAGACCGTCTGCCACTCCGCTCCGGTCATGTCGCGCATGGGTTTGCCCACCGAGGTGGATGCATTGTTGACCAGAATGCTGATGCTTCCCATCGCAGCGACCGCGGTCGCCACGATCCGCTCGCTGTCCACGGCCACGTCGCCCGGGACGGCATGCAGGAAAGAAGCATGTTGCGGAACGCTGTTGCAAAACGCCTCAAGTTTCGATTCGCGCCGGCTGGCAATGGTCACCCGGGCACCCATTTGCAGAAACAGGCGGGAGATGGCAGCCCCGATTCCGGTGCTCCCTCCGGTCACGAGCGCGGCCTCACCGTGGAGGTTGAACAGTCGGTTTGCGGCCACGAATCCGCCTACCTTCCTGGGCTCGGGGAGTGCGTTTCTGAGGACGACATGGGGTCTGGCACGCGCCCGACGCATCCCTTGCCCAATGGTGGGAGCGAACCACAGCGCGAAGTTGGTTTGCAAACACCGTTGAGGACAACCTGCATTACCGCGTTCCTGCAACGCCCTGCCAACCGCCGAATGCCGCGGGACTCACCACGGCACCAAGGGCGATTCTATCACTCAGCTGACGCCAAAGACGGCAAACCACAACGTTCCTCCGGGTGCGGTGCGGAACCCGGATGTGGGCGGTGCGGGCAGGCCAATGACCTGACTCTGCCTGCACTGCCGCAGCCCCAGATTTTGTCCGCGGGATTCCTGTGCGCTACAATGTCTCTATAGAGCGGTCTGTGCCGAGTTCTGTTCAAACAGGGCATCGACCGTTTCCCCAATGATTGCCGCCGAGTCCGACCAACCCGCGCCATCCGGTTTAGAGCAATACCTTAGGCCTTTGCGGCTGTTGCGCCACCACAAACTGACCGTGGCGGGCGCCTATGTGGGAACGATCGGGCAAACGATCGTCACCCTCGTCATTCCCCAGTTCGTCAAGTGGATTGTTGATTCTGGAATAGGCGGGGCGCCTCTTCGCGCGGGCATTCCCCAATGGGTGGCGAATGCGATTCCGCCGGTCCTGGCGGCGGACAAGATGGGACTCGTCATGGCATCGGTGGCGGCTCTGTTGCTGTTGAGCCTGTTGCGCGGCGGGTTCACCTACTTGGCGGGAGTCAACTCGGAGGTGGTCTCGCAGTCCGTGGCCTACAGGCTGCGCAACGCCCTCTACCGCAAGTTGTGCAGTCTGTCCTTTCGGTTTCACGATCAATCCGCGGCCGGGGATCTGCTGTCCCGGGCGGCCCAGGACGTGGAACGGCTGCGATTCCTGACCGGTCGCGCGCTGCTGGGCATTGTCAATGCCCTGTTCCTGATGATCGCCACCGCCGCAGTTCTGTTCGCGATGGACCCCCTCCTGGCAATTCTGGCCATGCTGGTCATTCCCCCGCTCACGTGGCAGGCCTGGACATTCGCCAAGGCCTACCGACCACTGTCGATGGAAATCCAGAAGCAGCTCGGCGTGTTGACCACGGTTCTCGAACAAAACCTGCGGGGCATCCGGGTAGTCAAGGCATTTGCCCAGGAGAAAGCACAGGTGGGGGCGTACAACGCGGCCAATTCGGTGTGGTTCGAGCACTCCGCCAACGCGGCCCGCATGCGGTCCATGCGGATTCCCCTGCTCGACCTCCTGGCAGGCCTCGGGTCGGTGGTGGTGGTCTATTTCGGCGGACGGGCAGTCATCAACCAGTCCCTGTCGTTGGGCGAATTGTTGGCCTTCATGACCTACCTGGCCCAGTTGATCATGCCGATTCGGCGCATGGGCATGATCGTTCCCTTCGTCGCCATGGCCGGCGCATCGAGCGAAAGGGTGTTCGAAGTCCTCGATGCCAAGTCAGCCATCGCGGACAGGGACGGCACCCCACCCCTGCCGCCCATCCGGGGCGACATCGAATTCGATCGCGTTTCCTTCAACTACACCCCCGCCAACCGCGCCATCACGGATGTCTCGTTTGAATTGCAGGCCGGCGAGATACTGGCCCTGCTCGGCGCGACGGGGTCCGGAAAGTCGACTCTCATCAACCTGATTCCGCGTTTCTACGAAGCCTCCGGCGGCCGGGTGCTGATTGACGGGATCGATGTCCGGGATGTCCAGCTGCACTCCTTGCGGCGGCAGGTGGCCAGTGTCTTGCAGGATCCGGTGCTGTTTGCCACGTCGATCCGCGAAAACATCGGTTTTGGCCTGGATGATCCGGACCAGGACCGGATCGTGGAGGCGGCCAAAGCGGCACAGGCACACGACTTCATCATGGAGATGCCGCAGCAATACGAATCCCGGGTTGGAGAGCGGGGCACCACCCTGTCCGGTGGACAGCGGCAACGTCTGTCCATTGCGCGCGCCTTGATCGTGAATCCCAAAATCCTGATTTTGGACGACGCGACCTCCAGCGTGGACACCGAAACCGAACGGTTGATCCAAGCTGCCCTCGACAATCTGATGGCAAATCGAACTTCCATTGTGATTGCCCAGCGTCTCAGCACGGTACGCAGGGCGGACAAAATCCTGCTCTTGGACAAGGGCCGGGTTGCCGGGTTGGGCACGCACCGCGATCTCTGGGAGTCCTCCTCGGTTTACCGAAGCATTTACGAAGGACAGCTGCAGCGATGATCCGCCGTATCCCGCCTTCGGCAAGGAGAAGATGGCCATGTCGATGAGCAGCTCTGCCTACAGCTCGATTGTCCGGTCGGTGCGCCACAACACACCCGGTTCCGACGACACCGAAGCGGATGTCCGCTTTTCCCGCTACATCCTTGCCCGGCTCCTGGCATACCTGAAACCGCACAAGGCCAAGATGGCCGCGGCGTTCGCGGCGATGCTGCTGGTGACCGGCTTTTCGCTGTGGATTCCAATCCTGATCAAGGATGCGATCGACGTCCACATCAAGGCTGCGGACACCAGGGCACTCCTGCGCATCTCGGTGATCATCGCACTCGCCTACGGAGGCACATTCGTGTTTCAGGCGCTGCAGCGTTACTTCATGGCCTGGGTCGGCCAGCGGGTACTGGCCACCCTGCGGCTGGAACTGGTGACCAAGCTGCAAATCCTGCCGATTGACTACCACACGCGTCGCATCGTCGGAGTCATAGTTGCGCGGGTCATTGGGGATGTGTCGGTAATCAACGAGCTCCTGTCACAGGGTCTCATTCAGTTGTTCAGCGATGTCATCCTGCTGGTCGGCATCGTGTGGGTGATGCTGGCCCTGAACGCGGACCTGGCCCTGCTCACCTTTACGGTCATCCCCTTCATGGTCCTGTCGACCTACATCTTTTCCAAGAAGGCCCGCGACCGCTTCCGGCGGACGCGGACCCTTGCCGCGGACATGATTGGCAACTTCGCCGAGACCCTGACCGGGATGCGGGTGGTCCAGGCCTTCGGCCAGGAACAGAAAATGACCCGCCTGTTCGATGCGGACAACAGCAACACCCGACAGGCCAACATCCACTCGATGAAGCTGGCATTCACCTTTCTGCCGGTGGTGGAAATCATGAGTGTGGTGGCCACCTGCCTGATTCTGCTGTTCGGCGCCCGCGCTGCGATCAACAACCTGGAAGGGATCACCGTTGGGCTCGTGGCCGCATTCCTTGCCTACGCCACCCGGTTCTTCCAGCCCATCCAGGAGTTGAGCCAACTGTTCACAACCATGCAGTCGGCCATGGCCGGCGGCGAAAAGATCGTTGAAATCCTGGACACCGACGAAGGCGTGAAGGACCCGGAGGACGGTCGTCCAATGCCCCCTATCCAGGGACGCATCGAGTTCTCGAACGTCGGGTTCCACTACGACGAGTCCTTTGCGGTTCTTCACAACATCAACCTCGTGGTCGAACAGGGCCAGACGATTGCCCTGGTTGGTCCCACGGGGGCCGGCAAGACCTCCATTGCCAATCTCATACCTCGTTTTTATGACGCGACCGACGGTCGGGTGCTGATCGACGGTGTGGATGTCAGAACCGTCACCCAACGCTCGCTGCGTTCCCAGATGGGCATGGTGACCCAGGAACCCCACCTGTTCACCGGTACCGTCGCCGACAACATTCGGTTTGCCCGTCCGGATGCCGGCATGGACGACGTGATCAGGGTTGCCAGGGAGGCCAACGCACACGATTTCATTGTTGAACTGGCAGACGGCTACGAGACCGAGGTGGAGGAGGGCGCCACCAACCTGTCCGTGGGGCAGCGGCAGCTGATTTGCATCGCCCGGGCCATCCTGGCCAACCCGCGGATCCTGATCATGGACGAGGCAACCTCCAGCGTGGACACCGTCACCGAAGCCATGATTCAGGAGGCGCTGGACCGCCTGTTGGCTCAGCGGACATCGGTGGTCATCGCCCACCGCCTGAGCACGATTCGCAACGCCGACAAGATATTCGTGCTGGACCACGGCGATGTCGCGGAGGAAGGCACCCACGACGAACTGTATGAGGTTGACGGCCTTTACCGCACCCTGTACGACATGCAGTTCCTGGACTATCAGGCGGAGTTGGGCATCCCGGCCGAAACTTCCTCCGCGAACGGCCTGCACGCGGGGACCGCAGCCACTGGTCTTGGGACGCGCCAACCTCGGCGGACGTGAGAATCCGGCCGAATACCCTCAGGGACGAACCGGTGTCCCGTCAGGCCATCGAGTCTGGGTCCAGTCGATGACTCTGGTTTCACAAGGCCAGCTCGCAGCGGCTTGCTCGTCAATGTCGATGCCCAGGCCAGGTCCGTCGTTCGGATACAGGTAACCGTCTCTGACTTCGGGGGTGCCGGGAAATACTTCCCGTGCCGCGTCACCGAACCGACACCACTCCTGAATGCCGAAGTTTGGCGCCCACAGGTCCAGCTGCAGGTTCGCGGCATGGCCCACCGGAGATGTGTCGCCGGGACCGTGCCAGGCGGTCTTGATGTTGTAGGGCAGGGCCTGCAGCACCACCTGCCGTGCCGGCGTGATTCCGCCGATTTGGCTGACGTGCATGCGCAGGTAATCCACCTGCCTTCGCTCAATCAGCGGCGTCCACTCGAGCGGGTGGTTGAACAGTTCGCCCATGGCCACAGGCGTTGTGCTGTGCGCGCGCAGTTGGTCGAACCATTCGATGTCTTCGGGAGCCAGGGCATCCTCCAGGAAAAACAAGCCGAACTCATCAATCCGGCGTGCAAACTCGACCGCATGCACCGGCTGCAGGCGTTCGTGGATGTCGTGCAGCAGTTCCACACGGTCGCCCATGGCACCGCGCACATGGGCCAGCATGGCCAACGTTTCGCGACAGTACTCCCTGGGGTCGTAGTAGGCGCCACCGGCCGCGCCGGCCGGCTGGTGCAATGCGTGGCCCTTGCCACCGTAGCCACCTTGCTGGACACGTATGTACCGGTAGCCCCGGTCCTCAAGATCAAGGGCGGACTCGAGTACTGCCTCGGGGATGTCCCCCGAGGCATGAACGTACACCCGCGCCGCTTCCCGACAAGGACCCCCCAACAGGTCCGCCACGCTCATTCCCGCCATCTTGCCCTTGATGTCCCACAGAGCCTGGTCCAGGCCGGAAATGGCATTGTTCTGAATGGGACCGTTGCGCCAATAGCCATTGTGCATGGCCACCTGCCAGAAATCCTCGATGCGGTTGACCGGCCTGCCGACAGCCAAGGGAGCCAAGTGACTTTCCAGGGCAGCCACGACCGCCTTCCAACGCTGTGTGAACGTGGCACAGCCAACCCCATACAAACCGGGTTCCGATGTAACCACCTTGACGGTGACAAGTGGAGTGCCCTCCGGCTGAGTGGCGACTACCCGCACTTCCCTGACGGTGACTTCAGACGACATGGCAGTTCCTGCTACATTAATTGACTGCACACAATGTGCGTCCCCGGACATCGAACAGACCAGGACAACACGGATCATGCCTGCTTTGGCCAACCCGACAACCCCATCCATCAGGGAGCGACTGCCTGCCGTGACCGTGGCCGACCTCGATTTCATTGCGCGGGAGACTGAAATCAGCCGCATGGCCGAGGCGTTTCTTGAGCAAGGGGCGATTGTGGTCCGCGGACTGATGCAACGCCACGTCGCTGCCGTCCGCCGGGACATCATGCAGACCACGGACGAGGCCATTGCCCAGTTGGATCGCGCCACAAGGTCCGATGTCGGCTGGCACACCCCGAACGGCTCCCTGTTCATCCCGTCGCCGGCCGGGTATGTGCGGCAACAGCAGATCATGGTCACCGGAACGAACTACGAGACGAGCGCGGCACTGCTGCAGTCGGCCCTGGAACCCGACCTGCTGGACATCGTGGAAGCCATCCTCGGTCCCAACATCGAGACTTTCAACCTGGGGCAGTGCCTGGTCAAGGAGCCGGCCGGAGGCCATCCCAAGCACCTCCATCAGGATTCGGCCTACTTCGAACACCGCCATCTGGGACCGGTCGGTGTATTGGTGTACTGCGTCGACACGAATGTGGAACGGGGTGCCCTGCATGTCGTCCCGGGCACCCACAAACTTGGCCAACTGGACCATGTGGACACGTTTTCGCACCTGGGCCTTGATGACGGCGAATGGCCGTGGGAAGCGGCGTTGCCAATTGAAGGAAACGCCGGCGACGCGATTTTCTTTCATGTCAGGACGGTGCACGGATCCAAGCCGAACTTCACAGACATTCCAAGACCGGTGTTCATCCATCGTTACCGCAGACCTGACGACTACATTGTGGCCGGCGGCACCACAGTCGAGAATCGCAGTGCACGGGGCGAACACGACGCGAGCCAGGCACAGGGCCTGATGGTCCGGGGTTTCCGTTCCCAGCGCGATTGACGGACCGCGACATGGGTCAGGGGGGTGCAGGATTGCCGGTGATGTGCGCAACCAGGGAGAAGAAGGCCCTTTTGCGTTCACTGCCGATGCTCCAATCGACCGGAACGCTCTGGAATCCCTCCCGCCAGTCTTCGTGGCTGCGGCGATAGTCGAAGAATCCCCACCCCGCGTGTTCCGAGATAGCGGCGGTCATGTTGCAAAGCGGCGTGTCAAATCCGTAGTGGTCATCCTCGTTGAAGAGGATGGGCTGCCCCCGGTAGGCCGGTGAACTCCGGGTCCGGCGAACCATCTCCGCGATGCGCAGGGGATCGGACACGCCGTTGCCATGCAGAAGGACAAAGTCCAGCACCTCCAACAGCGCGTCCGACGGGACGGATCCGCCCTTAAGGCTCGTACTGACGGGCAGAATCCATCCGTCTGTGAAGCAGGCAGCAATGAGATTCCGGACAGAATCCATCAGTTCCGGTGTGCGATGCGAGGATACGAGCGAGTCTCCGTAACCCCATGGATGCCGCACGATGTCCACTTCGTTGCCCAGTTCCAGGAGCACGTTGCGGTAACCGCTTTCAGCCAGCCATCCGATCGCTCCCGCCACTGCCGTGCGCACCGCGTCGTCCGACCGGCATCGGTGAAATTGACCAAAGTAGAACAACCCGACGATCACCGCCATGCCCAAGGCGTCCGCTTCGGCCAATACCCGACCCAGGCGCTGCATATAGGGCGGGTCGAGACTGCCGTCCGCCCCAAAGGCGGAGTTGTGCCACGGCTGGTCCTGGGAGTATCCGAAGGGACTGCCGCCTTGCAGGTTGACCGTGATGCAGTTGAGGCCGGCGGCGCGCCAGTCGGCCATGGCCCGAACGCAAGCGTCCGTATTGCGGTCCGGGTCCCAGACGCCAGCCGGCCCGTCCCAAAGATGCCGGGTGGCCGGATTGAGGTCGTCGAAGGTGGCCTGCACCATGCGACTGTTCAGCAACAGACCCTCCGCTCTGTGCCCTTCCCAGACAGCACCGGGGCAGGCAGGCAGGCCATTCACAACAAAGTCATCGCCTTGGATTCCGATTACGGTGGCGGACATGTGCGCTCCCAGGACAACAGTCACCCGGCTGTTGGCAGGGCCGAAGCAAGGTACGTGGGTAGAACATTGGCCAGGTCGGTTGACAGGGAACGCGCACAGGTGTACGTCCGGGTTGGACCTGCCCGGACCAGCCTAAACACTGTTTTCAGCCGTTGTCGGCGACCGAACCGAGGCAATTCTGTTCTCAAGGATACTGTGATCGGACCAATCGACGATGCGCATGGCCTCGGCATCCCCCTCGGCAAGTGCTGCACCGGGAATCAACCCGACCACTTCGGTATGGAATACGCCATTACCGGCCTGCATGGCGAGATCGTCAATACGGTCAAACAGCCGTCGCGGGCCCGTCTGTCGCCAGTCGAGGATGTTGCAACTGACGTGCACTTGCGACCCAATTGAAAAACCGCGGGCCTGGATCGCGGGCAGGCCTGAACGCCCGCGCACCGCACGAGCAATGCGGCGCGCCAGTGCTGCATCGGGTTCCTCCAGCACAAAGTTGATCGCAATCAGAACGGGCCGCGTACCCAGCACCACAGGCC
The DNA here is from genome assembly GCA_034428255.1 of Anaerolineales bacterium. Classification (GTDB taxonomy): domain Bacteria; phylum Chloroflexota; class Anaerolineae; order Caldilineales; family Caldilineaceae; genus Bin34. The sequence continues at coordinate 15,179 of DAOUIC010000194.1, forward strand.
CGCCACGGCTCGGCCGGGACGGGCCAAAGTCGGGTTCCCAGCGGAGATCCTTGCCGATTCCGGCATGCCAGGCCTCGAATTCCCCTCGCCGAATATTCGACAGACGGTGTCTGTCCGGCCGCAGCGCGGACTGGCCATAGAGGTAGACGCAAATGCCCAGTTCCTCGCCGATCCGCTGCGCCAGCATGCGCACATCCTCAATGCATGCCTGGATGTCGTCGTGGTGCAACGGCACGAACGGAAACACGTCCACGGCTCCCAGGCGGGGGTGGGCCCCCGAATGTTTCATCATGTCGATGTTGCTGGTCGCCGCCTCCACAAGACCCAGTGCGGCTGCCGCCAACTTCTCGAACTGGTCGGCGAACGTGAGCACGCAACGGTTGTAGTGAACATCCACGTGAGTGTCCAGGAGCGCGACTCCGGCCGCGGACACTGTGCGGCAAAGCACATCCACCGTCGCGCGGTCCCTGCCTGCACTGAAGTTTGGCACGCACTCCCGCAAGGGGGACAAAGGCATCCCGCTCATGGCGTTCCCATCGCGTTGTTCATCCGACCGCGGATTGCCGAGGTGCATTTGATCAACCGGTCAAGTCGCGCAGTCGCGCCGCCGCCTGCTCGGGGGTCAAGTCGCGCTGGGGTTGCGCAAGCATTTCGTACCCGACCAGGAACTTCCGCACCGTGGCCGACCGCAACAGCGGAGGATAGTAGTGGGCGTGCAACTGCCAAGGCGACCCCTGATCGTGCATGCCGTCACAAGGTGCACCGTGCCAACCCATCGAGTACGGCATTCCGGTATCGAAGAGGCGGTTGTAGGCCGTCAGCAATACTTGCAGGGCATCGGCCAGGGCAACCTGTTGCTCGCGCGTCAGGTCCTGCAGGCGCGCAACCTGGCGCCGGGGCAAAACCAGGGTTTCAAACGGCCACACGGCCCACCAGGGAACCAGCACAGCCCACTCTTCGTTGGTCCATACCAGTCGTTCGCCTGCCGACAGTTCCTGGTCAAGGTAGTCGACCAGCAGGTGAGACCCGTGGCTGCACAGGTAACGGACCTGACGGTCCTGTTCTTGGGCCGGCAGCCAGGGCACGTGGTCGGTTGCCCAGAGTTGGCAATGGGGATGAGGGTTGGAACATCCCATGATCTCACCGCGGTTTTCGAAGATCTGCACATAACGTATGTCTGATCTCCCCCCTGCCTCGCGTTCCAAGTCCGACCACATCCGGACCACCTTCGTCACCTCTGTGTGATCCAGGTCGGCCAAGGTCAGGTCGTGCCGCGGCGAGTAACAGGCCACTTGGCACAGACCCGTGGCCTGGTCCGAACGAAACAATTCGGGTTGTGCGTCATTGATCGTGCCAGCTGGTTCGCCCTGCAAGGCCGGAAAATCGTTGGCAAACACGAACACATCGCGATACTGCGGGTTGACTTCACCGTTGGCCCTCTGATTGCCGGGGCACAAATAGCAGTCGGCTACGTACCGCTCAACCTGATCCGCCGCCATCGACTCGGTATGTCCCTGCCAGGGACGCTGCAAACGTTGTGGTGAATTCAGGACCCACTCGCCGGTCAATGCGTTGCGCCGCCGATGCGAGCCGTGAGTCCCTGCGGAGAGCGCCATCTGTCAAGCCGGGAGGTTCACCGCGGCCGCCGCCGACCGCGGGCACAGGCCCTGTTATGCGCGGGCCCTGGCGGCCAGTGCGATGGCACCCAGGACACCCGACTTGTTGCCCAGGGCCGGAGGTACGATGAACGACTCGAGGCTGTCCTGGAGCCGGGGCACTCGGAGGTACCCGTTCATTTGACGCAAGACCTCCTTCCTCACCATGCCGTAGAGGAACCGGTTGTCCATGACGCCCCCACCCAGGATCACCACTTGGGGCGACAGCACGTACAGCATGTTGATGATGCCGGAAGCAAGATACTGGGCTTCCAGCGGCCATGCGGGATGATCAGGCGGCAGAGTCTCGCCTTTGGCCCGCCACCGGCCTTCCAGCGCAGGGCCTGCGGCGAGCCCTTCCAGGCAATCGCCATGATAGGGGCACCACCCCTCATAGGGATCCTGTTCCCAGTCGTGCGGAACCGTAACATGGCCCATTTCCGGGTGCAGCATGCCGTGGAGCATTTGACCGCCAACCATTCCGCCACCGCCAATGCCGGTGCCGACCGTAAGGTAAATGAAAGTGTCCACTCCCCGCGCCGCGCCCCACATGTGTTCGCCTAGGGCCGCGCCGTTGCAGTCGGTGTCGAAGTTTACCGGCACACCCAGGGCGTCCCGCACCTGTCCGGCCAGGTTGATGTACTGCCAGTTGGGCTTGGGGGTTGTGGTTACATACCCGTAGGTGTCGGAACCAGGATCAAGGTCCACCGGTCCGAAGGATGCAATGCCGACCGCCGCCAAATCCGGTTGCCATCGATTGAACATGTCAATGCAGCCACCGATGGTTGCATCCGGATTGTCTGT